>PNMH01000067.1 GCA_013823505.1 Polaromonas sp. | reverse complement strand
ATGATGATGCTGTCGCCGGTGCTGGTGGCGCTGCCGTTCAAGCTCATGCTCTTCGTTCTCGCTGACGGCTGGAACCTCCTCATCGGCTCTCTCGCAGCCAGCTTTGCTCAATAGGTAAGAACATGGATCCGCAAGCCGCTCTCACGATGGCGCAGAACGCGCTGTTCATGCTGCTCATGGTGGCTGCGCCCGTGCTGGCCACGGTGCTCGCGGTGGGTCTGGTGGTGAGCCTGTTCCAGGCCATCACGCAGATCCACGAAGCCACGCTGGCGTTCGTGCCCAAGCTGATCGCGGCCATCGCGGTGTTCGCCATCGCCGGGCCGTGGATGATGACGACGATGGTCGAGTTCATCCGCAGCACGATCCTCTCCATCCCCAACTACGCCATCTGATCGCGCACCGGACATGCCCACGTTCACCGAAGCGCAGGTGATGGCGCTGGTCTCCCCGGTGTTCTGGCCCTTCCTGCGCATCCTCGCGGTCTTCTCCAGCGCACCCATTTTTTCCTCGCGCTCGGTGCCGCTGCGCACGCGCGTGGCGCTGGCCTTCATCGTGGCGGTGTGCGCGCAGGCCGGCCTGGCCGACCAGCCCATGATCGCGCTCACCGACCCGCAGGCGTTCTCGGTGGTCATGCAACAGGTGGTGGTAGGCATCGCCATCGGTCTGGCGGTGCGCATCGTGTTCTCGTCGGTGGAGTTGGCCGGCGAAATCATCGGGCTGCAGATGGGCCTGAACTTCGCCGGCTTCTTCGATCCCTCGACCAACGCACAGTCCAGCACCGTGGGCCGCTTCTTCGGCAACACCACCATGCTGCTGTTCGTGGTGATGGGTGGCCACCTCATGCTTTTGCAGGCGGTGATCGCCAGCTTCAACACCTTCCCCGTGGGCGGCGGCGCACTCGATTCCATCAACCGCATGCAGCTGCACGAGCTCGGCGCCGTGGTGTTCCGCTACGGCCTGTGGATCGCGCTGCCCATGATCGGCATGCTGATGTTCGTGAACATCGTGCTGGGCTTCGTCTCGCGCATCGCGCCGCAGATGAATGCGTTTGCAATCGGCTTTCCGCTCACGCTGTCCGCCGGCCTGGTGGGCATTGCCTTCACGCTGCCCATGCTGGACAAACCGGTGCTGGCGCTCATGAAGCTGGCGACCGAGATCTTCACGGGGGGTTAGCCCAGCAAGCGGGGCACCGCCGCCACCAGCATGGCCACGCCCGAGAGAGCCAGCAGCGAGAGCACCAGTTTACGAAACGCCGCCTCGCTCAAGCCCACATAGAGCCGGGCACCGAGCAGCACCGGCACCAGCAGCGCCACTGCCACCACCGGCAGCAGGGGCCAAATGTCGCGCGTGACCGCACCGGTGGACACGTAGCCGAGCATGGTGAATGAGAGGGCTGCGAGGTTGAAGTTCTGCACGATGGCGCGCTGACGCTCTTTCTCCATGCCGCGCAACGTGCACCACAGCGTGGGCACCACGCCGGTGAAGCCCCCGATACCGCCCATGAAACCACCGGCCGCGCCAGCCACGCCGTCGGCCAGGCGCCCACCGCGCGTGATGCGCGGCAGCTGGGTCGTCAGCAGCATGGCCGGGCACCAAACCACCAGCACGCTGCCCAGGATCAGCTTGAACAGATCGGCGTTGAGGTGCGGCAGCACCGCCACGCCGATGGGCACACCCACTGCACCCCCGGCCAGAAACGGCCAGAGCGCCGGCCAGCGAAAACCGCGCCTCGTGGTGAACACCGCAATGAGCTGCCCGGTGAGCGAGCCGAACACTGCCAGCACCGCGGCCACGCGCGGGTCGATGCCCCAGATCCAGAACGACATGGCCACCATGCTGAAGGCAAAGCCCGAGAGCCCCTGCACAAAACCAGCCACGGCCGCACCCACCACCAGCAACCCCAGTTCGGGCGTCATGGGGTGGTCATTCCCAGGTGATGCGGGTCAGCTTCCACTCGTCCGACACGCGCCGCCATTCCAGGCGCACGTCGTAAGGCGCGGCGCGTTCAGGAATCAAACCCTGCGCGCCGGTGACCAGCACCTGCGCCTGCGTCAGGCCCGACTGCGCGGCGGTGGGGTCGATGCTGCTCTTGCGCGTGACGGCGATCACCTTGACGCTGGCGTAGCGCAAGAACATGAGCGTCATGGTCTTGCGCGCCCACTCGCGGTCCAGGCCGTCCTGGGCCTGGAAGCTGGCATCGAGCTGGTCGATCACCGCGCTGGTGTCCTTGGCCTCCAGGCTGTCCTGCAGCTTTTGCACGGCGGCTTCCAGTTGAGCCTGCGGATCGGCTTTGCTGCAACCAGACAGGATGAGGGCCAGTGCCAGCAACATGGACGTCAGGATGCTTCTGTGTTTCATGAGATCAACGCTCCGCGATGTAGTGGGACATGGTCGCGCTCTCGCCATCGGCCAGAAACGCACGGATATCGGTTTCCAGCTCGCGGTCAGCCACGGTGGCGCGGGCGCGCTGGTGCAGGTAGTCGGCCCAGGAGGCGACGATGAAGCGCTCCACATAGCGCGATGGTTCGCCCAGGTCGCGGTAGACACGCCAGAAGCTCGCGCCGTCACGCCGGCGCGGGTCCTTCATGCGGCTGATGGTGTCCAGAAACGCCTGATCCACGCCGGGACGGATGCGGTAGCCCACCTCCACCGCCACCGGGCCGGCTGACGGGCTGGGTTCGTCCACCACAAAGAGTTCGTCCCACGGTGTGCCTTGCGTCACCTCGTGCAGCGCGCCCATGCGCAGCGGAAACGGCCGCACCAACAGCAGGCCCGCGGCCATCACCACGCCCGCGGCCACCAGCGCGGCGGTGAGGCCGGCAATGTCGGACACCGCGCCCCAGAAGGCCGAGCCGATGGCGAATGCCCCCAGCGCAGAGACGATGTGCAGCGCCACGGCGCGCGAGCGCACCCAGGGCGGCGCGCTGGCCTGCGTGGCGGTGTTGAAGGTCGACATGGTGGCCATCCAGGCGGCACCGCCAAACGCCATGGCGATGTAAACCACCCAGGGCACGCGCACCCACGCGGCGAGCAACATGACCACGGCAAATACCGCACAGCTCACCGACACGATGGCGTCCAGCGCAAAACGCGCACGCAGCCGGCCAATGACCAGGCCCGAGCACACCGCACCTGTGCCCAGGCAACCCATGAGAAGACCAAAGCCTTCAGCGCCGGTGCCCAGCTGGCGCTGCGCGATCACCGGCAACAGCGCCCACAGCGCCGAGCCGGCCGCGCTGAACGCCATGACCCGCACCAGCTGCGCCAGGATGATTCGCGAGTGCCAGGCAAAGCGCAGACCGCTCAGCGTGCCGCCCCACAGGCGTTCAGGCGGCAGGCTCGACGGCGGGTGCGCGCGCGGCGGCCAGCGCCGGATCGACTCCCACATCACCAGCGTGGTGAACACCGTGACCACAAACACCCAGCCCGCACCCAGGCGCGCGAACAGCAGGCCGGCCAACGTGGGGCCGATGGCACGCGCCGCGTTGTAGGCAATGCCGATGGCGGTGATGGCCTGCGGCCACTCCTCGCGCGGCACCGGGTCGACCACCGACGAGTTCCAGGCCGGGGTGAGCACCGCCGTACAGCAGCCGCACACAAACACCAGAAAGAGCACCGAGCCCGGCCCACCCCAGCCGGCCAGCACCAGCCCGGCCAGCAGCGTGCACGCAGCCACCTGGGCCATGAGCGCCCCCGAGATCAGGCGGCGGCGGTCGGTGGTGTCGGCCAGCACACCGGCCGGCAAGGCCAGCAAGAACATGGGCAGGAACACCGCCGTCTGCACGAGCGCGGCGAGGAACGAAGAGCCGGTGAGCTCGACCATGAGCCAGGCCGCCGCCATGGTCTGCATGCCGGCGCCAATGAAGAAGATGGCGCCGCAAATCCACAGGCCGCGGAAGGCGGGTTGGCGCAGGGGGCTCCAGATGGAGGTGGATGGAGCGGACATCGGACCATTATCCGCAGGTGCTGAATGGACGCGGCGTTGCTGGCAGCGTTCCCCTCGCCCCACCCCCTGTCAGCCGAAGGCGCCAGAAAGGAGGGGAAGCCGCGTCAGCGGCGCAGGAAGGTGTTCACACGATCCCGTTGCGAATCGCGTAGACCGTGAGCTCCGCGTTGTTCGCCAGGTGCAGTTTTTCCAGCACACGGGCGCGGTAGACGCTGACCGTCTTGGGGCTGAGCATGAGCTCTTCGGCGATGTCCGAGAGCTTCTTGCCCGAGGCGATCTTCTGCAGGGTCTGCAGCTCGCGCTCGGAGAGGCTGGCATGCAGCTCCTCGCTCTCGGGCGCGTGCAGGTTGTCCACCAGCATCTGCGCCACATCGGCCGTGACGTACTTGCGCCCCTGCATGACGGTTCGGATGGCGGCCACCAGCTCGGCCGGCTCACCGGCCTTGTTGAGATAGCCACGCGCCCCGGCGCGCAGGCAGCGGATGGCGTACTGGTCTTCCGGGTACATGGAGACCACCAGCGTCTTCACGGTGGAGCCCTCTTCCTTCAAAGCAGCCAGCACTTCCAACCCGCCGCGCCCCGGCATGTTGAGGTCGAGCACGAGCACGTCGCACTCGGTCTTGCGCATGGCTTCACGCAGTTCGGGGTAGCTCCCTGCTTCGCCCACCACCTGGATGTCGGTGGCCTCCGAGATGGTGTCGCGAATCCCGCGTCTCACCACCGCGTGGTCGTCACACAAAATCACCTTGATCATGGGCTTCCTCTGCGGCGTTGGCCGCGTTGTCAGGGTTCTTGAGTGGGGTCAGGGGCACGGACAGAATGACCGAGGTACCCCGCGGTGAGGTGCTCACGTCGAGCCAGCCGTCCACCTTGGCGGCGCGCTCGCGCAGGCCCAGCAGCCCGAAGGACTCGGCCTTGCGCAGCGCATCCGGGCTCATGCCCTGGCCGTTGTCGGTGACTTCCAGCGTCAACACGCCCTCGCCATCGCTCAGGTCGATGTCGACCGCCGTGGCCTTGGTGTGCTTGGCGATGTTGGTCAGGGCTTCCTGCGCCGTGCGGTAAGCCACCAGTTGCACGTCCATCGGCACGTCGATCTGGTCGGCCGACCGGCGGATGGTCACCCGCAGGCCGCTGCGCCGCTCGAAGCCGCCAGCCAGCCACTGCACCGCGGCCACCAAGCCTTGGTCGAGGATGGGCGGACGCAAATTCATCATGATGCGCTGGCTCGCGCCCAGGGCGTGCTGCAGCATCTCCATGGCGGTGCTCACGTGTTGGAGCACGTCGGGGTCGGTTTCGCGGCGGCCCACCCAGGCCAGGTCGAGCTTCACCGCGGCGAGTGCACCACCAATGTCGTCGTGGATCTCGCGTGCGATGTTGGCGCGCTCCTGTTCGATGCTGGTCTGCAGGTGCTCGGCCAGCTCGGCCAGGCGCTGGCGCGATTCGGCCAGTTCTTCGGCGGCGCGCGCTCGCTCGCGCCGCGTCTGCGAGACCTCGATCGCACGCTCGATCACGTGCGAGAGGCGGTGCATGCTGTCCTTGAGCAAGTAGTCGCTCACGCCGCGGTGCATCGCATCCACCGCCGCCGTCTCGCCGATGGCGCCCGAAAGGATGACAAACGGGATCTCGATCTGCATCCCCCGCACCAGGTCCCAGGCGTCCATGCCGGTGAAGCCGGGCAGGTGGTAGTCGGCCAGCACCACGTCGTAACGCCCAGTGAGCAGCTCGCGCTGAAGGTCCTCCAGCGTGTCGACCAGCGCCACCTCGCTGTTCAACTTGCTGCGCTGCAAGGCGAATTTCACCAACGCGTGGTCCACCCGCGAATCTTCCAGATGCAGGATGTGAACCGGGGGTGTGACAAGGTTCTCGGACATGCCTGTGTGGAATGTTGGGGGAGGGGGTGGGGAGGACAGTGCCGGCCGCTGGTCGGCGGCAACAAACAACAGACAACCCGGGAAATGGAACTGAATTTGGCCGGTTATCTGCCGATACAGCTTCTTACAGACCTCGAAAATTGTACTGCCCACCCTACTCGACATGCCCTACACGAGCAACACCATGGACCACTTGACGATGCAGCATCCTCCGCCGTGCGTCTCCCTGCCCGTGAATCTGGTAGCCAACCTCCAGGATTCGCTGCTCATGGCCGTGACCGACCTGCAGCGCCTCGAAGGCCTGCTGGACCACGCCACCGCCAACCTGATGGAACGCTTCGGCACGGCCAATCAGGCCCTTGGCGAGCTTCACGAAAGCCGCCAGGCCGAACTCGGCCCGATCCGCACCAGCCTGCACCAGGCCGTGACGGAATTGCAGTTTCACGACATGGCGACCCAGTTGATCGTGCACACCGGCAAGGTGCTGCAGAGCTGCGCCTGGCGCCTGGCCGAAGAAGCCATGGAGCCCGAAGAAGGGGAAGTGCCGCTGGGCCTGGACCCGATGCCCGAGCGCCCCAGCCCGGTGACACAGAGCGAGATGGACGCTGGCTCCATCGACCTGTTCTGACCGAACAGGCCCCGATTCAAGACCCCCCGGTATCTGCCGATATTTGACTGAAACACGGAGTTAGCCATGCGATCCATTCTTGCCGTCGACGATTCGGCTTCCATGCGAAAAATGGTGGCGTTCACCCTCACCGGAGCCGGCTACCACGTGGTCGAAGCGGTGGATGGCCAGGACGCTTTCGAGAAAGCGCAGATGCACAGCATCGACCTGGTGCTGACCGACCAGAACATGCCGAACCTGGACGGGCTGGGCCTCACACGCAAGCTGCGCGAGCACCCCAAATTCAAGACCACACCCATCCTGATCCTGACCACGGAGTCCAGCGACCAGATGAAACAGGCCGGCCGCAGCGCGGGCGCCACGGGCTGGTTGGTCAAACCCTTCGATCCCGCCCGGTTGATCGAAGTCATCCAAAAAGTCATTCGTTAAACAAACGCGCGCCGCTCACCAGCAGCCAAGGAGACCCCCCATGGGTGAAATGATGAACGAAGGTCAAAGCCTGGCCAACGACATTGACCTGAGCCAGTTCTATCAAATCTTCTTTGAGGAAGCGGGCGAAAACCTGGACCAGATGGAGCAGATGCTGCTCGCGCTGGATGTGGAGAAGGCCGACGACGAAGAACTCAACGCGATCTTCCGCTGCGCCCACTCGATCAAGGGCGGTGCCGCCACCTTCGGCTTTGCCGACGTGGCCGAACTCACGCACCAGATGGAGTCGCTGCTGGACAAGCTGCGCCGCCACGAACTCAACCCCACCGCCGCCATGGTGGACGTGCTGCTGGAATCGAGCGACGCGTTGCGCCTGCAACTCGCCCACCACCAGGGCCGCGGCAACGACACACCCGCCACGGGCGATCTGGTAGCCCGCATCTACGCTCTGGCCAACGGCGAAGACGCTGCGGCCCCTGTCGTTCAAGCCGCCCCGGCACCGGTGGTGGCAGCGCCGGTGGTGGAAGCACCCGCCCCCGCGCCGGCCCGCGTGATCAACAAGCCGGCGGCCAAAGCCAGCCGCGAACTCGAAATCCACATCGGCCCGCTGGACAACGTGGCGCAAGCCGACGGCGTGGCCGAGCTCTTCCGCGACATCCCCGGGCTGGGCACCATCGAGTCCCTGCCCTGCGACCAGGCCAACAAGCGCGTCTACCGCGCCACCACCACCTCGTCCGACGGCGACCTGATGGACCTCTTCACGTTCCATGTGAGCAAGGAAGAGATCCGCATCGTCGACCTGGCCGCCACCACCGACGAAGCGCCAGCACCGGCCGCGCCCGTGCAGGCCGCCAGCGCCGACTTTGGCTTTTTCGACGGTGCGCCCGGTGTGCCAGCCCACGCGGTTGACGCCGCTCAAGCGGTGATCACCGCACCCGAGCACACCACCAAGGCCGCCGCGCCCAAGGTCGAGACCCGCGCCGCTGCACCGGCCGCGATGGAGTCCAGCACCCTGCGCGTTTCGGTCAGCAAGGTGGACCAGCTGATCAACCTCGTGGGTGAGCTCGTGATCACCCAGGCCATGCTGGCGCAGAAAAGCCGGGAGCTCGACAACAGCGCCAACCAGCCGCTGCTGGCGGGCCTGGCCGACCTCGACCGCAACACCCGCGACCTGCAGGAAGCGGTGATGTCGATCCGCATGATCCCGATGTCGGTGGTGTTCAACCGTTTCCCCCGCATGCTGCGCGACCTTGCCACCAAACTCGGCAAAAAGTCGAGCTGGTCACACACGGCGAAGCCACCGAACTCGACAAGGGCCTGGTGGAGAAGATCACCGACCCGCTGACCCACCTGATCCGCAACAGCTGCGACCACGGCATTGAAATGCCGGAAGACCGGCGCGCCAAGGGCAAGCCCGAGCACGGCACGATCACGCTGTCGGCCACGCACGAAGGCGGCTCCATCCTGATCGAAGTGCGCGACGACGGCAAAGGCCTCAATCGCGACAAGCTGCTGAGCAAGGCGCGCGAAAAAGGCATCGACGCGCCCGACTCCATGACCGATGCCGAGGTCTGGGGCCTCATCTTTGCCCCGGGCTTCTCCACCGCCGACCAAGTGACGGATGTTTCTGGCCGCGGCGTGGGCATGGACGTGGTGAAAAAGAACATCGCCGCGCTCAACGGCACGGTGGAAATCGATTCGGCCGAGGGCTACGGCATGCGCGTTTCGGTGCGCCTGCCACTGACCCTGGCCATCATGGACGGCATGTCGGTGCGGGTGAGCGACGAGGTCTACATCCTGCCGCTGTCCAGCGTGATCGAGTCGTTCCAGATCAAGCCCACCGACATCAACACCCTGGCGCAAGGCGCGCAAGTGGTCAAGGTGCGCGAGGAGTTCATGCCGGTGATCGAGCTGGAGCGTGTGTTCCAGGTGCCGCGCTTCGAGCACAGCGGCGCCAGCCCGATCATGGTCGTGGTGGAAGCCGACGGCCAGCGCGTGGCGCTGATGGTCGACGAGCTGCTGGGCCAACAGCAGGTGGTGATCAAGAACCTGGAATCGAACTACCGGCGCGTGCCCAACGTCTCGGGCGCCACCATCCTCGGCGACGGCAAGGTCTCGCTGATCCTGGACACCTCCAGCCTGGTGCGCCGATCGCGGCACTGAAGCCTTCAGAACAACAACCCGCGCGCCTGGCGCGCTCCAGTTTCCAACCGGTCAGGACACCCGATGTTGCAGCAAAGCCCTTCCTCCCAACGCATTGCGCGTCCGGTGCCACCGCCACGAACCGCAGCGTCTGAAGACGGACCCCTGGCCGAGGGCCGTGAATTCGTCTGGTCCGACGCCGACTTCTCGCGCATCAAGGCGCTGATCTACAAAAAAGCCGGCATCAGCCTGCACGACGGCAAACACGCCATGGTGTACAGCCGCGTGTCGCGCCGCCTGCGCGAGACCGGTCACGACAGCTTCAAGACTTACCTGGACTGGCTCGAACACCACGATGGCGCCGAGTGGCAGGAGTTCATCAACGCGCTGACCACCAACCTCACCGCGTTCTTCCGCGAGCAGCACCATTTCGAGATCCTGGCGCAGATGTTTGCCGCCCAACGCACGCAGAAGTGGCGCATCTGGTGCTCGGCCGCCTCCACCGGCGAAGAGCCCTATTCGATCGCCATGACGGCCGTTGAGGGCCTGGGCGCCAGCGGTTCGTACGAGATCGTCAACAGCGACATCGACACCAAGGTGTTGGCCACGGCGCAACGCGGTGTCTACAAGGCCGACGGCACCAAGGGCCTGAGCCCCGAGCGCATGCAGCGCTTCTTCATGCGTGGCAAGGGCAGCAACGAAGGCTTCATGCGCGTGAAGCCCGATCTGCAGAAAAACATGACGTTCCAGTCCGTCAACCTGATCCACGACCTGCCGTTTCGCGAACCCTTCGACGTGGTCTTCTGCCGCAACGTGATGATCTATTTCGACGCCGCCACGCAGCGTCAGGTGCTCGAGCGCATCCACCGCGTGATGAAGCCCGGCGGCATGCTGTTTGTGGGCCACGCCGAGAACTTCAGCGACGCGCGCAATCTGTTTGCGCTGCGCGGAAAAACAGTCTACGAACGTCTGTGAGAACGCCCGGATGATCGCAGCCCCCACATCACGACTCGACCAGCTCAAGGCCAGCAAGCGCAAGGTTGGCGAGGCAAGCTTTTTCTACCACGACCACCACTTCCACCAGGACGCGGTGAAGGTGCTGCCCGGCGAGTACTTTGTGACCGCCGACGACATGATGGTGATGACGGTGCTGGGCTCCTGCATTGCCGCCTGCATCTACGACCCGCGCGTTCGCGTGGGCGGCATGAACCACTTCATGCTGCCCGATGGCGGCATGGACGCGGGCGGGCGCTACGGCTCGTTTGCCATGGAACTGCTGATCAACGAGATGATGAAGCTCGGCGCCCGGCGCGAGACCATGCAGGCCAAGGTGTTCGGCGGCGGACAGGTGATGCACACCTTCACCACCATGAACGTGGGTGAGCGCAACACGCAGTTCGTGCTGGACTACCTGCAGACCGAACGCATCGCGGTGATCTCCAAGGACGTGCTCGACATCCACCCGCGCAAGGTCTGTTACTTCCCGGCCACCGGCAAGGCCATGGTCAAGCGGCTGGCGCATTCGCACCCTGAAACACTGGAAACGCAGGAACGCAAGAGCAGCGCCTCGGTGGTGGCCAAGGCCATCACGGGCGGTTCTGTCGACCTGTTCTGAACGAACCGACGAGAAGACAAGGAGAGGACCATGGCAAAAATCAAAGTGGTCGTGGTGGACGATTCCGCCCTCGTGCGCAGCCTGCTCACCGAAATCATCAACCGCCAGCCCGACATGACCTGCGTGGGCGCTGCGGCCGACCCGCTGGTGGCGCGCGAGATGATCCGCGAGACCAACCCCGACGTGATCACGCTGGACGTGGAGATGCCACGCATGGACGGGCTGGAGTTCCTCTCGCGCCTGATGCGCCTGCGGCCAATGCCGGTGGTGATGGTCTCCACCCTCACCGAGCAAGGCGCCGAGACCACGCTGCGCGCACTCGAAATGGGCGCGATCGACTTCGTGGCCAAGCCGCGCATCGGCGTGAGCAGTGGTTTGCAGGAACTGGCCGGCGACATCGTGGACAAGATCCGCGTGGCCGCCAGCGCCCACGTCAAGCGTCTGCCGCCCGCGCCCGGCGCCGGCTCGGCACCTGCCGGCGGCGGTGCTGCGGAGCCACCTCGCGCGGCTCTGCCCCGTGTGTCGACCGAGAAGATCATCTGCATTGGCGCCTCCACCGGTGGCACCGAAGCCATCCGCGAAGTGCTCATGCCCATGCCGGCGGACGCACCCGCCATCGTGATCACCCAGCACATGCCCCCGGGCTTCACCACCAGCTTTGCCAACCGGCTCAACACGCTGTGCCGCATCCGCGTACAGGAAGCCCGGCACGGCGAGCGGATCTTGCCGGGCCACGCCTACATTGCCCCGGGTGGTCACCACCTGCGCATCGACCGCAGCGGCTCCAACTACGTGGCCGTGGTCGAAGACACCGAACCCGTGAACCGCCACCGCCCTTCGGTGGAGGTGCTGTTCAAGTCGGCCGCGCGCGTGCTCGGCCCGAACGCGCTGGGCATCATGCTCACCGGCATGGGCGCCGACGGCGCGCTGGCCATGCGCGAGATGAAAGACGCCGGCAGCTACAACTACGTGCAGGACGAGGCCAGCTGTGTGGTCTTCGGCATGCCGCGCATGGCCATCCAGCATGGCGCCGCCCATGAAATCCTGCCCCTCACACACATTGCCGAGGCGGTGCTCAACCGCCTGGCCAGCGCACCCGCTGGCGTGCGCCACCGCATCTGATCAACCCGTCCACCGAGTCCGAACATGAACAACCGTCGTCTTTTCACCGCGCTGCTGGCCCTGGCCGCCGTGTCTCCCCTGTCGTCGTTTGCCCAACCGATGGAAGCGCCCAAGGGCCGCGTCATCCTGAGCGTGAGCGGCAAGATCGACGCGAAGAACAAGGGCGATCTGGCCGTGTTCGACATGGCCATGATCGAAAAGCTGCCTCAGCACAGTTTCACCACCCGCACGCCCTGGTACGACAAGCCGGTGAAGTTCACGGGTCCGTTGCTCAAGGACGTGCTGGCTCTCGTCAAGTCCAGCGGCACCACGGTGAGCGCAGTGGCCATCAACGACTACAAGATCAGCATTCCGGTGGAAGACCTCGCCAAACACGGTGTGCTCATGGCCCGCCTGATCGACGACAAGCCCATTCCTGTGCGCAGCAAGGGTCCGCTGTTCGTGGTGTACCCGTTTGACAACTCGGCCGAGCTGCGCACCTCCGTCTACTACGAACGCTCGATCTGGCAACTCAAGGCACTGGAACTGCAATGAACACCCGACCCACGGGTTTTGGTGGCTGGAAGGTGGGGCATTGGGTGGCCGCCATCGGTGCTGCCCTGCTCGTGACGCTGACGCCGCTGAGCTACATCCAGTGGAAGCAGTTCAACCTGATGGAAGACGTGGCGATCAACCAGATCGACTCGATCATGTGGCAGTCGTACCAGCTGGAACGCGAACTCAACCACCTGGCTTACGCGATGCACAGCTCCACCGACAGCGAGGCCACCGTTGACGCGGACTTCCTCGTCGAGCGCTACGAGGTGTTCGTCAGCCGCATCGCGGTGGTCACGGACATCCCGCGCAACGACCTGCTCAACGCCACGCCAGCCTACCGCGATGCCATCAGCGCGGTGAACGGCTTTGTGGCCCAGGCCGACCCGGTTTTTGCAGACCCCACCGGGCTGCTTCAGCAGCGCGCGACCCGACAGACGCTGATCCGCACCATGGAGCAGATCGAGCCGGCACTGGGCGAACTCACGCGCGAAGCCAACCGCGCCACGGCGCGTTTCGTGGACGAACGCAACGCCCAGCTGCGGGAGCAGGGCCGCCTGGTGATCGCCCTGGCCGCTGTGCAGGCCGGCGTGCTGCTGCTGTTTGTGGCGCTGCTGGTGCGCCACCTGCGTCGTCAGGTGCGCCAGTACGAAGCGCTCCAGGCCGTCTCCCGGGAGCTGGCCGTGGCCAAAGAAGAGGCCGAAGCCGCCAACCACGGCAAGAGCGTGTTCCTGGCCAACATGAGCCACGAAATCCGCACCCCTTTCCAGGGTGTGCTGGGCATGCTCAACCTGCTCGACGAAACCCAGCTCTCGGGGCAGCAGCGCGACTACGTGCAGACCTCGCGCGATTCCGCCCAGCACCTGCTCGGGGTGCTCAACGACATCCTGGACGTGTCCACCATGGAGTCGGGCACGCTGCGCCTGGCGCCCGAACCGGTGCGCCTGCGCTCGCTGGTGAACGAGGTCGAAGGCCTGATGCGCGCCTCAGCCCGAGAGAAGGGCATCACGCTGCAGGTGGACACCGAACACGACCTGCCCGAATGGGTCATGGCCGACCCCACGCGCGTGCGCCAGATCCTCTTCAACCTGCTGGGCAACGCGGTGAAGTTCACCTCGCAGGGCAGCATCACGGCGCGTCTGTCCCGGCTCGAAGGCACGCCGGGCGGCGTGCGCCTCACGGTGCAGGACACCGGCATGGGCATGGACGCGGCCACCGTGGCCCAGCTCTTCACCCGCTTCTACCAGGCCGACAACTCGGTGCGCCGGCGCATCGGCGGCAGTGGCCTGGGGCTGGAGATTTCGCGCAACCTCGCCCACATGATGGGCGGCACCATCGACGTCCTCAGCGAACCGGGTCAGGGTTCGCTGTTCACGGTGCACATGGTCCTGCCCGAAACCGAGGCGCTGGCGGAGTCGGTTCAGTCCGGCGAGAACGCAGGCCCGTCGCGTCAGCTGCGGGTGCTGGTGGCCGAGGACCACCCGATCAACCTCAAGTACATGAACATCCTGCTCGACCGCATGGGTCACGAGGCGGTGTTCTGCGAAAACGGACAAGAAGCCCTGCAACTGCTGGATCGGCAGCGCTTTGATGTGGTGCTGCTCGACTTTCACATGCCCGTGCTCGATGGCCTGGCCACCACCGCAGCCATCCGCGCGCTCACCGGCCCCAACAAGGACATCAAGGTGGTGCTGGTCACCGCCGACGTGGTGAACGACACGCGCAAGCGGGCGCTCGAAGTGGGGGTCAACGAATTCGCCAGCAAGCCCCTGCAGGCGCAGGATCTTCAGCGCGCGCTAGAACGCTGTGGCCTGCTTGATGCATCCACCGTGCTGGTGGGCGATGCCACGCCGTCACCGGCACCTGTGCCCGCGCCCGAGAATGCGGCCCCCGAGGTTCAGGAGCTCAACACCTGCGCGGCCGGTCTCATCGACACCGAGTCCTACACCGAGATCGTGGCGATGATGCCGGCCGACACCATGGACGAACTGTTGGCCACCCTGTTCGAGCCGCCCGAAGGCAGCGTGCACGTGCTGCTGGCCTCGCTGGCTGCAGGAAGCTCCGCGCAGATCGCCTACGACGCCCACAAGCTCAAGGGCACGGCCATGCTGCTGGGCTTTCGGGCGCTGGTGCGCACGTCGGCCCAGATCGAGCGGCTGGCCTCGGAAGAAGACACCGTGCTGCGCCGCGAGCTGGGCACCCAGCTGCTGGCCGACATGACCCGCACGCAACTGGCCCTGCAGCAGTTCGCACCGACTGAGGCGGCCTGACCTCAGGCCGACAGCAGGGATCCCGCCCGACAGGGTTCCTGCCGGCGCCGGAATTCGCGCAATTCAACGAGGGCCGCGTGCACCGCCACGTGGTCGTACATTCGCGCCAACGCGGCGAGGTCGCATGGGGTGCCCGCCTCGCCCTCCCCCACCTGAACCTCCGCCACTGGCTCGCTGACCCACGGAACCGCCGTGGCCACCAGCTGGGCAAGAAGGACGAAGCGTTCGCCTTCCTGGTGGAGAAAACGATTCCCGCGCACAACGCCCTGCTGGGGCCACTGGCCCTGAAGAAGCGCCGCCAGGGTGAACGTTTGCAGTTCCGCGTGCGCGAAGTGATGGAGCTTTCAGCGCTGGACCGCGGCGTGGTCATTGGCTCCGTGCTGGTGGTCGCTGCGGGCCAGTTGGGCATGACCGGGTACCTTGGTCAGGTGACCCAAAAAATTGGCACCGACCCCGACCAGCTCAAGCGCGTGGCCGACGCCATGGCGCAAGGCGACCTGAGCGTGGCCATCGACCTGAAACCGGGCGACACCACCAGCACGATGGCCGCCCTGCACACCAGGACCCAGCGGCTGGCCGAGCAGTAGATCCGTGACTGTTGTTTCATCTGCAACACTCCTTCCTCTTACGCGGTGGTTAATGTGTTGCGTCGACCGGTTGAATCCGCCGGGCGAAACCGTCACCCAGATGGACCAGGCCACGCAACAGAACGCCGCGCTGGTCGAAGAGATGGCAGCGGCCGCCACCAGCCTGCGCACACAAGCTGCCGATCTGGTGGGTGCGGTGGCGGTATTCAGACTGCGCGCCTGAACAGATGCTCCACGCTCCGCCGCTGCGCGGGTCGCTGCCCCCCAGGGGGGCTGATTCGCCTTGGGGCGGCCCGGCGGCGAATCGGTCGGCTCAACCCAGCTGGCTCAGACCTTTTCGCTCAGCAGCGTGCCCACTTCCAGCGGCGCCAGGCTGCTTTGGCCATGCTCGTCGTAGGCGATCACTTCACCGCCCGGCACCTCCGGGGCAACCGTGGTTGCGGCGTCTTCGGTGGCCTGCGGCATCACCGGCCAGGGCATGTTCTCGGAGGCGGCCTGCTCGGCCGGCTGGTTGGTCTTGGCCCCGGGCAACAGCCGACGGGACAAGGTGGACGCGGCCACGGCCGAGAGGTCGGGCGCGGTGTCGCTCTGGTTGCCGGGCAGCGCTTCGCCCTTGGGCTCAAGCCCCAGGGCCTGGTCGACCACCGCGGCGCTGGCCGCCCACATGTTGGAGAGCACTTCCTGCAGCCGGTCCATGGCCTTGCGGTGGCTCGCCTTGTCGGCTTCGGCTTTTTTCTGCGCCTGCTCGGTGCGCTGCGCGGCGGCTTCCTGACGGGCCTGCGTGGTCAACTGACGATCGGACGCCACGGGCGCCGACGGCTGCGACGTGGGCGGGCTGACCTCGTCGTCCGGGCGGGCCCGGGTGCGGCGGGCTTCGCGCCGGGACGCCAGATCAGCCTGCGCCTCTGCTCCACCGGACTGCACCGGCTTGATGGCCGGCGTGGCCGCCACTGGCGCCACGGCAGCGGACGGCGGTGTCGGCCAGGACACGGGGCTGGGGGTGGAAATGTTGATCATGGCGGACCTCTCAAAGGGCCACCGGGCGCAAACATGCCCGGTGTTCTTGGGTCTCTATCGGCCGCCTTGAGGCGGACTTGAGGGTTCTTTTCCACAAACACCCACCGCGGCCGGCGCACCGTGCGCCAGCGAACACATTCACCAGCGATCGCCCGCGAGAATGCCCAGCATGCAACTCACCCGCTTCCCGACACCATGCTGAACACCGCCTGGGCCCTGATCCGCGACACCGTCAACGCCTGGCTGGACGACTATGCCCCCAGCATGGGCGCCGCCCTGGCGTTCTACACGCTCTTCTCCATCGCCCCGCTGTTGCTGATCGTGATTTCGGTGGCTGGTCTGCTGTTTGGCGAGCCGGCGGCGCGCGGCGAGATCCTGGCCCAGCTGACCCAGCTGGTGGGCACCGACAGTGCGGTGGCGGTGGACTCGCTGCTCAAAGGCCTGGACCGTCCGCAAGCGGGCATCTGGGGCACGCTGGTGGGCATGGTGGTGGTGGTGGCCGGCGCCACCACGGTGTTTGCCGAGCTGCAGGACGCGATGGACCGCATCTGGCGCGCGCCGGCCCACCCCGAAGGCGGCGGGGTGCTGCGCTTCATCCGCGTGCGCCTGCTCTCCACCAGCATGGTGCTGGGCATCGGGTTCTTGCTCATGGTCTCGCTGGTGCTGAGCGCGGCCATGGCGGCGCTGGGCAAATGGTGGGCGCCGTGGCTGGGTGAACTGGCCTTGGTGGCCGACGCCATCAACTTCGGCCTGAGCTACCTGTTCGTCACCACCGTGTTCGCCATGATCTACAAGTGGATGCCCCGCGTGCCGGTGGCCTGGCGCGACGTGTGGCTGGGTGCGGCCATCACCGCACTGCTGTTCACCGTGGGCAAGGAGCTGATCGGGCAGTACATCGGGCGCAGCGGTGTGGCCTCGGTGTTTGGCGCAGCTGCGTCCATCGTGGTGCTGCTGCTGTGGGTGTACTACTCGGCGCAGGTGTTCCTGCTCGGGGCCGAGTTCACCAGTGTGTATGCCCACCGACACGGCTCGCTCAAGGGCTGGGCGCCCCCACCCGCACCCCTCGTCTAGGCGCAATCGCCGGGGTGTGAGCCGTTCGCGGCTCTGGCGCCACTCAAGGGTTCCATCCACCACAGGACCCTGTCCATGAAGCGCAGCTCCCCAGATTCCACCGTCACCACAGACTCCACCGAACCCAACCGCCGCTCCCTGATCGCACACCAAGACAACCACGAGCTGCTCGCCAGTCCGGAGGTGGCGGCGTTCCTGGACAACCGGCCGCTCGACGGGATCGACTACCGCAAGATCGAACGCAAGCTCGTGCGTGCCGACGAAAGAGCCTTGCTGGTCGAGCTTATTCAGGCCACCGGTCACGACAGCGTGACGCTGTGCGAGACCGACAATTTCTCCGGCGGCGTGCCCGCACTCGAACCGGGCATGCTGACCCACATCGTGGAGCACTTGCCCCGCCTGCCGAGCGTGTCTTCGCTGGAGGTGACGGGCGCCGTGCTCACGGCGATCGACTGCATGCAGCTCCAGCAGCACTTGAACAACGCAGGCTGCCCGCTGCAGGTGTTGTCGTTCCTGAATTGCCGTTTCGCCGACACGCAGCTCGCCTTTCCCAAGCACGCGCCCACGGTGCACACACTCACGTGGTCCGTCGATGTCGAAGACGATTCCGTGGGGGTTCCCCCCGATGCAACACCCCAGCTGCTGACCGCGTTGGTCGGATGGACGGGTCTGCAGACCCTCAAGCTGGCGGGGCTGGGTGCGCCACTCAACTACCCGGCCCTCGCGCAGTTGCTGCTGGCGCAGCCGGGCATCGCCAGGCTGCGGCTGTACACGAACATGCCGAACGATCCCGCCACGCTGTTCGAGGCGCTGGCCAGCAACCGCACCGGTGTTCGGGATCTCACGTTCGAGGGGGCTGTCGCCGACCACCAGCAGCACAACGAGGTCTGCTTTCAGCGCATGGTGGACTGCCTCTCGAGAAACGAGACGCTGGAGATCCTGAAGGTGCCTGGCCTCCTGGTGTGTAGCGAGGAGGCCCAGCAGCGCCTGGTCCACAGCCTAGAAAACAACCGCTCCCTGACTTCACTTTCTCCACTCAATCCCTTTGACCTGACAACGCCACCGAGCCTGGGCGCCAACCGGAAACGCCAGCTCTGGTTCTCCAAAGACTTCATCCTCGGCGCGGCCGAAGCTTTCCTGCAGCTCATGGGTGCGCCCCGCGAACTGGGCGGGCGTGTGGCCGCCGCGCTGTCCACAACACCCACCTCGCGCACCTATTGCGGCCCGGTGATCGCGCTGCTGAGCAGGTCCACCCACGAAAGCGCAGTCAGACTGCGCAGCGCGGGCCTGCGGGAAGCCATCAAGACCCACATGAAGAACAGCGATCAGGAGCGCTGCCTGTACCTGATCCAGGGGCTGGTGGCGTTCCACATCGACCTGCTGCCCACCGACAAACAGGCGGTGGTGAGCTTCGCCCAAGAGCGCAACCTCATGAACTTCCTGCCCGCCGGTTACGCCCACTGACGGCCGGCACCAGGCGCACCCGGCGGAGCAGTTTGCGACCGCTCGGTTGCGCCCTACATCAACAGGTACTGAGTGGCAATGGCGGCTGTATTCGACCCTTAACCCCCCGGGGGTATTGCCGATACTTCTTATTTCCGGTGCCAAACACAAGTGCGCGCGGTGCTTGGTGCCACATCGCCAACGCACATGCGAGAGCCACATGAGAACCAACCTTCCCGTCACCCACCAAGAGTTCGTCATTCCCGAGGGCGTGACTCTCGTGTCAACGACCGACTTGCAGAGCCGCATCACTTACTGCAACCCCGCCTTTGTGGCGGTCAGCGGGTTTGAACGCGAAGAACTCATCGGGCAGCCGCACAACCTCGTGCGACATCCCGACATGCCCACCGAGGCCTTCCGCGACATGTGGGCCACGCTGGCCAGCGGCTCACCATGGTCTGCGCTGGTGAAGAACCGCCGCAAGAACGGTGACCACTACTGGGTCGTGGCCAACGCCACGCCGGTGATGGAAAACGGTCAGGCGGTCGGCTACATGTCGGTGCGCACCAAACCCACGCGCCAACAGGTGCAGGAGGCCGAAGCGCTCTACGCACGCATGCGCAGCGAAACCGCATCGGGCCAGCCCAGCATCGCCCTGCACCATGGCCGCGTGGTTCGCACGGGTCTCGTGGGTCGGTTGCAACTCGCGCTGCAACTCACCCTGGGCAAACGCATCGCCATGTCGTCCGTTGGCCTGGCCGCGGTGGGCTTGGTGATCGGTGAGTACGTCGCCAGCCAGGGCACAGCGGCCCATGTGGGTGCCGGCGCGGTGCTGCTGGTGATTGCCACTTTCGCTGCGCTGAGCCTGCGCAACCAGATTTTGAACCGGCTCACCCAGTCGATTTCCTTTGCCAACCAGATGGCGGCGGGTGATCTGTCTGCGCGCTTCAAGGGCGAGAGCCGCGGCGAGTTCGGGGAACTGAGCCGCGCACTCAACCAGCTCAACGTCAACCTGCAAGCCGTGGTGTCCGACGTGCGCCACGAGGTGGAAGGCGTGCAGGTGGCCTCCAACGAAATCGCCGCGGGCAACTCCGACCTGTCCTCGCGCACCGAGTCGCAGGCCAGCAGCCTGGAAGAAACCGCCGCCTCGATGGAGCAACTCACCAGCACCGTCCAGCAAAGCGCCAACTCCTCGCGCGAAGCGTCGGTGTTGTCGCAGCGATCGGCCAGCGTGGCGCGCGAGGGCAACGACGCCATGAACCAGGTGGTCGCCACCATGGAGGACATCAGCAAGTCGTCGCGCCGCATCGGCGAGATCATCGGCGTGATCGACGGCATCGCGTTTCAGACCAATATTTTGGCGCTCAACGCTGCGGTGGAAGCCGCGCGGGCAGGTGAACAAGGCCGGGGCTTTGCCGTGGTGGCCGGCGAGGTGCGAAGCCTGGCGCAGCGCACCTTGAGCGCGGCCAAAGAAATCAAGGTGTTGATCGACGAGTCGGCCGACAAGGTCACGCACGGCAGCCAGCTGGTGCACAGCGCCGGACAAACCATGGCCAACGTCGTGGGTTCGGTGGAGCAGGTCAACGGCTTGATCGCCGAAATCACCGGTGCCACGCACGAACAGTCCATGGGGCTGGCGCAGATCAACCAGGCGGTGGGCCAGCTTGACTCGGTCACCCAGCAGAACTCGGCCATGGTCGAGGAGCTCTCGGCGGCAGCCAGCTCGCTGCAGGCACAGGCCCGCGTGATGAACGACGCGGTGAAGATTTTCCGGCTCGACAACCGGAAATGAGACACAGACGGCCAGGTCCTTCTGATTGTGTCGGGATGGCTTGAGGGTCGGCGGCGCACCCTGTCCGGGCGCAGGCCCGCAATGGTCCAACTTTGGCGCTCCAGTTGGAACAGGTGCCGCCAAAGGTAGGCTCTCGACCGCATTCCCGGGGCCATGATCGTGGTCAATCCTGGGGAGACAGCAGGCAATGGATTCCGACTCGGCCAGCCATCACCGTTCTCATGGACCAACCAACGGATAGCCGCTGAGGTTCGGCGCAGAGGTTCGTGTGTTGAACGATGGACAGGCGCGCTGGATCAAGTTGGACGCCAGTCTCCTGCCTGGCCAGCGCCTGAGCGGGGCCGTGCAGAACATCACCAAAGCAGGTGACCGGGCGCACGAGCGAACTCGAAGCCTTCACCGTCTCCACGGCCCACGACCTGATCGATGCCTTGTTCGAAATGTCGCGCCTGTCGCTTTCGGCGATGAACCTCGCTGAGGTCGACATCACCCGAGTGACCAGCGACCGGGACGACTTGCTCATCACGTCCAAACCAGGCAGACGGGCCGTGATCTCCATCGCACCGGACCCGACGGCGCGGGCAGACCCAAGCATCGAGCCTCTCGGGCGGCGGGCGGCGGGCGTCGGGCGTCGGGCATCGGGCTGAGCATCGCCAAACGCATCCTCATCCGCCATGGTGGCCGCAACTGCACGAACAGGAAACCCGGCGAAGGCTCGACCTTCTTCTGCACCCTGCCGAGTTGACGGCCGGTCCGATCAAGCAGTGATCAACCGGCGAGCCTGCGTCCGGTCAAAAGCTTTCCCAATCGCCCTCGGCACCGGCGGCAACGGCCGGCTTGGCTGCGCTGGGCGCTGGCCGCTTGGCAGAAGCAGGCGCTTCCACCATCGTGGCCGCCGCCGGTTTGGCAGCGACCGGCTTGGCGGCTGCCGGCTTGAGACTCGCTGGCTTGTGCGCCACCGGCTTGAAGCTGTTCGTCGGCTTGACCACCGCCAACGCCGCCGGGGCGCTGTAAGCCTGGGCTGAGTCGATGCGGAAGATCTTGATGACTTCGGTGAG
>PNMH01000066.1 GCA_013823505.1 Polaromonas sp. | reverse complement strand
TCGGAGAGTCGGATCATGGCGGCGGGTGGCTTGTGGCGATCAAGCAATCCAGGGCAAAGCCGCCATTGTCCGACACCTTCAGGGCACCACCAGCGTGAGCTTGGGGAAGTAGCGCCGATAGCGCACGGCGTCGCGGGTGAGCAGCTGCAGCTGGTTCACCCAGGCGTGCGCGCCGATGTAGAAGTGCGGCATGGGTGAAGGGTCGGTGCCGCTGTGCTGGCGGTAGAGCTTGAAGGCCTGGCCCGCGAAAAAAGCGGCGTCCCAGGGCAGGGCCTGGCGCTGCAGCGGCAGGTGGGCGAGGGTGGATTCCAGATCCGCGGCGGTCTCGAAGCGTGGGCTCACCTCCGCCAGGATCAGCGGGTTGATGAACAGCGGGCCTTGTTGGGCGCAGCGTTCGAGCTGCGCAATCGACCAGTCGGCCCAGAGGGAGTCGTCGGCCAGCACGTCGATCAGCACGCCGCTGTCGACCAGGGTGCCGGCGATCGGTGCCGGCTGCAGGTAGCGTGCGTCGGGCTCGCGGGCGAGTGCGCTCGCGGTTTTTTTGTGGTGTGCCATCAGCCGCGCAGGTATTTCATGAACTCGTCGGTGCCCATGTGCTTGAAGGCACTCGCGTTGGCGCTGCCGCGCGCCCGCTCGAAGGCGCGGCGCGCCGGCGAGACCGTGGTGACGGCGGCGCGCATGAGCACGTCTCCGTTGGGCAGCACTTCAAAGCTCACCTCGCCGTGCGGGTAGAGCCGTGCCTGCTCGCGCACCGCCAGAGGGATGGTGACCTGTCCTTTGCTGGTGATTTTCACGACTCTTACCTCCTGAAAGTAAGAATCCTACCGGTGCGTTTCGGACGCCACGGGCGGGGGTATCCGGGCAAGCGGGATAATGCGCGGGTGAAGCGCGCCAGACCGTCGCTGGCACTGCCTCGAAAGAGGACCCGAAAGGGGGTGCTGGAGGAACGTCCGGACTGCACAGGACAGCGTAGGAGGTAACACCTCTCCACCGACCAGCCCAAAGAGTTCGCTCGATGGGCCCTAAGGTGAGGATCAGAGCAACAGAGACGAGCCGATTCAGTTCGGGTGAAACGGGCAATCTCTACGCGCAGCAATACCAAATAGGCCAACCTGAGGCGACACGGTTCGCCGTGTTGAGGATCCTTGTGGTTCCGCAAGGAGAGTTGGCGGGTAGGTAGCACCGAGCCGGGTGGGCAACCCCCGGCCCAGATGAATGGCGGTCACGTCCGGGCCCTCGCAAGAGGGTTCCGGATGCACAGAATCCGGCGTAACGGCGCGCTTCACACTTATCGATCAGGCATGCGGCAAGCCATTGCTGAAGGCGGGCCGCCTGGCCACGGCACGAAGTCCATCCAGATCGAGGATCTGGATGCGCCCGCGCTGGTACTTCACCAACCCCAGTTCCTTGAGCTCGACCGCCGCCAGCGTCACACCCGCGCGGCGCACGCCAAGCATGTCGGCCAGGTGGGCGTGGGTGAGCAGAAGATCGTCGTGCCCATTGCGGGTGTGGCTCAGCAGGATCCAGTTCGCCAGACGCGCCTTGATGTCGTGCGTCTGCGATGCCGCAGCCAGCGACGCGACCTCTTGCGAAAAGCCCCACAGGTAGATGGCGAACGCGCGCAGCAGGTTGGCGCGCCGCGCAACGAGCCTTTGCATCGTTTCGCCGTCGGCACGAAAGGCCTTGCCGCCGCGCTGCACATGCAGGGTCAGGTTCCCGGAGCCCAGCCCCAGCGCGTGTTGAAGCCCCACAGCGCCTTCCTGGCCGGCCAGACCCACGGCCAGGCCGCTGCCGTCGGTGTGGCGAACGATCAGGGCCACGCTCGCGCTGGTCAGAAAGTGCACGTGACCATTGGGAATGTGTGGGGCGGACAGAACGTCGCCCGTCTGCAGCTCAACGGGCTTGCAGTTGCGCTCCAGCAGGCGTTGATCGTCCGCGGCCAGTTGGGCCACAAGGCCATTGTGCGTGAGGGTCAATGAGGCTCCCGTTCAGGATTCAGGGACAACGCGTCGACGGGAGTTCCACGGCCGGCTGGCCGATACAAATGTGAGCATGCGTACCGGAAGTGTATGTCGCGAGTGCTCGGAAGCCGGCATCCTTTCGTGGTCTGCACGCGGCGCTGGGCGCAAACGCCGAGCCGCCATGGGCGGTGCTGGAAACGGGGTCTTGTGCGCTGTGTTCGTTATCGAACAATCCACCATGGCTTTGCTCATACACTGTCGGACGCCCGGTCATGTCGGCCCCGCACCCTTGTTCGCCTGCGGGCGGGAGCACCCATTGCCAGCCGATCATCGTTTCAACCGAGTGCTTGCCTCCCTGGCGCAGGGCGAGCAATTGCCCTGGGCGAATCACCTGGAACTGGTTGAACTGCCCGCCGGGCAGGAGTTGCAGTCGTGCGACACCTCGATGCTTCACGTGCATTTCCCCACCAGCGCCCTGGTGGTGTTGACGCACACCACGGCGTCGGGTGCAGAGGCGCCGGTGGCCCTGGTGGGCAACGACGGGGTGGTGGGTGTGGCGGCGCTCATGGGCACCACACCGGAGGCCGGTCGGGCCAAGGTGCTGCATCCAGGCCACGCTTGGCGCTTGCCGACCAGTGCGTTGTCCACCGAAGAGCCTGGTGCCCCACAAGTGCTCAAAGCCACGGTGGGCTACTTGATGGCCCTCACGTCCCAATTCGCGCAGACCGCTTTCTGCCAGCAACACCACAACGTCGAACAGCGACTGGCGCGCTGGTTGCTCAACGCGCTGGAACGTTTGCCGGGCAACGATGTGGCGCTGGACCTCGGTGAGCTGGCCACCTTGCTGGGCGTGCCGGCCGAAGCTCTGGCAGGTGCGGCGGCTCAGCTGGTCGGCGCAGGGGCCCTGGTGTGTGAGCCCGGGCGGCTGGTGATGCCGAGTCGCGACCTGCTCCACGCGCGGTCTTGCGGCTGTCATTCCCCAGCCCAGGGCGAGGTGCGCTGGACTTCGCCGCCCGCCTGATCACCGCTTCACAGGTTGAAGCCACCCAGGCTTTGCAATCGCTCCACGTGGGCCAGCAGTGAGCGCTTGGCCACCGGCCACAGCCGTTCGGGCACATCGTCGTAGGCGAGCCTCACCCAGTCGTCCATGGAGCCCTCTGGCGACGCCTGCATGGCGCGAGCGACTTTGGCTTCGCGCTGGAGGCGGTGCGCCTTCAGGTGGGCAATGGCCGCCAGCGCGCCGCCTTCGACAGGCGCACTCGGGTTGTCGGTACTGGCCCGCAGGTCGCCCAGCACGTAGCCATGCGCCGGCAGGATGAACTCCACGCCGTGCGCGCGGCAACGCTCGGCCAGTTTGTCGAGTGAATCGAGGTAGGCGCCCATGTTGCCGTCGGGCGGGTCGATCACCGTGGTGCTGCCGTTGAGGATGTGGTCGCCGGTGAACAGCAGGCCGTCTTCGACCAGCAAGAGACACAGGTGATTGGCCGCATGGCCGGGGGTGTGGATCACCTCCAGCGTGTGTGAGACGGTGGTGGTGCCCTCTTGCCCGATGAGCATGAGTTGTTCACCGTCGACCAACGAGCGTTCGGGCGTGAAGCGGCTGTTCTCGCGCGACGTCGGTGCGCTCGGCAGACCC
The DNA here is from genome assembly GCA_013823505.1 of Polaromonas sp. Next base: position 18,631 of record PNMH01000066.1, on the reverse strand, counting down.
AGGATGGGTGGTTTTTCCAGGCCAGCGGCCACGCACAGGGCCTGCAGCCGCGGCGCGCCGGGCGAATGGTCGGGGTGCGAGTGGGTGCAGACGATGGCCTGGATGCGGCCATCGGCCGCGCGCCACAGCCGTTCGATGTGGGGCGCGTCGTCCGGGCCCGGGTCGATCACGATGTGACCGCTGGCCGGGTCGCCCACGATGTAGCTGTTGGTGCCCGGGCCGGTCATGAAGCCGGGGTTGGGCGCGGTCAGGCGCTGCACGTTTTTGAGCAGTTGCACCGGGTGTTCGTGCTGCCAGTCCAGGCTGTGCGCGATCTGGCCGTCGGGGCAGACCATGGCGAGTTCACCGAACGGCGGCTCGTGCTCCATGTGGCGCGACTCGGCGCCGCGCGTGAGGCCGGCGCGCGGGCAACTGGTCCACAGCGGCCGATCGTCGACCGCGCAGGCGTCCAGCACCGCCTGCACGGTGGCATGGGCCTGCAGCCGCTCGAGCGTGCGGATCGTGGGAAAGATGATGAAGAAGCCCCCGGCCTGGTGGCGCTCCAGCGCGTCGGCCGGGCGCACCCAGACCGGCTCGAACTGCTCGGCCTCGTCGGCTACCGGCGCCTGGCCTTCGGGCATGCGCGCCACGAGGAAGGGCACATCGAAGCGGCGTGGCAGGTCGCGGTCGGTGATCCAGTGCGCCAGCACGAAGACGCTGGCGGCGTCGAGCGTAAGGCCGCGCGCCTGGCACTGCTCAGCAAACGGAGCCTGGCGGTCGAGGGTGGCGATGTCGCTGTCGTCCACCGGTGTGCCGTCAGCCCGGTGCGCCAGCAGCACGCCCAACTCTTCGTAGCTCTCGCGGATCGCGGCGATGGCCTGGGTGAGGTGCAGGTCGCTCTGCGTGGGGCGGCGGGTGACGATGCTGTGGGCCTGCGCGTCGGCGGCGTCGATGCCGCCGCCGGGGAACACGTAGGCGCCGGGCGCAAAGCTGGCCGTCATCGAGCGGCGGGTCATCAGCACCTCGATGCCGGGGCGCTCGGGGTCGGTGCTGTCGCGCAGCAGCAGCACGGTGGCGGCGGGCCGCACGGCGGCGAGGGTGCGGGCGGGGTGCAGGAGTTGGGTGGGGCGAACCATGCGGCATTTTGCGGCACGCCGCCGCCGCGCGCTGTCACCCGTCAGCGTGCAGATCAGCCGGCTGGCCCCAGCGCTGCCATCTCGGGCGAGAGGCCCTGCCAGGCCACGTCGAAGCCCGCTCGCGAGCGCTCTGGCGGCAGCGGCGCGCTGCGCAAGGCCCAGTTCGCCCCCGCCAGCACGCTGTCGATCACCGGAATGGGCACCTCGGACTGCACCGCGGCCGCCATGCCGGCCAGGCCCGCGCCACCGAGGATGACGGCCTGCACGCCGAGCTGGCGCGAGGCATCGCGGCAGGCCTGCGCGAGCAGGGCGCGGGCGGCCACCGGGTTGGCGGCGAGCTCGGCACCGGTGGGGGCCACGGTGTGGATGCCGGCGAGCTGCTGGGCCTGGCCCAAGGCCTGCGCCAGGCGTTGGAGCATCGGGCCCCAGCGCGCGCCACCGGTGACGATGGCGTAGCGGCCGTGGCGCGCGGCCTCGATGAAGGCCGCCTCGGCCAGACCGGTCACGGGCACCGGGCTGCTCTCGCGCAGCGCCATCAGGCCCGGGTCGCCAAAGCAGCCGATCAGCACCGCGTCGGGCGGCCGGGGCTCGCTGGCGAGTGCGTGGGCCCAGGCGTCGAGCGCGGCGTGCGAGGCCACGGCGTAGCTGGCCTCGTCGGCGATGTAGGGCGAACCGAAGCGGGCGGTGACGGTGCGCACGTTCACATGCAACCCGGCCGCCTGCTGCACATGGGTCTGCAGCAGGGCGCTCACGTTCACCGAGGTGTTGGGGTTGATGACCAGCAGTTGGCGCATGGGTGGCGTGCGGGGTCAGGCCAGCGGCGCAAACAGCTGCTCCAGATCGGGCGTCGACTCCGCAGGGGGCGAGAAGTCCAGCTGGGCTTCGAGGCGGTCGAGGTGCTCACGCATCAGGCGCGAGGCTTCGCGCGCATCGCGCAGTTTGATCGCCGCCAGCAACGCCCGGTGTTCCTCGCAGCCGCACGCCGTGGCTTCGCGCCGCGACTGCAGGTGGCTGCTGCTGTAGGTCATGAGGATCAGCGAGGTGCGCGAGACCATCTCCCGCAGGATGCGCTCCATGGTTTGTTGCTCGGCCCGCTCGGCAATGTGGAGGTGGAAGTCGCCTGAGAGACGGATCGCGCGGCGCATGTCGCCGGCTTGGCGTGCCGCTTCCTCGTCGCGGATGCATTGGGTGAGCAGCTGGATGTCTTCGCGCGTGGCGTGGCCCACGAACCGCTCCACCAGGCGTGACTCGATCAGGCGGCGCACCTCGAACACTTCGCGCGCTTCCTGCTCACTGGGCTGGGCAATCGTGGCTCCGCGGTTGGGGGTGAGCGTGACCACGTGTTCGTTGGCCAGGCGCACCAGCACCGGTCGGATCAGGGTGCGCGATACACCGAAGGCGGTGGCCAGCCGGTCCTCCACCAGCTTGGTGCCGGGTGGCAAACGGTGATCGAGGATGGCCGAGACCATGCGCTCGTAGATGGCGCCGTCGGTTCCCGAGGAAGCACCTTCGTCGAAGGCAGAGCCGGCCCGCTTGCGCAGCCGGGTGGTCATGCGGGCTGTCCCCGCTTCTGTCGCTGGCCGAGCCAGAAGGCCAGGAACACGGCCACGCCCATCACCAGCAGCGAGACCAGGGTGGTCACCGTGCCCAGCGCGTAAATGGCGGGTGTGGTGACGGTGGAGGTGAGGCCCTGCAACTCCAGAGGCAGGGTGTTCACATCGCCGATGGCTTGCGAGGTACGGGCGATTTCGTCCCAGCTCAGCGTGAAGCCGAACATGCCGATGCCGACCACCGACGGGCCGATCAGCGGCAGCACCACGTGGCGGAAGCCTTGCCATGGTGTGGCGCCGAGGTCGCGCGCGGCTTCCTCGTAGGCCGGGTTGAAGCGGTTGAACACCGCGAACATGATGAGCAGCCCGAAAGGCAAGGTCCAGGTGAGGTGGGCGCCCAGCGCCGAGGTGAACAGGCCCAGCGCGGTGCCGTAGTTCTCCAGCGTGCCGGTGGCACCCACGGCCTCCAGCAGCCACTTGATGCCGCCATCGAGCAGGCGGAACTGCAGGCCGATGCCCAGCGAAACGATGATGGACGGCATGATCAGGCTGGCCACAGTCATGTAGAACAAGGCGTTGCCACCGCGCAGCGGTTTGCGAAACGCCAGCCCCGCAAGCACCGACAGCACCACGGTGAACAGCATCACCACACCACCCAGCATCAGCGAGCGCAGGAAGGCCGCGCCGATGTCCACCGTGCCCAGGCCTTCGGCGAGTTTGTAGAACCAGTGCAGCGACACACCGCGCAGCGGAAACGTGAGGCCGCCTTCCGGGCCCTGGAAGCTCAGGATGAAGATGACGAACATCGGACCGTACATGAACAGCACGAACAGCGTGAAGACAATGGCCAGCGGCCAGAAGCCGGCGGCGCGGGGTTCGGTGATGCGGGGGGCGGCCATGGTCAGAGTTCTTTTCGGATGTCGACCAGGCGCGTGAGGCCCCAGATGATCATGAGCACGATGGCCAGCAGGATCACTGCGTTGGCCGCGGCCAGCGGGAACTGCAGGTAAGAGGTCTGCACCTGGATGATCTTGCCGACCGAGGCGATCTGCTGCCCGCCCATGACACCGATGGTGACGAAGTCGCCCATGACGATGGTGATCACGAAGATGGAGCCGATGATGATGCCGGTCTTGGACAGCGGCACGATCACGTTCCACAGCGTCTGCCAGCCACTGGCGCCGCTGTCGCTGGCCGCTTCGAGCAGGCTGCGGTCGATGCGCATCATGCTGTTGAAGATCGGCACGATCATGAACATGGTGTAGAGGTGCACGAAGGCCAGCACCACCGAGAAGTCGGAAAACAGCAGCCACTCCACTGGCTCGTTGATGACACCGATGCCCATGAGCCCCTGGTTCACCAGGCCGTTGCGGCCCAGCAGGGGCACCCAGGAAATCATGCGGATGACGTTCGACGTCCAGAACGGTACGGTGCACAGCACGAACAGCAGCGTCTGCATGCCCGGCGAGCGCACGTGGAAGGCGAGGAAATAGGCCACCGCAAAACCCACCACCAACGTGATGCCCCAGACGAGCAGGCAGAACTTGAGGGTGGAGAGGTAGGTGGAGAGCGAGACGCAGAAGTCGCCCTGTTCGGTGAGGGTGGAGCAACCCTCGACGATGGCGGTGTAGTTGCGCAGCGTGAAGCCGGGGATGAGCTCGTACTCGTTGAAGTCCCAGAAGCTCACCATGACGGTGAGCGCCAGCGGGATCAGGAAGAACACCACGAACACCAGCGTGAACGGCGCGGCCTGCCACCAAGCGCGCACGGTGCGCGTGGGGCTGATGGAAGGCGGGCCGACAGGGGTGGTCGCGGTGCTCATGGTGCTGTCAAGTGAAGGTCAGGCCGCCACAAATTCATTCCACTTGCGCACCATGTACTCGTTCTCGTCCATCACCGCGTTCCAGCAGGCGATGCCGCCCATGCGCGCTTCGTAGCTGCCGCCGTCGCGCACCGAGCCGGTCTTGGCCAGCAGGTCGCCGTTGGGGCTCTTGATGTCTTGCGAGGCGGCCTTGCCTTCCATCCAGTAGGCCCACTCGTAGGCTTCCATCTTGGCCTTGGCGGTGTCGAGCACGGCGCTGTAGTAGCCCTGGCGGTTGAGGTAGGCACCGGCCCAGCCGTCAAGGAACCAGTTGATGAATTCATAGGCGCCGTCGAGCTTGCGGCCGCTCAGCGTGGCCGGCAGACCGAAGCCGGCAGCCCAGGCGCGATACCCTTCCTTGAGCGGCTGGAAGTTGCAGGCGATGCCTTTGGTGCGCACGGCGGTCACGGCCGGGCTCCACATCGACTGGATCACCACCTCGCCCGAGGCCATGAGGTTGACCGACTCGTTGAAGTCCTTCCACAGTGCGCGGAACTGGCCGGCCTTCTTGGCTTCGATCAGGGTCTTGATCGTGAGGTCGATTTCCTTCTTGGTCATGTTCCCCTTGTCGGGGTACTTGTAGAGACCCATGGCCTCCACGACCATGGCCGCGTCCATGATGCCGATGGACGGGATGTTCAGGATCGCTGCCTTGCCCTTGAATTCGGGGTTGAGCAGCTCGGCCCAGGAGCTGATGGGGCGCTTGATCAGGTCGGGGCGGATGCCCAGCGTGTCGGCGTTGTACACGGTGGGGATCAGGCTCATGAACTGCGTGGGCGACTTTGCGAACACCTTGCTCTTCTCACCTTCGAGGAAGATGACTTTCTTGGGCGCGGTGCCCTGGTCGCCCACGGCCTTGCCGGCCACGCTGCCGGTGGTGAACAGCGGCGTGATCTTGTCGGCGTTCTTGATCTTCTTGGTGTCGATGCCTTTGAGGTTGCCGGTGGGCACGATCTTCTTCAGCGAGAAGTACTCGGTGTCGATCAGGTCGAAGCTGTTGGGCGCGGTCACGGCGCGCTTGGTCACGTCGTCGGTGGTCACGGCCACGTACTGGATCTCGATGCCGGTGTCGGCCTTGAACTTCTCGGCAATCGCCTTGTCCTGGTTCACCGCGGTGCCCAGGTAGCGCAGCACGATCTTTTCCTGCGCATGCACGCTGGGCGCCATGCCGCTGGCGAGGATGCCGGCCATGCCGGCGGTGCCTTGCAGCAAGGTGCGGCGGCTCAGGCCGACCTGGACGGCGGCGGCGGTGGAATCTTGATCGGGTTTGGACATGGCAAATCTCCTGCGGTGCGGGTGGTGGGAAGGGAGCGACAGAAAAGTGTTGGGGCGTTCAGGCGTGGAGGGTCGGCGCGAAGCTGTGCGCCTGCCAGGCCGCCCAGCTCAGGCTGACTCGGTCGCCCGGTGCGTAGGGGCGCTGGGCAAAACTGGCTTCGGGCAGCATCACCGAGACGCTCTCGCCCGCGTGTCCCTCGGCCAGGTGCAGACCGAGCAACACGTAGCTGCCCTGGTATTCGACGTCGTTCACCGTGGCGGGCCAGCCGCCCTCGTTGGCCTCGATCGGCGCCACGCGGATGTGGTCGTTGCGCACAGCGACCTTGCCCTGCGTGGTCTTCAGCACGTTGTGGCCGCCCATGAAACGCGCGACGAATTCACTGACGGGCCGGTTGTAGACCTCGTGCGGTGAGCCCACCTGTTCGATGCGGCCGTGGTTCATCACCACCATGGTGTCGGCCAGCGCCATCGCTTCCTCCTGCGAGTGCGTGACGTGGATGAAGGTCAGACCCAGCTCCCGTTGCCAGCGGCGCAGTTCGGCGCGCATCTGCACTCGCAGGAAGGGGTCGAGCGCGGAGAGCGGTTCGTCGAGCAGCAGCACGCGCGGCTGGGTGATGAGGGCCCGCGCCAGCGCCACGCGCTGCTGTTGGCCGCCCGAGAGTTCACCCGGCTTGCGCGCGCTGAGGTGCCCCATGGCCACGCGCTCCAGCAGGTCCTGCGCTTGCTGGTGGCGCTTGGCTTTGTCGACGCCTTTCATCTTCAGGCTGAAGGCGACGTTGTCCAGCGCCGAGAGGTGGGGGAAGAGCGCGAAGCTCTGGAACATCATGGCCGTGCCCCGGCCCGCCGCCGGCAGGTGGGTGATGTTGCGGTTCTCCAGCAGGATGTCGCCGCTGGTGGTGGTCTCGTGGCCGGCAATCATGCGCAGCGTCGTGCTCTTGCCGCATCCCGAGGGCCCCAGCAGGCAGCAATAGCTGCCGCTGGCGATGCGCAGGTTGATGTTGTCCACCGCCACGCTGCTCGCCGAGTACTGCTTGGTCAGCGCGATCAGTTCGATGCCGGCGGGCGTGGAGGGGGCGTTGGCGTTCATGCCGGCTGCTGGTTGCATAAGCCGTGCCAGGGTTGATGTGCGCGTTGTGTACGCAAAACTTCCCGATTGCATACAAAACCGCACCGTGTTTGTGCGCAGCCGAGCGGCTCTCCCGGCCAGGAAGGTGCGCCGTGCACCAGCCCACGGCTTCGCTCCAGCCCGGTGCACAGCGGTGTCGACGGATAATCCGGGGCATGCACATCCGATTCACCAAGATGCAGGGCGCGGGCAACGACTTCGTCGTGCTCGATGAAACTCGTGGGCGCCTGGGCCTCTCCGCGGCCCAGTACCGCTTTCTCGCTGACCGGCATTTCGGCGTGGGTGCAGACCAGATCCTGAGCGTGCGCTCCACGCTGGAGCCCGGGTTGGACTTTGAATACGTCATTCACAACGCCGATGGCGGCGAGGTGGAGCACTGTGGCAACGGCGCGCGCTGTTTCGTGCGTTTCGTGCACGACAAAGGTCTGAGCCAGCGCAACCCCTTGCGGGTGAAGGTCGCCAACGGCGAGCTGGAACTGCATGCCCACCCCGACGGGCGCGTGACGGTGGACATGGGGCCGCCCGTGTTTGCCCTGGACCGCGTGCCGTTCAACGCCCAGGGCCTTCAGGCCGAGCCCATGGGCAATTTCGAGCGCTGGCCGCTGGCCCTGCCGTACGCCGGTGATGTGCCGGTGGCCGTGCTCTCCATGGGCAATCCGCACGCGGTGATGCTGGTCGACGACGTGAAGACCGCACCCGTTCAGGCCTGGGGCCCCATGGTCGAGCGTCACGAGCGGTTTCCCCAGCGCGTCAATGCCGGCTTCTTGCAAGTGGTCAGCCGCACCGAGGTGAAGCTGCGGGTCTTCGAGCGCGGCACCGGTGAAACGCTCGCCTGCGGCACTGGCGCCTGCGCCGCGGTGGTGGCCGGCATCCGGCTGGGCCTGCTCGACGCGCGCGTCGACGTGCACACCCACGGCGGCGCGCTCACCATCGAGTGGCAAGACAACCGCCGCCACGACAACGCCGTGTTCCTGACCGGCCCGGCCACCACCGTGTTCGACGGCGAGATCACCATCCCCGACATCGGCTGAGCCCAGCCCCGACCCCACCGACCCATGAACAACAACATCCCGCCCATCACCGAAGACGACATCGCCAACTACCTGGCCAACACGCCCGACTTCTTCGAGCGCCACGCCAGCCTGCTGGCCGCCGTGCAGCTGACCAGCCCGCACGGCCACCGCGCGGTGAGCCTGCAGGAGCGCCAGGCAGAGATGCTGCGCGAAAAGATCAAGGGGCTGGAGCTCAAGGCGGCCGAGATGATCCGCAACGGCCACGAAAACACCACCATCGCCGACAAGCTGCAGCTCTGGACCCGCGCGCTGCTGCTCACGCGCGAGCCTGCCGAGCTGCCGGTGGTGGCGGTGCGCGAAATCGCGAACCAGTTCATGGTGCCGCAAGTGGCCATCAAGGTCTGGGGTGTGGCGCCCGCATTTGAAGACCAGCCGTTTGCGCAAGGTGCCAGCGATGACGTCAAGGCCTTTGCCTCGTCGCTCACCCGGCCGTATTGCGGTGCCAACCCGGGCCTGGAAGCCGCCGGCTGGCTGGACGATCCATCGAGCGCCACGTCGCTCGCGCTCATTCCGCTGCGCGCCGGTATTGCGCCACAGGCCTTTGGCCTGCTGGTGCTGGCTTCGGCAGACCAACAGCGGTTTGCCAGCGACATGGGCACCGATTTCCTGGAACGCATTGGCGAGATCACCAGCGCGGCCTTGTCCCGCCTGCGTCCTGAATAAGGCCGCATGAACCCGCCGGTGCGCGCCGATGTCGCCACCCCGATGGGTGACGATGCCGCGCTGGTGCAGGCCTACCTGAACCACGTCACCGTGGAAAAGCGCCTGGCCGATCGCACGGTGGTGCTTTACACATTGGACCTCCAGCGCCTCACCGCCCATGCGGCCGATGCGCGGGTCGGCCTCAGGGACGTGCAGAACGCCCACATCCGGCGCTGGATCGCGCAGATGCACAGCGCCGGGCGCAGCGCGCGCGGCATCGCACTCATCCTCTCGGGTTGGCGCGGGTTCTATGTGTGGCTCGGACGGCAAGGCCTGATGGGCCACAACCCGGTGCAGGGCGTGCGCGCGCCCAAAGCCGGCAAGCCCTTGCCCAAGGCGTTGGGCGTGGACGAGTCGGTGCAGCTCGCCTCGCACGTGGAAGAGGCCGACCACCCCGCGCTGGAAGCGCGCGACGCCTGCATCACCGAACTGCTGTACGGCTGCGGTTTGCGCATCGGCGAGCTGGTGGGCCTGGACGTGGCGGCCAGCGGCGCCGCGCGCGGCTGGATCGACGCGCAGGACGGCGAAGCGCACGTGCTGGGCAAGGGCTCCAAGCGGCGCAGCGTGCCGGTGGGCCAGGCCGCGCTGGCGGCGCTGGCGCGCTGGCTGGAACAACGCGCCACCTGGGCGGGGGACGATGCCGCCCTGTTCATCGGCTCGCGCGGTCAACGCCTCACGCCGCAACACATCCGCGTGCGGCTCAAGCGGCGTTCGCGTCTGGCGGGCCTGGCCACGCCGGTGCACCCGCACATGCTGCGGCACTCGTTCGCCAGCCACGTGCTGCAGTCCAGCGGCGACCTGCGCGCGGTGCAGGAGCTGCTCGGCCACGCCAGCATCAGCACCACGCAGGTCTACACGCGGCTGGACTTTCAGCACCTGGCCAAGGTGTACGACGCGGCTCACCCACGTGCGCACGCTAAGGACAAACCGCCCAAAGGCTGAGGCGGCTGCAGGCGGGGCCGACAATACCCGCATGAAAATCATTCGCCTCAAGCCCGGAAAAGACCGATCTCTCCTGCGTCGCCACCCCTGGGTGTTTGACGGCGCCATCGCCAAAGGGGGTGGTGATGTTGGCGAAACCGTGCGCGTGGAAAGCGCCGAAGGACAGTTCCTGGCCTGGGGCGCGTTCTCGCCCGCATCGAGCATCCGCGTGCGCGCCTGGAGCTTTGACGAGGCCCAGCGCATCGACGCCGACTTCCTGCGCGCCACGCTGGCCCGCGCCATTGCGCTGCGCGGGCGCCTGGGCATCGAGAGCGACGGCGTGCGGCTGGTGCACAGCGAGTCCGACGGCGTGCCCGGTCTCATCGTCGACCGTTACGGCGACACGCTGGTGGCCCAGTTCACCTCCTGCGGCGTGGAGCGCCACAAACAGGTGATTGCCGACGCGCTGATCGAGCTCACCGGCTGCCCACGCCTGTACGAGCGTTCGGACACCAGCAGCCGCAAGCTCGAAGGCCTGCCCGAGGTGACGGGCTGGCTGCGCGGCAGCGGCCCCACCGCGCTGGTGCTGCGCGAGCACAGCTGGCAACTGGGCCTGGACATCGCCCAGGGCCACAAGACCGGCTTCTACCTGGACCAGCGCGACAGCCGGCTGGTCTGCAGCCAATACGCAAAACGCCTGCAGTTCAAGCAGATGCTCAACTGCTACAGCTACACAGGCGGCTTCACCGTGGCTGCGCTGGCCGGCGGGGCGGGGCACGTCACCTCCATCGACTCGTCCGCCCCCGCCTTGCAGCAAGCCGCTGCCAACGTGGCGCTCAACGGATTCGACGCGTCGCGTGCCACGTTCATGGACGCCGACGTGAACGCCTCCTTGCGGCAGTTTGTGGCCGAGGGCCGCCAGTTCGACGCCATCGTGCTCGATCCGCCCAAACTCGCGCCCACCGTGGCCCACGCCGAGCGCGCCGCCCGTGCCTACAAGGACATCAACCGCCTGGCCTTCAAGCTGCTCACACCCGGTGGTGTGCTGTTCACGTTTTCCTGCTCGGGTGGCATCGGGGTGGAGCTGTTCCACAAGATCGTGGCCTCGGCCGGGCTCGATGCGGGTGTGGACGGCGCGATCCTGCAGCGTCTGGGTGGCGCGAGTGACCACCCCATGACCATCAATTTCCCCGAGGGGGAATACCTCAAAGGCCTGGTGGTCATGAAAAAACAGCAGGGTGTGCAGGGCTAGAGGGGCTCGCATACACTTGCGCGCTTCTTCCGACTGCCCACCCCGTTCGCCCACCTCCGACACCGTCGCGCCCGCCATGTCCCTCATCCCCGCCACCATCCTCACCGGTTTCCTCGGCTCGGGCAAAACCACGCTGCTCAAACGCGTGCTCACCGAGGCGCACGGCCAGAAGATTGCGGTGATCGAGAACGAGTTCGGTGAAGAGAACATCGACAACGAAATCCTGGTGGCCGACACCACCGAAAACATCATTCAGATGAGCAACGGCTGCATCTGCTGCAGCATCCGCGACGACCTGCGCGCCACGCTGCGCGATCTGGCCGAGAAGAAGCGCAAGGGCGAGCTCGATTTCGACCGCGTGGTGATCGAGACCACCGGTCTGGCCGATCCGGGCCCGGTGGCGCAGACCTTCTTCATGGACGACGAGGTGGCCGAGCAGTACCTGCTGGACTCCATCCTCACCCTGGTGGACGCCAAACACGCCGCGCAGCAGCTCAACGACCGCCAGGAAGCGCGCCGCCAGGTGGGTTTTGCCGACCAGATCTTCATCAGCAAGGCCGATCTGGTGAGCGCCGAAGACCTGGACGCGCTGACCCACCGCCTCAAGCACATGAACCCGCGCGCCCCCATGCGCGCCACGCATTTCGGTGAGGTGTCGCTCAAAGAGGTGTTCGACCTGCGAGGCTTCAACCTGAACGCCAAGCTCGACATCGATCCGGACTTCCTCAAGGTCGACGACCACGATCATGCGCACCACGATCACGAGCACGGTGAGCACTGCGACCACCCTTCGCACCAACACGAACACAAGGCCGCTCACGACCATGGCCACGAAGGGCAGGGACATCACCACCATCATGACGATGACGTGAAGAGCTTTGTCTACCGTGCCACCCGCCCCTTCAACCCCGCCAAGCTCGAAGACTTCCTGGGCGCCATCGTGCAGGTGTACGGCCCGCGCATGCTGCGCTACAAGGGCGTGCTTGACATGGATGGCACCGATCGCAAGGTGATCTTCCAGGGTGTGCACCAGCTGATGGGCAGCGATCTGGGCCCGCTGTGGGCCGAGGGCGAGCAACGCACCAGCAAGATGGTGTTCATCGGCATCGACCTGCCGCGCGACATCCTGGTGCAGGGTCTGGACCAGAGCCTGGTCTGAACCTCGCGCGACTGTGCTGTTTGTCTCTCTTCTCCAACGGCTGGGTTTCCCCTCCCGACCGGATTCCGGGAGCGCGGCCGCCACCTCGCTACAATCGCGCCCCATGCCGGTGGCCCGGCGGTCTTCCAGTGCAGGTGCTCGCCAGCGGCTGAGTCCCGGTTCCGGTAAGGGTATAACCTCCCATCCGTCGGCCGCGCCGACACAGGTTGATGCGGCCCAACCCCGCACACCGGACCCGCATCAAGCACCGTCAGGCACTGAGAGGAGACCCGTTGTGAAAGCCCCGGCTACCAAGTCAGCGAAACCAGCCAAGTCCGCAGCCGCGAGCGCGAAAGGGCGCTCTTCGGCGGCCAAGGCGGCTGCACCCGCAGCGCGCAAGCCGGCGGCGAAAAGCGCCGCCAGGCCGGCTGCCAAGGCTGCCGTGAAGCCAGCGTCCAAAACGGCGCCCAAGCCCGCAGCGAAAGTGGCGGCCAAGGCACCTGTGAAAGCGGCGACCAAAGTGACCCAACCTGCGGCCAAAGGGCCTGTCAAATCGAAAGTAACTGCGCCGATCAAAAAAGCCGCTTCGCCTGCTGCGAAAGCCTCCCCCAAGCCTGTGGCCAAAACCACGGCTTCGAGCAAACCCGTCGCTGCCGCCAAAAAGTCGGCTGCACCGGTCAAGCCCACGCCTTCCCGCACACCCGCGGTCAAGCCCATTCCGGCGACTTCCGCCAAATCCAAGGTACAGCCCGCCGCCAAGGCGGCTGTTCCCACTGTGACCACTTCTGCTCCCCGGGCGGCCTCCGCTGCCCCTGTCTCCAAAGCCGCCAGCGCCAAGCGTGCACCGGCCCCAGCCCCCGTGGTGGTTGAGCCCACACCTCGCCCATTGGGCAAGCGGGCGGCCAAAAAAGTCATGATGGAGCAGATGACACAGGCGGCTGTGGTGCCTACCCACGCACCCGATGCTGCCAAAGCGACCTTTTCCCACACGAACGAACGTGCTGTCATGACCCCTCCCGTCCCCTCCTCGATCCAGAAAGACCCCAAGCGGGCCAACAACTGGAAGACCCTGCCCGCCGATCAGTTGACCGATCAGGACGTGCAGGCGATGCCCGACAGCGAATACATGAGCGACCTGCAGCTGGCCTACTTCCGCCGCAAGCTCTCGCTGTTGAAAGCCGACATGCTGGCCAATGCCGGCGAAACCACCGAACACTTGCGCGAAGACACCGTGGTGGTGCCCGATCCAGCCGATCGCGCCACCATCGAAGAAGAGCACGCCCTCGAGCTGCGCACCCGCGACCGCGAGCGCAAGCTGCTCAAGAAGATCGAACAGGCCATCGTCCGCATCGATTCGGGCGACTACGGTTATTGCGAAGAGACCGGTGAGCCCATCGGCGTGGGGCGCCTGATGGCACGCCCGACCGCCAGCCTGTCGCTCGAAGCCCAGCAGCGGCGCGAGCTCAAGCAGAAGATGTTCGGGGACTGAGCATCTCCCACCGACTGCGATCCCGACCCTTTTCCGGCACCCAACCACCCATGTCCAAGGACGATTCCAACGGCGGCTTCCTTTCGAAGGTGGTGAAGTTCGTGCGTCATCCGACCACGAGCTGGGCCGATCTGGACACGCGCCAGGCCGATCGCGAGAGCGAGTACAGCAAGGCAGCGCTGAAGGAAATGATCGAGCGCAAACGGCGCAACGACTTTGTGCGCAAGCGCGAGTTCGACATGCTGCGCAAGATCCGCAGCCGCGAGGGCACGAGCCCCGAAGGCCCGGGCATGCGGCCATCGTTCTTCCAGAGCAGCCTGCCTTCCAAGCCCGATGACCGCGCCGAGACGCTGAAGAAGATCGACGAGATCGAAGCCCAGATGTCGATGCAGTGGTGGAAGACCAAGGGCCCGGATTCGTTGGTCAGCACGGGCTCCAGCCTCAATGCGGCGGCGGGTGGTTCGGGTGGTTCGCCGCTCAAGGGCAAGGACGACGTTCCAGTTGTTGCGCCAGACCCCCAGGCCCGCCAACGCCAGGCCCAGTACGACGAGACAGAACCCGCAGCACTGCCTTTGGCTGCCAGCAAGCCACAGACCGGGTCCCCTGCGGTCGAGGCCCGCAACCCTGCCACGGCCGAACAAACCTCGGCTGCCAAGGCCGGCCAGGGCCCGAACCGCACGGGTCTGATGGCGCCGACCCAACCCAGCGAACTCGGCAGTTCCCATTCCAGCGGTGGCGCGTTTTCCGCCTCGCACTTTTATTCGCTTGACGTACAGGCGATCGTTCAGGATCCCGATGTCGAGGAAGCCGCGATCCGTTTCGCCAACGGCGATGACGCGGGCGCCGAGCAAGGTTTGATGGACGTGTTGGGCGAGGGCGGCTCCAAGGTCGACGAGATCGACGACTGGTTGGCCCTGTTCGACCTGTACCGTGCCACCGGGCAGTTGGCGCCGTTCGAGAGCCGCGCGGTCGATTTCGTCAACCGTTTCAGCCGTTCCGCCCCGCAGTGGTACGACATGCCGGAAACGGTATCGTCGATGACCGGCAAGACGTTCACGCCCACCGCAAGCACGAACCGCGCGGTGTGGGTGAGCGAAGCCGAGCTGGATGCCCATGCGGTCGGCACCTTGCAGAACGTCTTGTTGCGCGCCAAACAACCGTGGGTGCTCGACTGGACCCCCATGGAAACCATGGACCTGAAGGCGGCGCGCGCCCTGCTGGGCATCTTCACGCTCTGGGGCGACCAGGACGTGGAGCTCCGGTTCCTGGGCTCGGCCGTGTTCCGCGATCTTCTCAAGAACTTCACCCCCTCGGGCCGCCGCGATGTCGAGCAGCTCTGGTGGGAACTGCGCATGGCGGTGCTGCGCGTGATGAACCGGCCCGATGAGTTCGAGTTGACCGCGCTCGACTTCTGCGTGACCTACGAGGTGTCCCCGCCGGGCTGGGAAAAACCGCGCTGCCACGTCACGTCCATTGCCGCTGAACGTTCCGACGACGCGGGCCAGTCCGTGCTCAGCGAAGCGGTGCTCGAATCGGTGCCTTCCGCCTACCCAGGCGAATCGGTGCTGGAAGGGCAGTCGTCCGAATTCAACCAGCTTGGTTTGGTGGAGCTCTCGGGCGAGATCCGGGGCGACCCTCAAGCCACGCTGGACATGCTCGAGCGCCGCCTCATGGGCGCCGACGTGTTGATCATTTCCTGCCGCAACCTGATCCGGGTGGATTTTTCTGCAGCAGGTACCTTGCTCAACTGGGTGTCGCAACACCACGCCGAACGCCGCTTCGTGCAGTTTGTGGACGCGCACCGCCTGGTGTCGGCCTTCTTCCACGTGATCGGCATCACCGAGTACGCCAAGGTCGTGGTCCGCAACGACTGATCCGCGGCAGAGCTGATCTACACGTTGTTTCAAACAACGACATCGGGGACGGTTGCAGGGCCCCGCATCAACCCCAAATGAGCGCCATGGAATCATTTCACGGAACCACGATCGTCTGCGTGAGGCGCCAGACGCCCGAAGGAGTGCAGGTCGCCATCGGAGGCGACGGCCAGGTCACCCTGGGCCACATCATCGTCAAGGGCACGGCCCGCAAGGTGCGCAAGTTGCACCACGACAAGGTGCTGGCCGGGTTTGCCGGTGCGACCGCCGACGCCTTCACGCTGTTCGAGCGCTTTGAGGCCAAGCTGGAGAAGCACCAGGGGCACTTGGTGCGCGCCGCCATTGAACTCACGCGCGACTGGCGCACCGACCGCGTACTGCGCCGCCTGGAGGCCATGCTCGCCGTGGCCGACCAGACCGCCTCGCTCATCATCACCGGCAACGGCGACGTGCTGGAGCCCGAACACGGCATCGTGGCCATCGGATCGGGTGGTGCCTACGCGCAGGCCGCGGCCAAGGCGCTGCTCGACCACACCGACCTCAGCGCCGAAGACATCGTTCGCCAATCCCTGGGCATCGCGGGTGAGCTGTGCATCTACACCAACATGAACCACACGGTGGAGGTGCTCTGACATGTCTTCCATGACCCCGCAAGAGATCGTTTCCGAACTCGACCGTTTCATCATTGGCCAGAAGGGCGCCAAGCGCGCCGTGGCCATTGCGTTGCGCAACCGCTGGCGCCGCCAGCAGGTCGACGACAAGCTGCGGCCCGAGATCACCCCGAAGAACATTCTCATGATCGGCCCGACCGGCGTGGGCAAGACCGAGATCGCGCGCCGTCTGGCGCGCTTGGCCGACGCGCCCTTCATCAAGGTCGAGGCCACCAAGTTCACCGAAGTCGGCTACGTGGGCAAGGACGTGGACAGCATCATCCGCGACCTCGCCGAGATCGCGATCAAGCAGACGCGCGAAGTGGAAATGCGCAAGCAGCGCGTGCGCGCCGAAGACGCGGCCGAAGACCGCATTCTCGACATCCTGATTCCACCGGCCCGCAGTGCGGAGCCCGCGGTCAATGTGGTGGCGTTGCCCGAGAGCACGGCCCGGCAGAACTTCCGCAAAAAGCTGCGCGAAGGCGATTTGAACGACCGAGAGATCGAGATTGATCTGCTGGAGGCGCGCCCGGCCATGGAGATCATGGGCCCGGCCGGCATGGAAGATATGGCCGAGCAACTGCGCGGCATGTTCAGTCAGATCGGCGCCGGCAAGCGCCAGACCCGCAAGCTCAAGATCAGCGAGGCCATGAAACTGCTGATCGACGAGGAAGCCGGCAAGCTGGTCAACGAAGATGAGATCAAGACGCGGGCGCTGCACAACGCCGAGCAGAACGGGATCGTGTTCATCGACGAGATCGACAAGGTGACCTCGCGCAGCGATTCCGGCAGCGCCGAGGTGTCGCGCCAAGGTGTGCAGCGCGACCTGCTGCCGCTGGTGGAGGGAACGACCGTGACCACCAAGTACGGTGTGATCAAGACCGACCACATCCTCTTCATCGCCAGTGGTGCGTTTCACCTGGCCAAACCGAGCGATCTGATCCCCGAGCTGCAGGGCCGCTTTCCGATCCGGGTGGAATTGCAGTCGCTCTCGGTGGATGATTTCGAGGCCATCCTCACGCAGACCCATGCTTCGCTGGTGCGCCAGTACCAGGCGCTGCTGGCCACCGAAGGCGTGACGCTGGTGTTCTCGCCCGAAGGCATCCGCCAGCTCGCCCAGATCGCCTGCGACGTGAACGAGCGCACCGAGAACATCGGCGCGCGCCGCCTCGCCACCGTCATGGAGCACTTGCTGGACGAGGTGAGCTTCGATGCCACCAAGCTGCAAGGCCAGACCATCACCATCGACGCGGACTACGTGAACGGGCGCCTGGCCGCGCTCAGCCGCAACGAAGACCTCTCGCGCTACATCCTCTGAGCGCTCGCCTGGACCGTGAACCGGTCCGAAGGCACCCAAGGCCACCAACGCGAGCCGTTGGTCGGCCCATTCCCCTGCTGGCGCGCCTCTGGACGACCCCGGACGCGGCAGGGTTTTGAAGCATCACATTCAGAGCCGGTTGTAAGTGCTTGCTTTTAATGCATTTTTGGCTTGCAAACAGCTTCAAAATGTATCCTAAGTGGTTGATTTCATTGGAAAAAATTTCCATCCGCTGAGTTGCGCACCTTGGTTTTCCTGATAAAGTGGATAAAAGTGCATTTAAGTGGTGAAAAGTGTTTTCCAAGGATTGATCGCGGTGTTTCAGGGTGCTTCTTCTCTCAGTCTCGACGCCAAGGGTCGGCTCTCGGTGCCAACCCGGCACCGCGACGCCCTGAGCGCGGCTGCTAGCCAGCTCACCATCACCAAACACCCCCACGGCTGCCTGATGATTTTCCCGCGCACCGCGTGGGAGCAGTTCCGCGATCGCATCGCCTCGCTGCCCATGCAGGCGCAGTGGTGGAAGCGCATTTTTCTGGGCAATGCCATGGACGTGGACATGGACGGCACCGGGCGCGTGCTCGTCTCGCCCGAACTGCGCGCCGGCGCCGGCATCAGCAAGGACGTCGTGCTGCTCGGCATGGGCGCCTACTTCGAGCTGTGGGACGCGCAGGTGTACGCCGCTCAGGAAGCCGAAGCCATGAAGGCCGACATGCCCGATGTCTTCAAGGACTTCTCTTTCTAAGGGCGATGGTGCAAGGCACATGGATTCACCAAACCGTCCTGTTGAACGAAGCCGTGCAAGCACTGGCGATCAACCCGGACGGCCACTATGTCGACGCGACCTTCGGGCGCGGCGGCCATTCGCGACTCATCCTCGAGCAGCTGTCCCGTCAAGGGCGGCTGACCGTCTTCGACAAAGATCCGCAAGCGGTGGAGGCCGCGCAGTCGCTGGCCGCCCACGATGCGCGGATTTCCATCCGCCACGAGGGCTTTGCGCACCTGGGCGAGTTGGGTGCTGCGAGTGTGGACGGGGTGCTCATGGACCTCGGCGTGAGCTCGCCCCAGATCGACGACCCCGAGAGGGGTTTTTCTTTTCGCAACGATGGCCCGTTGGACATGCGCATGGACACCACGCGCGGTCAGAGCGTGGCTCAGTGGCTGGAAACGGCCGAAGTTTCAACCCTGTCGGAGGTCATCCGTGACTATGGCGAAGAACGGTTTGCTCAACCGATTGCAAAGGCGATTGATCGTCGCCGACAGGAACGGGGCCCTTTTCGAACCACCCGT
>PNMH01000065.1 GCA_013823505.1 Polaromonas sp. | reverse complement strand
TGGATCATGGGCCGCCCGCAAATCCAGGAAGAGGCCGTGGTGCAACTGGCCGACCTGATCCAGGAAAAAACGCAGCCCGACGGCCTGGCGCTCGTGATGGAGGCCAGCCATTACTGCATGGCCTGGCGTGGCGTGAAGGACATGGACAGCAAGATGATCAACTCCGTCATGCGCGGCGTGTTCCTCAAGGATCCCAACCTGCGTCGCGAATTTCTGTCGCTGATTCCGCGCTGATACCCCCTCTGTATTCAACGATCGTCCAGAAGAAGAACACCATGCTTGTCCGCCTCCTCTACGTCAGCCGCGCTGTCGACAAAGATTCCCCCCGCCTGATCGAATCCATTCTGGAATCCTCACGCTCGCACAACATGGGCAACGGCATCACCGGCGTGCTGTGCTACGGCGGCGGCGTGTTCCTGCAGGCCATCGAAGGCGGGCGCAGCGCGGTCAACAAGCTTTACAACCACATCGTGGCCGACGTGCGCCACACCGGTGTGGAGCTGCTGCATTACGAAGAAATCACCGAGCGCCGCTTCGGCGGCTGGACCATGGGCCAGGTCAACCTGTCCAAGCTCAACACCTCCATCGTGCTCAAGTACTCGGAGAAGCCCGAGTTCGACCCGTACGCGGTGTCGGGCAAGGTCTCTTTGGCCCTGCTTGAAGAATTGATGGCCACCGCGAGCATCATCGGCAGGGCTTGAGGAACTCCCCCCTGCGCCGCTGCGCGGCTTCCCTCCTCTCTGGCGCGCCTGTGGCGCTTGGAAGGGGGACGGCACCTGGGGCCGGCGGAGCCGGACCCTCGGTGCTCCTGAAATCTGCCTTCTTCTGACGCGGCATGTCGCTGACCGCATTGGCCCTGATCGTTCTCGCGGGCCTGATCCACGCCGGCTGGAACATCGCTGCCAAGAAGGCCGGGGGCGACGCACGCTTTGCCTTCTTCAGCGCTTTTCTCATGATGCTGGTGTGGGCGCCGCTGGGCTGGTGGGTGGGGCGCGACGTGGTGCCCGGCTGGGGCGCTGTCGAATGGACGCTGGTGCTGGCCAGTGGCGTGTTGCACGTCTTCTACTACGTGATCCTGCTGCGCGGCTACCGCAAGTCCGACCTCACGGTGGTCTACCCCATGGCGCGCGGCACGGGGCCGCTGTTGTCCTCGCTGGTGGCGATCGTCCTGCTGGGCGAGCAGATTTCCGCGCTGGGTGTGGCCGGCATTGCCGGCGTGGTCGGTGGGGTGTTCCTCATTGCCGGCGGGCCGGGCCTGCTGCGCGCGGCACACGACCCGGTGGCGCGCCAGCGCGTCCACAAGGGCATGGCCTACGGCGTCGTCACGGGCGTGTTCATCGCGTCCTACACCGTGGTCGATGGCTATGCCGTCAAGGTGGTGCTGATGTCGCCCATCCTGGTGGACTACATGGGCAACTTCGTGCGCGTGGCGCTGCTCGCGCCCAGCGTGCTGCGCGACCTGCCCACGGCCCGCCAGCTCTGGCACACGCAGTGGCGCTACGCCTTGCTGGTGGCGGTGGTGAGCCCGGTGGCTTATGTGCTGGTGCTGTTTGCCATGCAGCAGGCTCCGCTGTCGCACGTGGCGCCGGCGCGCGAGGTGTCGATGCTGTTTGCCGCGCTGATCGGGGGACAACTGCTCGGAGAGGGGGACCGGCTGGCGCGCCTGCTTGGGGCCATGTTGATCGCTGCCGGCGTGATGGCACTGGCGCTGGGATGATCGCGGCATGACTTTGCCTTCCTTGCCCACCCTGCTGGGCTGCGACTTCACCAGTGCGCCGAGCCGCCGCAAACCGATCACGCTGGCCGTGGGTCGCGCCGATCGCCACCGCGTCATCCTCCATGGCATGGAGCGATTCGAAACCCTCGATGCGTGGGCGGCGCGCATGGCGGAGCCCGGCCCATGGGTGGGCGGTTTTGACCTGCCGTTCGGCTTGCCCCGAGAACTCGTCACCACCCTGGGCTGGCCCACCGACTGGACGGCCTGCATGGCCCACTACGGCGGCCTCAGCCGCGAGACCATCCGCGAGGCCTTCGCTGGCTTTTGCAACGCGCGCCCGGTGGGTGGCAAGTTCGCCCACCGCTCCACCGACGGCCCGGCTGGCTCGAGCCCCAGCATGAAGTGGGTCAACCCGCCGGTGGCGTTCATGCTGCACGCGGGCGTGCCGCTGCTGGTGGCCGCCGGCCTCACGCTGCCCGGCCTGTTGCCGGGCGACGGTTCGCGCGTGGGCCTGGAGGCCTACCCTGGCTTGCTGGCGCGCAGCGTGCTCGGCACCACCTCTTACAAGAGCGACGACAAGGCCAAACAGACGCCCGATCGCTTGATCGCCCGCAAGACGCTGATCAACGCGCTGGAAAACGGTCAGCCTCCGCTGCTGCAGGCCTGTGGCCTGCGTTTGAAGCTGACCCACGCGCAGCGCGACGCACTGGCCGACGACGCCAGCGGCGACAGCCTCGACGCGGTGCTGTGCCTGCTGCAGGCGGCCTGGGCGCAGGCGCAGCACGAGGCAGGGCACCCGCGCTGGGGCCTGCCCGAGTTCGATCCGCTCGAAGGCTGGATCGTGACCGCCTGACGGTGCTCGCTGCCTACAATGGTTTTTGAACCCTCTCCACACGCCACGCCATGAACACCACCCCGACCGAACTCCCTGTGCTGCCCGAATTGCCGGCCGGTTTGCGCTTTGCTTTTATTGAAGCGTCGTGGCACGCCGACATCGTTCACCAGGCCCGCGATGCCTTCTTTGAAGAGATGGCGCGCGGTGGTTTTCAGGCCGACGCCATCGACGTGTTCGACGTGCCCGGCGCGTTCGAGATTCCGTTGCACGCGCAGCGCCTGGCGCGTTCCGGCCGCTATGCCGCGGTGGTGGGCAGCGCGCTGGTGGTCGACGGCGGCACCTACCGCCACGATTTCGTGGCGCAGACGGTGGTGCAGGCCTTGATGGATGTGCAGCTCGACACCGGCGTGCCGGTGATCTCGGCCGTGCAGGCACCGCACCACTTTCACGAGCACGTGGAGCACCGCCGTTACTTCATGCGCCACTTCGCGGTGAAGGGCACCGAGGCGGCGCAGGCCTGCTTGCAGACGGTGGCCGGCTTGCTGCGTGTGAAAGCCATGCTGTCCTGAGAGGCGGGCAGCGTGTAAGGCTTTTGGTCTTTGCCAGACGAACCTGGGTCACGTTGAAGGAAACCGCCCATGTCTGCCACCGTCCGTTCCAAGTTTCGCCGCCGATTTGTGATGCTCCTGGCATCGCACGCGCTGGTCTTGCTGGTGGGTTTTGCCGCCGGCATCTATGCACTGCCCATCCTCACCGCGCCGCCTGGGCCCAGTGCCGAGCTGGTGGCCCAGGCCAAGGCCGGCGGGCTGTTTCGAGGCGAATTCCGCCGCGATCTGAAAGACAGCGACGCCCTGCACTGGGGTGAAGGCACGGTCACAGTGAGCGCGCAGCAGATTGCGTTCAAGGGGCGGCTCGCGCCCGGGCCCGACTACAAGCTCTACCTCTCGCCCGACTTCGTGGAGACCGAAGCCGACTTCGAGCGGCTCAAGCCCACCATGCTGCGCGTGGGCGACGTGAAAACCTTCGAGAACTTCATCGTGGCGCTGCCCGCGGGCACCGACCCCGCGCGCTACACCAGCGCCATCGTCTGGTGCGAAACCTTCGGCCAGTTCATCACCGCCGCGCGTTACCGCGATCCGGGCTGAGCCTGGCCGGCAATTGATGCATCATCGCTGCCTGCGCTGCGTCGCGGCCGCTTTGGCCCGATGACGGAAGTGCTCCTTCACGGAACGGAAACTCTCATGAACACAGCCAAATTGGTCGGCATCCTTCTCATCGCCGCAGGCGCCATCGGTCTGATCTATGGCAGCTTCAGCTACACCAAGGACACCTCGGCCGTGAAGCTGGGCCCGCTGGAACTCACCGTTAAGGAAAAGGAAACCGTCAACGTGCCGGTGTGGGCCGGTATTGGCGCCATCGTGGTCGGCGCTGCGCTGCTGGTGATGGGTGGCAAGAAGGGCTGATCGCTCGGGCATCTGTTGGTCAGCCGATGCCGCGCAAGCCGGTCGCCCAACTTCGCTCCTCCGAACCACCCAGCCCGCCGCCGTCCAGCGCGGCGGGCTGGATGGTTTCGCGTCACTGGACACCGTTTGAGTTTCAACGCGAGGTCTGGTCCGCCATCGGCGCGGGTCAAAGTGGTCTGCTGCACGCCACCACCGGCTCGGGCAAGACCTACGCGGTCTGGCTGGGCCTGATCGAACACCTTCTCCACTCGCTCCCCGCCCACCAACCGGCACCGCTCACGGTGCTGTGGATCACACCCATGCGGGCGCTGGCGGCCGACAGCGCGGCGGCCCTTCGCGAGCCGCTGGCCGATCTGGCGCCCGGGTGGACGCTGGGTCTGCGCACCGGTGACACGCCCAGTGCTGAGCGTGCCCGGCAAGACCGGCGCTGGCCCACCGTGCTGGTCACCACACCCGAATCGCTCTCGCTGCTGCTCGCCCGCAGCCGCGCGCCCGACGAGCTCGCCGGGGTGCGCGCGGTGGTGGTGGACGAGTGGCACGAACTCATCGGCAGCAAGCGCGGCGTGCAGGTCCAATTGGCGCTGGCGCGGCTGCGGCGTTGGCAACCCGGCCTGCTGGTGTGGGGCATGAGTGCCACGCTGGGCAATCTGGAAGAAGCCCTGCAAGTGCTTTGTGGCCCGACCAACGCCCAGCTGGTGCGCGGGCGTGTGGACAAGGCGTTGGCCATCGACACGCTGATCCCGCTCGAGCCTGGCCGCTATTCGTGGGCCGGTCACCTGGGCGCGCGCATGCAGGAGCCGGTGGTGCGCGAACTGGAGACCGCCAGCACCGCGCTGGTGTTCACCAACACGCGCAGCCAGGCCGAGATCTGGTACCAGATGCTGCTGGCCTTGCGGCCCGACTGGGCCGGGCAGGTGGCCCTGCACCACGGCAGCCTGGACAAGGCGGTGCGTGAGTGGGTGGAGCAGGGCTTGAAGACCGGCCAGCTCAAGGCCGTGGTGGCCACGTCTTCGCTGGACCTCGGGGTCGACTTTTTGCCGGTCGAGCGGGTGCTGCAGATCGGATCGGCCAAGGGCGTGGCGCGGCTGCTGCAGCGCGCTGGGCGCAGCGGGCATGCGCCGGGTCGGCCCAGCCGCGTCACACTGGTGCCCACCAACACACTGGAGCTGGTGGAAGCGGCCGCCGTGCGCGAAGCCGCCCTGGCCGGCCGTGTGGAGAGCCGGCGCAGCCCCGAACAACCGCTGGACGTGCTGGTTCAGCACCTGGTCACCGTGGCACTGGGCGGTGGTTTCAGGCCCGACGACTTGTTTGACGAAGTGCGCAGCGCGTTCGCGTACCGCGAGCTTTCGCGCGAATCGTTTGACTGGGCGCTGGCTTTTTGTGAACGCGGCGGCGAGAGCCTGAACGCCTACCCCGACTACCACCGCATCCAGCCCGATGAAGCCGGCGTGTACCGGGTGCCCGACACACCCCAAGGCCGCGCCACCGCGCGCCGTCACCGATTGGGCGTGGGCACCATCGTGAGCGATGCGTCGCTGCAGGTGAAGTACATGAACGGCGGGCGCATCGGATCGATCGAAGAGGGCTTCATCGCGCGCCTGCGCAAAGGCGACTGCTTTGTGTTCGCCGGTCGCCTGCTCGAATTCATCCGCGTGCACGAGATGACGGCCTGGGTGAAAAAGGCCGAAAAGACCAAGGGTGCCGTGCCCTCCTGGCAAGGCGGCAAGATGCCGCTGTCCACCGAGCTGGCCGACGCCGTGCTGGCGCAGATGGCACTGGCCGCCGACGGTCGCTTCGAGTCGCCCGAGCTGCAGGCCGCGCGCCCCATGCTCGACACCCAGGCGCGTGTCTCGCGTTTGCCCAGGCCGGGGGAGCTTCTGGTTGAACACATGCAGTCGCGCGAAGGCCACCACCTCTATCTGTATCCGTTCGCCGGGCGCCACGTGCACCTGGGGCTGGCCAGTTTGCTGGCTTGGCGACTGGCACGCGAGCAACCCAACACCTTCAGCCTGTCGGTCAACGACTATGGCCTGGAGCTCCTGAGCAGCGAGCCGGCTGACCTCACGCGCTTGCTGGATCGTTCGGTGTTTTCCGCCGCCGATCTGCTGGAACACGTGATGGCCTCGCTCAACGCGGGTGAACTGGCCCAGCGCCGCTTTCGCGAGATCGCGCGGGTGGCCGGGCTGGTGTTCAGCGGCTACCCGGGGGCGCCCAAGAGCCTGAAACAACTGCAGGCGTCCAGTGGGCTGTTTTTCGAGGTGTTCCGCAAGTACGACCCGGGCAACCTGTTACTGGGCCAGGCCGAGCGCGAGGTGCTGTCGCAGGAGCTGGACATCGACCGTCTGCGCGGCTGCCTGCTGGGCCTGGCCACCCACACTCTGCACAGCGTGGCGCTGGAGCGCCCGAGCCCCATGAGCCTGCCGCTGATGGTGGAGCGGCTGCGCGAGCGGCTGAGCACCGAACAACTCTCCGCGCGGCTGGACAAGCTGCTGCGCGAACTCGACAAGGCGAACGCATGAAGCTGTGGTGGGGTCTGGTCATGGCGCTGATGGCCTTGTGTGCCGGCGCGCAGGAGGCACCCCGACAAGATGAGGTGTACAGCGCGCGCGTCAGTCGCGTGTTCGACGGCGACACCGTGTGGGTGAAGCCGCTGGCCGGGGGCCCGTACCGCAAGCTGCGCCTGGAAGGCATCGACGCGCCCGAGATCTGCCAGAGCGGAGGCGCTGCATCGCGCGATGCGCTGGCCCAGCGTGTGCTGAACCAGGTGGTGGAAGTGCGCGTGCGCGCGCAGGACGACTATGGCCGCGGCGTGGCGCGCCTCAATCACCAGGGCGACGATGTGGCGGCCTGGCTGGTGGCCAGCGGACACGCCTGGTCCTACCGCTGGCGACGCAGCCCGGGTCCGTTTGCCGAGGAAGAGGACCTTGCACGCGCCCGCAAGCGAGGCGTCTTCAAGGAGGCTGAACCCGAATTGCCGCGCGACTTTCGCAAGCGCCACGGACCGTGCCCGATGCCGCCGCGCGGCTGAATACGGGCGCTTGAATCAGTGCGGGGTGCCGCACACCGCGCACTGCGGGTTTTGCGGCAGGGTGATCTCGGTGAACGCGAGGTCGCGCCCATCCAGCATGAGCAGCTTGCCGGTGAGGCGCGAGCCCAGGCCGGTGAGCAGCTTCAAAGCCTCGGCCGCCTGCATGGTGCCCACGATGCCCACCAACGGCGCGAACACGCCCATGGTCGCGCAGCGGGTTTCTTCCAGATCGGCCGATTCGGGGAACACGCAGGCGTAGCAGGGGTTGCCGGGCGTGCGCGCATCGAACACGCTGAGCTGCCCGTCCATGCGGATCGCAGCACCCGAGACCAGTGGCTTGCGGTGCTTCACGCAGGCGCGGTTGATCGCGTGGCGGGTGGCGAAGTTGTCGGTGCAATCCAGCACCACATCGGCCTGTGCAACCAGTTCGCCGAGCAAGGCTTCGCCCGCCTTTTGCACGATGGGGGTGACCTGCACGTCGGGGTTGATCGCAGCAATCGCCTCCACGATGGATTCGGCCTTGGGGCGACCCACCCGCGCGAGGTTGTGGGCAATCTGGCGCTGCAGGTTGGTTTCATCCACCACGTCGTGGTCCACCACCGTGATGCGGCCCACGCCGGCACTGCCCAGGTAGAGCGCGACAGGTGAGCCCAGCCCCCCTGCGCCGATGATGAGCGCGTGCGAAGCGAGCAAGGCTTCCTGGCCTTCGACACCGAGTTCGTTGAGCAGGATGTGGCGCGAGTAGCGCAGGAGCTGTGCGTCGTCCAAAAGCATCACAGCGGGCTGTCAGTCCGCTGTGTCCTCAGTTTTCTTTTTTCTCTTCGACCCGAACGGTCTGGCTCTTGCTCACCATGACCGGTCGGCCCTTGAGCTGGTTGAGGGCCTGCACAAGCTGGAAGTCCTTCTCGGTACCGAATTCCGGCACCAGGCGCTGGCCCGGGTTCTTGCGGGCTTCTTCTTCGAGGCGTTTGCGCGCGACTTCACGTTCCTCGCTGCGCGCTTGTTCGGCAGCGCGCGCGGCGTCCGTCATGGGTGTGGCCGCGGCCTTGGGGTCCTTGCCGTTGGTCAGGCTGTTCTGCAGGTCGGCTTCGCGGGTGCGCAGCGCGGCAAACAGATTGCCTTCCAGGGTTTCGTCCACCAGCACGTCGGGCACGATGCCCTTGCCCTGAATCGACACGCCCAGAGGCGTGTAGTAGCGCGCCGTGGTCAGCTTCAGCCCGGTGTCGGGGCCCAGCGGGCGCACCGTCTGCACCGAGCCCTTGCCGAAGGTCTGGCTGCCCAGGATGGTGGCGCGTTTGTGGTCTTGCAGGGCACCGGCCACGATCTCACTGGCCGATGCCGAGCCCTCGTTGACGATCACCACCAGCGGCACGCGCTTCAGCGCGCCTTTGGTGTTGTCGGTCAGACGCTTGATCGGGTCGTTGCCGCCCCGGCGCAGGTAGTGCTGAGGAATCGCCTTGTAGACGAACTTGCTGTCTTCGAGCTGGCCGTTGGTGGACACCACGGTCACGTTCTCGGGCAGGAAGGCGGCAGACAGGGCCACGGCCGCGTCCAGCAGGCCGCCGGGGTCGTTGCGCAGGTCCAGCACCAGACCCTTGAGGTTGGGATCGGCCTTGTAGAGGTCTTCCATCTTGCGGGCGAAGTCCTCAATGGTGCGTTCCTGGAACTGCGACACGCGCACCCAGGCGTAACCCGGCTCGATCACACGAGACTTCACGCTCTGGGTCTTGATCTCTTCGCGGGTGATGGTCACCGGGAAGGTGCGGTCTTCGTCCTTGCGGAAAATGGTCAGCAGCACCTTGGTCTTGGGCTCGCCGCGCATGAGCTTGACGGCGTCGTTGATCGACAGGCCTTTGACGTTGGTGTCATCGATCTTGGTGATCAGGTCGTTGGTCTTGAGACCAGCGCGGAAGGCCGGCGAGTCTTCGATGGGCGAGACCACCTTGACAAGACCGTCTTCCATGGTGATTTCGATGCCCACACCCACGAAGCGGCCGCTGGTGCCTTCGCGGAATTCCTTGAACGACTTCTTGTCGAAGTACTGGGAGTGGGGGTCCAGGCTGGCCACCATGCCGCTGATGGCCTCATTGATCAGCTTCTTCTCGTCCACCGGCTCCACGTAGTCGGTCTTGACCATGCCGAACACGGCGGCGAGCTGCTGCAGCTCTTCGAGTGGCAAAGGCGCCAGCGTGCCGCGGGCCACCGCTTGCAGCTGCACCGTGGTCAGCGCACCCGCGACCGCACCAATGGCCACCCAGCCTGCAATCTTCAGCTTGTGACTCACCTGTTTTGCCATTGAATTACCCCAGTAAAAACGCCCATGACGGGCCACCTGACCCGATCGCGGATCAATATACACCTATGAGCATGGAGAACCGGTTCGGTTCCCCAATGCCCGGCCCGGTACCCGGGCTGCCCGGATGGCCGGTCCTCAGGCCTTGCCCTGCGCGGCCACCGCAGCCGCCGCCCGGGCCGCTGCCTCGGGGTCACCCAGGTAGTAGCTCTTGATCGGCTTGAGGTCGGCGTCGAGTTCGTAGACCAGCGGAATGCCGTTGGGGATGTTGAGGTTGACGATGTCGGTTTCGGAAATGCCGTCGAGGTACTTCACCAGCGCGCGGATGCTGTTGCCGTGAGCGGCCACCACCACGCGTTTGCCGGCCTTGATGGCGGGCGCCATGGCCTCGTTCCAGAACGGCAGCACGCGGGCCACGGTGTCTTTCAGGCACTCCGTGAGCGGAATCTCTTCCGGCTTGAGGCGGTCGTAGCGACGGTCTCCGCGCTCGCTGCGCGGGTCTGCGGCTTCCAGCGCGGGCGGTGGGGTGTCGTAGCTGCGGCGCCAGACCAGCACCTGCTCGTCACCGTATTTTTGGGCGGTGTCGGCCTTGTTCAGGCCCTGCAGGGCGCCGTAGTGGCGCTCGTTGAGTCGCCAGCTGTGCACCACCGGCAGCCAGGTGCGGTCCATCTCGTCGAGCACATGCCACAGCGTGCGCGTGGCGCGCTTGAGCACGCTGGTGTAGGCCAGGTCGAAGTCGTAACCCTCGGCTTTCAGCAAACGACCGGCGCCTTTGGCCTGCTCCAGGCCGGTGGGGGTGAGGTCGACATCGGTCCAGCCGGTGAAGCGGTTTTCCAGGTTCCAGGTGGATTCGCCGTGGCGAATCAGGACGAGTTTGTACATGGGGAGGGGGTGGCGTTGGTGGGGCGGGACGGTGAAAAACAGGTGCACTGCGCGGCAACGGCGGCACGGAGCAGCCCGCCATTCTAAAATCCCGGGCTTACTCGAAAGGTGTCCTCGTGAGTTTCTTCATCGATAACTGGATTTTGCTGGCCGTGGCGTTCTCGTCGGGCGCCATGCTGTTGTGGCCCATGGTGTCTGCAGGCGCGCGCGCCGGTTCGCTCACCACCTCTCAGGCGGTGCTGCTCATGAACCGCGACAAGGCGGTGGTGGTGGACGTGAGCGAGCCGGCCGAATTTGCCGCCGGCCACGTGATCGGTGCCAAGAACGTGCCGCTTGGCGAACTGGAAGCCAAGCTCCCCGCTGCCGTCAAGAACAAGGCCACCCACTTGATCCTGGTCTGTGCCAACGGCGCCAAGGCCAATCGGGCCGTGGCCACGGCCAAAAAGCTGGGTTACGACAACGCGCAATCCCTGACGGGTGGCATGGGCGCCTGGCGCGCGGCCAGCCTGCCGGTGCAAAAAGCCTGATCATCCGGCTTCGTTTTTTTTGCACCGACGGAGAAGTTTGCATGGCCAAAGTCAAGATGTTCACCAGCGCCTACTGCCCTTATTGCAGCGCGGCCAAGGCGCTGCTGCAAAGCCACGGCGTGGCCGATCTGGAGGAAGTGTTTGTGGACGGGCAGCCCGAACTGCGCGCGCAGATGAAGGCCATCACGGGGCGCACCAGCGTGCCGCAGATCTTCATCGGCGAGCAGCATGTGGGTGGTTGCGACGATCTCCACGCCCTGGATGGTCGCGGTGGTTTGGTGCCGATGCTGCAGGCCTGAGTCACCGAGTCGTCTTGCCGGGCTGACATAATTCGCCCAGTGCCCGCCGCGGGAACGCTCCCCCGGCGGGTTTGTTTTTTCAACGCATTCTTCGAGACAACACCATGGCAGAAAACCAGGAACCCACCTTCCAGATCCAGCGCGTCTACCTCAAGGAAGCGTCGCTCGAACAACCCAATTCACCCGCCATCCTGCTGGAGCAGGAGCAGCCCACGGTGGACATCCAGCTCGGCGTCGAAGCCAGCCCGGCCGCCGATGGCGTGTTTGAAGTCTGCGTGACGGCCACCGTGACGACCAAGATCAAGGACAAGACCGTGTTTCTGGTCGAAGCCAAACAAGCCGGCATCTTTGAAATCCGCAACCTGCCGCAGGAGCAGATGGGCCCGATCATGGGCATCGCCTGCCCGCAGATCGTGTACCCGTACCTGCGCAGCAACGTGGCCGACATCATCCAGCGCGGTGGTTTCCCGCCCGTGCACCTGGCCGAGATCAACTTCCAGGCCATGTACGAGCAGCAGCAGGCCCAGGCTGCCGCCGACGCGCCCCGCATCGTCACCCAATAAGGCCTTGCCCGGCACCGGCCCGATGAACATCGTCGTGCTTGGCGCGGGCGCCTGGGGCACTGCGCTGGCCATCAGCGCCGTGCGCCCGGCGGACGCGGGCCAGCGCGTCTCGCTATGGGCGCGCGATGCGCAGCAGGCCGCCGACCTGCAACAACACCGCGAAAACCGCCGCTACCTGAGCGGGGTGGCGGTGCCGGGCGCGGTGCACATTGCCACCGGGCCGCTGCACAGTGGCTCGACCTTGCTCGATGGCGCCGACCTCGTGATCGTCGCCACGCCCATGGCGGGGCTGCGCGACATGCTCACGCTGCTGTCGGATCAGCGCATTCCCGTGGCGTGGTTGTGCAAAGGTTTCGAAGCGCCAACGGCAGGAGGCACCGGCTTGCTGGGCCACGAGGTGCGTGCGCAGGTGGCGCCCGATTTGCAGGCCGGCGTGTTGAGTGGCCCGAGCTTCGCGCTCGAAGTGGCGCGCGGCCAGCCCACTGCCCTGGTGGGAGCCAGCGAACACGCCAGCGTGCGCGACACGTTGGTGGCTGCCTTTCACAGTTCCACGTTGCGCGTGTACGCCAACGACGACATCGTGGGTGTTGAGGTGGGCGGCGCGGTGAAGAATGTGTTGGCCATCGCCACAGGCCTGTGTGACGGTCTCGGTCTGGGTTTGAACGCACGGGCTGCGCTCATCACACGCGGCTTGGCCGAGATGACCCGCCTGGGGCTGGCCCTCGGCGCCAAGGCGGAAACCTTCATGGGTCTCTCGGGCCTGGGCGATCTGGTGCTCACCGCGACCGGCGACCTCTCGCGCAACCGCAAGGTGGGCCAGTTGCTCGCGCAGGGCATGAGCATGCAGCAGGCGGTGAATTCGCTTGGCCATGTGGCCGAAGGTGTTTACAGCGCCCGCACGGTGGCGCAACGCGCACGATCACTGGGTGTGGACATGCCCATCACCGACGCGGTGGTGGCCCTGCTCGACGGCGGCCTTTTGCCTGCGCAGGCGGTGGCCCTGCTCATGGGGCGCGACCCCAAGGACGAACTGCTCTGAAGCGTCGGGCAAGTCAGCTTGCCCGGCACCCCATTCACCGAGGCGCGCACCCCGCCGGGTTGAACACCCGCTCGGTCGACGCAGGGTTGCGAGCCAGCGCCGCCGCCGGCCGGCGCGGGCGGCGCACCAGCTCCCCGCCGCAGTTCGGACAGGTGTTGTTCAATTTCGTTTCAACGCAGTCCTTGCAGAACGTGCATTCAAAGGTGCAGATTCGCGCGTCCAGCGATTCGTTGGGCAGGTATCGGTTGCAGCATTCGCAGTTGGGGCGCAGCTGGAGCATGGCGAGACCTCCGGTGGTCAGATTTCGAAGTTGTCGATAAGACGCGTTTTGCCCAGGCGTGCGGCGCCCAGCACCACGAGCGCATCACCCGCCTGTGGTGCCTGCAGGTCGGCGCGGCGGCGCACGGTCAAATAATCGGGCTGCCAGCCGCGCGCAGCCAGGTCTTTCATGGCGCGCGCTTCCAGCGCAGGGAGCTGACGCACCAGACCATCGGCGGCGGCCAGTGCATCGCGGCCCAACGCGCGCAGCGCCAGCGAGAGCTGCACCGCCTCGGCACGTTCGGCCTCGCTCAGGTAACCGTTGCGCGAACTCAGCGCCAGGCCATCGGGGGCACGCTGGGTGTCGCCGCAGACGATGGTGATGGGCAGCGCAAACTGCTTGACCATGCGCCGGATCACCATTTGCTGCTGGTAGTCCTTCTGTCCGAAGACGGCAAAACGCTCACCTTTGGCCTCGGACAACACACTCTGGAACAGCTTCATCACCACGGTGCACACGCCGGTGAAAAAGCCGGGGCGGAAATGCCCTTCGAGGATGTCGGCCAGCTCTGCGGGGGGCTGCACCTTGAAGCCTTGCGGCTCGGGGTACATCTCTTTCTCGGACGGCGCAAACACCACATCGCACCCCACGGCTGCGAGCTGGTCGCAGTCGGCCTGCAAGGTGCGCGGGTAAGTGTCGAAATCTTCGTGGGGTGCGAACTGCAGCCGGTTCACGAAGATGCTGGCCACCGTCACGTCGCCCAGAGGTTTGGCGGTGCGCACCAGATCGAGATGACCGGCGTGCAGGTTGCCCATGGTGGGCACCAGGGCTGGGCTGTTGAAGGGACGCAGCGTGGCGCGAAGGTCGTCGAGGGTGTGGACGATTTTCATGGTCACCAGGCGTGCAGCGCGTCGTCGGGGAAGGTCCCGTTTTTCACGGCTGCCACGTAAGCGGCCATGGCGTCGCGCACGCTGCCGGCACCCTCCATGAAGTTGCGAACGAACTTCGGATTCTTGCCCAGGTTGACGCCCAGCATGTCGTGCATCACCAGCACCTGGCCGGCCGTGCCCTGGCCCGCGCCGATGCCGATGGTGTGGCAGGTCGGAAGCTGGCGCGTGATTTCGGCCGACAGGGCCGCGGGCACCATTTCGAGCACGAGCATGGTGGCGCCGGCGTCCTGCAGTTCGAGCGCATGGCGCTTGAGCACGAGGGCGGCCGCATCGCCACGGCCCTGCACACGGTAGCCGCCCAGCGCATGCACGGTTTGTGGTGTCAGACCCAGGTGCGCGCACACAGGAATGCCACGCTCGACCAGAAAGCGCACGGTCTCGGCCGTCCAGCCACCGCCTTCGAGCTTGACCATGTGCGCACCGGCGTGCACCAGCTGGGCCGCACTGCGCATGGCCTGTTCCTTGGATTCGTGGTAACTGCCGAACGGCAGGTCGCCCAGCAACCAGGCGGTGGCCTGCACGCGGCGCAGACCCCGCGCCACGCTCTCCACGTGGTAGGCCATGGTCTCCAGCGTCACGCCGGCGGTGCTGGCCAGGCCCTGGCAGACCATGCCCAGCGAGTCGCCCACCAGGATGCACTCCACACCGGCGGCGTCGGCCACGGCGGCGAAGGTGGCGTCGTAGGCGGTGAGCATGGTGATCTTCTCGCCGCGCTCGCGCATTTCGGCCAGGCGCGGCAGGCTCACGGGTTTGCGCTGGGGCAGGGGCGAGGCTGTGGGCAGCGTGCCATACGGCGTGGCCATGGGCGCAGAGGGGGTGGGGGTGCTCATTCGTGGGTCCCGCGTGTTTCAGGGGTGGGTGAGAATGCGGGACTATAGACCATCCCGGTATGCTTGCGGCCCATGAAACACCTCTCCGATTTCACCCCTGATGACCTGCGCGAACTGGCCTTGCGCGATGTGGCGCTGGCCCTTGCCGAAGACGTGGGCACAGGTGATCTGACCGCGGCACTGATCAATGCCGGGCGACCCGCGCGGGCACGCGTCCTGGCGCGCGAGGCGGCGGTGATCTGCGGCGCGGCGTGGGTCGAGGCGGCTGTCCTGGCGCTCGATCCTCAGGCCCGGCTGACCTGGCATGTGAGCGAGGGCCAGCGCTGTGCAGCTGATCAGACCGTGCTCAGCATCGAGGGCCGAGCACAGCCGCTGCTCACGGCCGAACGAACCGCGCTCAATTTCCTGCAGCTGTTGTCGGCTGTGGCCACCAAGACGGCGGTGTTTGTGGACGCAGTGGCCGGCACGCGCGCGAAGATCGTCGACACGCGCAAGACGCTGCCGGGTCTGCGGTTGGCGCAGAAATACGCGGTGCGGGCCGGCGGCGGCGTGAATCACCGCATCGGCCTGTATGACGCGGTGCTCATCAAGGAAAACCATATTGCCGCGGCCGGCGGCGTGGCCCAAGTGCTGCAACGCGTGCGCGAAACCGCGCCCCAGGCGCGATTTGTCGAGATCGAGGTGGAAACCCTGGCTCAGCTCGACGAGGCGCTGTCTTGCGGTGCCTCCATGGTCTTGCTGGACAACATGGACATCCCCACCTTGCAGGAAGCGGTGAAGCGCAACGCGGGCCGCGCCGTGCTGGAGATTTCAGGCGGCGTGAACCTGCAGACCGTGCGGGCGCTGGCCGAAACCGGGGTGGACCGTATCTCCATCGGCGCGCTCACCAAAGACGTGAAAGCCACCGATTTCTCCATGCGATTCGAAGCGCTCTGACGCGTCGACAAGGACACTCATGAACACCGAAGCCAACGTCATTGACGTCGAATACGAACAACCCGCCTGCCCCACGCAGCACGCCTGGGCCCGCGTTCCGGTGGAGCCGGGGCCCAAGCAGCGAGCCGAGTTGAAAGACAAGATCCGCCGCCTGCTGAAAGAACGCAACGCGGTGATGGTGTCGCACTACTACGTGCACCCCGATCTGCAGGACCTGGCCATCGAGACCGGTGGCATCGTGAGCGACTCGCTGGAGATGGCGCGCTTCGGTCGCGACCACGCAGCGCAAACGCTGATCGTCTCGGGTGTGCGCTTCATGGGCGAGACCGCCAAGATCCTGAGCCCGGAGAAGACCGTGCTCATGCCCGACCTCGACGCCAACTGCTCGCTCGACCTGGGTTGCCCCATCGACGATTTCAGCGCGTTCTGCGATGCGCACCCGGACCGCACCGTGGTGGTCTATGCCAACACCAGCGCAGCGGTGAAGGCGCGTTCGGACTGGCTGGTCACGTCCAGCTGTGCGCTCGACATCGTGGCCGCCCTGAAGGACAAGGGCCACAAGATCCTGTGGGCACCCGACAAGCACCTGGGCGGTTACATCCAGCGGGAGACCGGTGCCGACATGGTGATGTGGGGCGGTGCCTGCATCGTGCACGACGAGTTCAAGGCCTTCGAGCTGCAGGCACTGATGAAGGAGCATCCGCAGGCCAAGGTGCTGGTGCACCCGGAGAGCCCGGCCGATGTGATCGCGCTGGCCGACTCGGTGGGCTCCACCTCGGCCATCTTGCGCGCGGCGCGCGAGATGGACGCGCCGGAGTTCATCGTGGCCACCGACAACGGCATGATGCACATGCTGCGCCAGCAGAACCCGGGCAAGGTGTTCATCGAAGCGCCTACCGCCGGCAACAGCGCCACCTGCAAGAGCTGCGCGCACTGCCCCTGGATGGCCATGAATGGCCTGGCCGGTGTGGCACAGATCCTCGAAAAGGGTCTGAACGAAATCCACGTCGACCCGGCGCTGATCCCCCGGGCACGTTTGCCGATCGACCGGATGCTGGCGTTCACCGGGGCGCAGCGCCTGGGGAACGACCCGGGCGCGCTGGTGCCGAACATCGGCGCGGCCTGAGCGCGCTCAGCGAGCCGGCGGGACCAGGATCGTGGGTTTCGCCACCGGCAGCATGCCTGGGTAGTCGCGGCTGAAGTGCAGGCCGCGGCTCTCGTGCCGCAACATGGCCGACATCACGATCAGGTCGGCCACCTGCACCAGGTTGCGCAGTTCCAGCAGGTCGCGCGTGACGTGGAATTGCGAATAGAACTCCTGGATCTCCGACTGCAGCAGCGCAATGCGGTGCGCCGCGCGCTCCAGGCGCTTGTTGGTGCGCACGATGCCCACGTAGTCCCACATGAAGCGGCGCAACTCGTCCCAGTTGTGCGAGATCACCACCTGCTCGTCGGCGTCGGTCACGCGGCTGTCGTCCCACGCTGGCGTGGCGGGCACGACCGCATCGCTCGCCGTGCGGATGGCATTCACGGCACCCTGCGCAAACACCATGCACTCCACCAGCGAGTTGCTGGCCAGCCGGTTGGCGCCGTGCAGGCCGGTGCAGGTGGTCTCGCCCACGGCGTACAGGCCGGCGATGTCGGTGCGGCCTCCCAGGTCGGTCACGATGCCGCCGCAGGTGTAATGCGCGGCCGGTACCACGGGAATCGGCTCCTTCGTGATGTCGATGCCGAGTTCGGCGCAGCGCGCCAGGATGTTGGGAAAGTGCTCTTGCAGGAAGGCAGGTGGCTGGTGCGAGATGTCGAGGTACACGCAATCCAGCCCGTGTTTCTTCATCTCGAAGTCGATCGCGCGGGCCACCACGTCGCGCGGTGCGAGTTCGGCGCGCGGGTCGTGGTCGGGCATGAAGCGGTGGCTGCCCAGGTGTGGCGGCAGCTTGAGCAGGCCACCTTCCCCGCGCACGGCCTCGGTGATCAGGAAACTCTTGGCATGCGGGTGGTAGAGGCAAGTCGGGTGGAATTGGATGAATTCCATGTTGCCCACCTGGCAGCCGGCGCGCCAGCCCGCGGCAATGCCGTCGCCGGTGGCGGTGTCGGGGTTGGTGGTGTAGAGGTAAACCTTGCCCGCACCACCCGTGGCCAGCACGGTGTGGCTGGCGCTGAAGGTCACGACTTCGTCGCGCACGGTGTCGAGGACGTAGGCGCCAAAGCAGCGCCCGGCCGCCTGGCTGGCGGGGTCGTGGCCGTGCAGTTTGCGGTCGGTGATCAGGTCAACGAGCATGTGGTGCTCGAAGACCTGGATGGCGGGCGTGTTGCGCACGCGTTCGATCAGCGTGGCCTGCACCGCCGCACCGGTGGCGTCGGCCGCGTGCACGATGCGCCGGTGGCTGTGCCCACCTTCGCGCGTCAGGTGCAGTTCGCCGTGCTCCTGCGAAAACGGCACACCGAGCTCCTGCAGCCAGGCGATGGCGGCGGGCGCGTTTTCCACCGTGAACTGCGTGGCCTCCAGGTCGCACAGGCCTGCGCCGGCCACCAGGGTGTCGTCCACGTGAGAGGCGTAACTGTCGCCTTCGGCCAGCACCGCCGCAATGCCACCTTGAGCCCAGTTGCTGGAGCCGTCGAGCAGCGCGCGCTTGGTGACCACGGCCACTCGGTGGGTGGTGGACAGGTGCAGGGCTGCGGTCAGGCCGGCCAGGCCGCTGCCGATGATGAGGACGTCGAAGCGGTGAAGGTCGGTCATGTGTGGAGAGGACTAGCTCGGCGTGTACGCCAGGCGGACATAAATGGGGGCAAAGGCCTCGGCCTGGGTCAGCTCGATCAGCGTTTCTTTGGCCAGTTCGAGCATGGCGATGAAGGTGACCACCAGCACGGGTGAACCTTTTTCAGGGTCGAACAGTTCGCCGAACTCGACGAACTTGCGACCCTGCAGTCGGCGCAGCACGATGCTCATGTGCTCGCGCACTGACAGTTCTTCGCGGCTGATCTTGTGGTGCTGCACGAGCTTGGCGCGTTTCAGGATGTCGCGCCAGGCGCTTTGCAGGTCGATGGCGCTCACGTCGGGGAAGCGTGGTGCCAACGCCTGTTCCACGTAAACCTGGGCGCGCAAAAAATCGCGGCCGTACTGAGGTGCGTCGGCCAGGCGCTGGGCGGCCAGTTTCATCTGCTCGTATTCCAGCAGGCGGCGCACCAGCTCGGCGCGCGGGTCTTCGGCTTCTTCGCCCTCGGCCGTCTTCTTGGGCGGCAGCAGCATGCGCGACTTGATCTCGATCAGCATGGCCGCCATCAGCAGGTACTCGGCTGCCAGCTCGAGGTTGCTGTTGCGGATCTCGTCGACATACGTGAGGTACTGGCGCGTGACCGCCGCCATCGGGATGTCGAGGATGTTGAAGTTCTGCTTGCGGATCAAATACAGCAGCAGGTCCAGTGGGCCTTCAAAGGCTTCAAGAAAGATCTGCAGCGCGTCGGGCGGGATGTAGAGATCCCTGGGCATGGCGAACAGCGGCTCGCCATACAGCCGCGCCAGCGCCACGTGGTCCACCACGGTGGGCAGCACCGCGTCGAGGCCTTGCGGGGCCTCGTCCAGGGTGTGCACTTCATTGCCCATCGCAGACGCTGCAGGTCAGCTGTGGTCGGAGCCGGTCTGGTAGACGTAGGGCTGCTGCGGCACTCGCGCGGTTTCGGCCTCGGCCTGGAGGTTGCGGTCGATGGCCTTGTCCCACAGGAGCGAGCGGCCCAGGCGCTGCGACTGCTCCAGCCCCGGCTTGTCGGCCTTGAGTTGTTCGATGAACAACGTGGCGTCGGACTTGTAGTCGGGGCGGCGGAAGAAGGACATGGTGTTCGGAGCCTGGTGCGGGGAAAGGCGCGATTTTACCGGTCCCCACCCCGGGTCGGGCCGTCCGGGGTCACTCGCAGGTGTTCAGGCGCGTCGCGAAGCCGGAGCGTTCGATCAGGGAGCGCGGTTGCGGGTGCAGTCCCACCATGCCCAGATGCCCGCCGCGTTTGTGCACCGCCTTGTGCAGTTGCTCCAGCGCGTCCAGCCCGGTGGTGTCCAGCGAGATCATGTGGCTGGCGTCCAGCATCACGTTCACGGGCGTGGACGATCGTTCCACTTCCGCCACGATGGGGTCGATCTTGGCCACCGCTCCAAAGAACAGCGAGCCATAGAGCTTGTAGGTCGCCTGGTGCTCGGTGCGCGCCACCGGCTCGGCGCGGAAAATCTCGCTCTGGCGCCGCACGAACAGCACCACCGCGAGCACCAGGCCGAGTTCCACCGCCACCGTGAGGTCGAAGATGATGGTGACGAAAAAGGTGGACAGCATCATCAACCGGTAGTGGTTGCTGAAGTGTTTGAGCCGCGCGAACTCGCGCCACTCGCCCATGTTCCAAGCCACGAACAACAGGACGCCGGCCAGCACCGACAAAGGGATGTGGTACGCCAGCGGCGCTGCGAGCAGCACCACGGCGGCCAGCGTGAGCGCATGCACCATCCCCGCCACGGGCGAAGCCGCGCCCGAGCGGATGTTGGTCACGGTGCGCGCGATGGTGCCGGTGGCCGGCATGCCGCCGAAGAAAGGCACCACCGCGTTGGCGATGCCCTGGGCCATGAGCTCCTGGTTGGGGTCGTGTTTGGGTGCGTCACCGAGTTGGTCGGCCACGCGCGCGCACAGCAGCGACTCGATGGCGCCCAGCAGCGCGATGGTGAGTGTGGGCGTGACCAGCAGGCGCACGGTTTCCCATGAAAAATGGGGCAGTTCGAACACCGGCAGACCTTGCGGAATGCCGCCGAAGCGGGTGCCCACCGTTTCCACCGGCAGACTGAGTGCCCAAGCCAGCAGCGAGAGCGTGACGAGTGCGATGACCGGGCCGGGAATGCGCGAGGTGGCCCGGAGCGCGCTCACTGTCTCGATCGCCTCAAGCTGGCGGCGAAACTGCGAATCCACCGCCCACAGGCGCGGCCACACCACCAGCCCGAGCACACACAGGGCGCCCAGCCCAAGTGCGAACGGGTTGAGGCTGTGGATGTGGCTGGAGATGGCGCCGATCTGGCCGAAAAAGCTCGCTGGCATCTTGTCGATGTCCAGACCCAGAAGGTCGCGCACCTGCGAAAGGGCAATGAGCACCGCAATGCCGTTGGTGAATCCGATCACCACCGTCACCGGCACATAGCGCACCAAGGTGCCCAGACGGAACAGCCCGAGCAGGAACAACAGCACGCCCGCGCTGGCGGTGGAGATCAGCAGGTTGGCCACGCCGTAGCGTTCGACGATGCCGTAGACGATGACGATGAAGGCACCCGCCGGGCCACCGATCTGCATGGAGGTGCCGCCCAGGGCCGAGATCAGGAACCCCGCGATGATGGCCGTCCACAGGCCCGCTTCGGGTTTGAGACCGCTGGCAATCGCAAACGCCATGGCCAGGGGCAGCGCCACGATGCCGACCGTGGCGCCGGCGCCCACATCGCGCGCGAGCTTGTCGCGGTTGTAACCCTTGAGGTCTTGCAGCAGCCGCGGACGGAACGGAGCGAGGGGCGGCAGTCCTTGAAACATGGGGCATGTTACCTTTGGCTACGGTTCGCGAAACTGACGGGTGTGGCCCTCAAGAGTGCGGGTTTACACTGAATTTTTCCCGTTCGAAAGAGGCTGTTGCATGCGTATCTGGACCGATGTTGTTCGCAAGAGTTGGCTTTCAGGCGCTTTGACGGTGGTGTTGCTGCTCGCCGCGTGCGACGCGAAGAACATCAGCGAGCTCGAAGAGGGCGTGTCCACCGAAGCCGATGTGCGAGAGCGCTTTGGCGCACCCGAGGCGGTGTGGGACGGCGAGGACGGCGCGCAAATCTACGAGTACAACCGCCAGCCCGCCGGCCACGTCAACTACATGATCACCATCGGTCCCGACGGCCGCATGGCGGCGCTGCGCCAGGTGCTCACCGAGCGCAACTTCGAGCGGGTGCTGCCGGGCATGGCGATGGAAGACGTGCGGCGCATGCTGGGCAAGCCGATGAAGATCACCACGTATGCGCTCAAGCGCGAGACGCACCACGACTGGCGTTACCTCGACGGTGCCGGCGCAGACAGCTCCAAGGTGTTCACGGTCGTCTACGACGCCGACCTGCGGGTGATCCGCACGATGTCGGTCCGGGATCCGGATCTGGACCGAAACCGGTAACGGTCTCAGCGAATGCGCATGCCCGGCTTCGCGCCCGGCCACGGGTTCAGGATGTGGATGCCGGGCTCGGCGGTCTCGTCGGCGTGGCTGGCGGCCAGCACCATGCCTTCGCTCACGCCGAACTTCATCTTGCGCGGCGCCAGGTTGGCCACCATCACGGTGAGCTTGCCCACCAGGTCTTCAGGGGCGTAGGCGCTGGCGATGCCGCTGAACACATTGCGCGTCTTGCCTTCGCCCACATCCAGCGTGAGGCGCAGCAACTTGGTCGAACCTTCCACCGCCTCGCAGTTGACGATCTGCGCGATGCGGAGGTCGATCTTGCTGAAGTCGTCGATGGTGATGGTGTCGGCGATCGGTTCACCGCCGGGCACGGTGGCGGGTACGGCCGGCGCTGGTGGTGGCTCGAACAGTGCTTCCAGCTGCTTGACGTCCACGCGCTGCATCAGGTGCTGGTAGGCGTTGATGGTGTGACCAGCGCCCAGCAGCCTGGATGCGTCGCTGAACTGCAGCGGCTGGACTTGCAGGAAAGCTTCCACGTTCGAGGCCAGCGCAGGCAGCACGGGCTTCAGGTAGAGCGTGAGCAGGCGGAACGCTTCGATGCAGGCGGTGCAGACGTCG
>PNMH01000064.1 GCA_013823505.1 Polaromonas sp. | reverse complement strand
GAACACCATGCTGGAACGCCTGCAATCGGACTTTGCGCGCCTGCAGGAATTCTCCAGCGACCTGGCGCACGAGTTGCGAACCCCCATCAACAACCTGCTGACCCAGACCCAGGTGTCGCTGGCGCAGAAGCGGGACGTGAGCGTGTACCAGGACATCCTGGCGTCCAACGCCGAGGAGTTGCAGCGGCTGGCCCGCATGGTCTCCGACATGCTGTTCCTCGCCAAGACCGAACACGGGATCGAACTGCCGCACCGCGAGACCGTGTCGCTGATCGACGAAGTGCTGGACCTGTTCGACTTCTACGAAGCGCTGGCAGAAGAAAAGCACATTGCCCTCGAAGCGGATGGCAATGCGCACATCGTGTGCGACCGGCTGATGATCCGCCGCGCAATCAGCAACCTCCTGTCCAACGCGATCCGGTACTCGCCGCCGAACGCGCCCGTGCGGGTGTTGGTGACTCAGGGCGACGGTCAGATCCAGCTTTGCGTGCACAACGCCGGTCCCGCAATCCCCGCAGCCGACCTGCCGCGACTGTTCGACCGCTTCTACCGGGCCGAGAAGTCGCGCAGCAACCCCGACTCAGAAGGCACGGGTCTGGGCCTGTCCATTACCAGAGCCATCATGCAAGCCCACGGCGGATCGGCATCGGTGGCGTCCACCGAACAGACGACCACCTTCTGCCTGAGCTTTCCCACGCAGGACGCATCGTCCTAGAATCCGCCCATGCGCCTGCTCCTGGCTCTCCTGTTGTGCTTGGCCCTGCCTCTGCAGGGTTGGGGTGGTGGTTTGCGCCCGCAGCCGCCATGCCCAATGGAAGCAGCCATGACCATGCAAGGCGACTCGTTCCACGCCGGCCAGGAGATGGCGATGGACGATTGCTGCAACGACGCTGAGACCTTTCAACTCACCGGCAAGATGTGCAAGACCGGGCAGGAGTGCCAGGCCCCCACGGGCTTTGTGGCGCCGCCGGTCATGGCTTTGGCGCAATCGCTTCACGTAAGCGAGCTGCACGCACCCGCGCCCCCCGAGCCACTGCGTGGCTCTCCCGCCAGCATCTGGCGTCCGCCCTCCCTGCTCTGACGTTTCCACCCTGACACCACTCGGCCTCTGAAGCCGGGTCGGTGGTCAGCCAGCGGCAGCCGCGCGTTCCTGCGCGTGCTCAGCCCGTGTGCATTCTTTCGGAGCAGAAACATGGAACCCCTTTCACCGGCCTTCGGTGGGCTGGGCCGCCGTCGCGGCCACTTCATCGCCCGCTGCCGCACCGCGATCACACCTGTACACATGGCAGTCCTGATCGGCCTTGCGACGTCCCCCATCACGCAGGCCGCAGAGCCGCTATCGCTGCCGCAAGCCGTCCAGGCGGCGCTGGCTCGTTCACCCGCGCTGGTCGCCCAGGACGCTGCAGCCCGTGCGGCAAGAGAAACGGCCGTGGCCGCTGGCCAGCGCCCGGACCCTGTCTTGCGTCTGTCGCTTGACAACGTCCCGCTGTCCGGGCCCGACCGGTACAGCACCTCCCGCGACTTCATGACCGCCAAATCGGTTTCGCTGATGCAAACCTTGCCCAGCACGGCCAAGCGCCAGGCACGCACAGCGCGCTTTGAACGCGAAGCGCAAACCGTTGAAGCTGGGCGCCTGGAGCAATCCGCCACCATTGGCCGAGATACCGCCATCGCGTGGTTGGAGCGCCAGGCCTTGGAACAGCGTCTGGGGTTGTTGAATGAGCAACTGGGCGAAGCCCGCCTGCTGGTGCAGGCCAGCGAATCGGCCGCACGCAGCGGCAGCGGGTCCCCCGCCGACTGGATTGCTGCTCGGGAGTCTGTCGCTCAGTTGCAGCAAACCCTGCTGGGCGTCGAGGCAGAGCGCCGCAACGCGCGCCTCACCCTGGCCCGCTGGACCGGCAGCGACCCCGAACAGCCGTTGGCCACCCCGCCCGATGTGACCCCTTCACCCACGGGGGTGGGCAATGGGGCCGAGCGCCTGGCGCACCACCCCGAACTCGTGCGGCTCTCGGCGCAGGAAGCGGCCATGGCCGCCGAAGCGGAAGTCGCGCGACAGGAGCGCGACCCCGACTGGAGCACAGAGCTCATGCTCAGCCTGCGCGGCCCGGGTTACCCGAACATGGTCTCGCTGGCGGTTTCGGTGCCACTGACCTGGGATCGCCCCCAGCGGCAGGACCGCGAACTCGCGGCCCGACTCGCCCAAGTGGACGCCTTGCGGGCCGAACGCGAGGAGCGTGCTCGGGAACACCTGGCCGAAATCCGTCGCTGGGAGGAAGGCTGGCGAGCCGGTCTGGCCCAACTCGCCCTGATCGATGCCGAGCGGCTGCCGCTGGCCGAGCAGCGCATCCAGACGACGCTGGCCGCCTACCGGGGCGGCAGAGCGCCCTTGAGCGAGGTGCTGGCCGCACGGCGCATGGCGCTGGACCTGCGAATGGAGCGGATCGACCTGCACCTCTCGACCGCCCGCCTGTGGGCCCAACTCGCCTACCTCATCCCCGCCGAACCGGCCGCTGCACAAGGATTGACACCATGAACGTTCGAACCAGCATCGGCTTGGGTGTCGTGGCCTTGGTGGCCCTGGGTGCGGTGGGCTACGGTGCGTGGACCGCCGGCATGCGCTCGGGCATGGAGATGGGCTCGCCGCCGTCATCACCCAGCACCGCAAGCGCCCCGCAAAACCCGGACGCCTGGACGGTGGTTCAGGGCGGTGAAGCCACCGCCCGCCACCTGCGCGACGGCCTCAAGGCGGGCGACATGGACCCGGTGACCGGCCGGATGATCCTGAACTACCACGACCCCATGGTGCCCGGCAAAAACTTCGAGGCCCCAGGCAAATCGCCCTTCATGGACATGATGCTGGTGCCGCGCTACGCGGGCGGCGCGAGCGCCAGCGCAGGTGCCGACACCGGCGCCGTGGCGGTGAGTCCGCGCATCCAGCAAAGCCTGGGCCTTCGCACGGTGGAGGTAGTTCAAGGATCGCTGAATGGCGGCTTCTCGGTGGCGGGCAACGTGGCCTGGAACGAGCGCAACCAGGTCGTGGTCAGCGCGAGGTCCATGGGCTTCGTGGAGAAGCTCCACGTCCGGGCTGCACTGGACCGCGTGGCGGCCAGTGCGCCGCTGGCCGAGATCTACGTCCCGGACTGGGTGGCTGCCCAGGAAGAGTACCTGGCGGTCGCGCGCATGCCGGGCGCCGACCTCGGGCCACTGCGCGACGCCGCGACCCAGCGCATGCGACAGGCCGGCATGGACGCGGCACAGATCGAGCAGGTGGTGCGGACCGGTGCGGTGCAATCCCGTTTCACGCTGCGCGCGCCGATCGGTGGCACTCTGACCGAGCTGATGGTGCGCGAGGGCGCGACCGTAATGCCGGGCATGCCGCTGATGCGCCTGCAAGGCACGGCCACGGTCTGGGCCGAGGGCCAGGTGCCCGAGAGCCAGGTGGCACTGCTTCAACCCGGCGCGAAGGTCAGCGCCAGCAGCCCGGCGGTGCCGGGGCAAACCTTCGAGGGACGGGTGCAGGCGATCCTGCCCGAGGTGGACCCTGCCACGCGCACGCTCAAGGCGCGGCTGGAGCTGAACAACCCCGGCGGACGGCTGGTGCCGGGCATG
The DNA here is from genome assembly GCA_013823505.1 of Polaromonas sp. Next base: position 18,950 of record PNMH01000064.1, on the reverse strand, counting down.
TTCGTGCAGATGCGGTTCGCCGAACCGGCAGGCCAGCCAACCTTGCTGGTGCCTAGCGACGTGGTGATCCACACCGGTCGCCGCAGCGTGGTGATGCTGGCCGAAGACGGTGAGCATTTCCGGCCGGTGGAGGTACGTGCGGGGCGCGAAGCCGGTGGCCTGACCGAAATCGTGCAAGGTCTGCAGGCCAGCCAACGGGTGGTGTTGTCGGGACAGTTCCTGATCGACTCCGAAGCCAGCCTGCGTGGGCTGGAGGCGCGACTGAACCAGGCCTCTTCGGCGGCAGCGGATCTGCACCGCACCGATGCCGTGATCGACGCGGTGGACGGGAACAGCGTGACCCTCACCCATCCCGCCATCCCGGCGCTCAAGTGGCCCGGGATGACGATGGCGTTCCGCCTGCCACCGGTCGAACAGCGGCCACGTGGCCTGTCCCAAGGAGACCCGGTGCGCATCGAGTTCCGCACGCAGGACGGGGCCGAACCGCAGATCACCCGGATCGAGCGGTTGGCGCCGATTGCGCAAGGAGCGAAGCCATGATCGCGCGGCTTATCCACTGGAGCATCGGCAACCGTTTCCTGGTGCTGCTGGCCACCGTGATGCTCACCGCCTGGGGCGCGGTGTCTATGCTGCGCACACCGCTGGACGCGCTGCCCGACCTCTCGGACACCCAGGTCATCATCCGCACCAGCTGGCCCGGCCAGGCGCCGCAGATCGTCGAGAACCAGGTCACCTACCCGCTGACCACGACCATGCTGTCGGTGCCCGGTGCCAAGGCGGTGCGCGGCTACTCCATGTTCGGGGACAGCTTCGTCTACGTGCTGTTTGACGACGGCGTGGACCTGTACTGGGCGCGCTCCCGCGTGCTGGAGTACCTCAACCAGGTGCAGTCGCGGCTGCCGCCGTCGGCCAAGTCCTCCCTGGGGCCCGACGCCACCGGCGTGGGCTGGATCTACCAGTACGCGCTGGTGGACCGCAGTGGCAGCCAGAGCCTGGACCAGCTGCGTTCACTTCAGGACTGGTTCCTGCGCTTTGAGCTCAAGACCGTGCCGGACGTGGCCGAGGTGGCCAGCCTGGGCGGCATGGTGCGCCAGTACCAGATCGTGCTCGACCCCGACAAGCTGGCCGCCTACCGCATCACGCAGACGATGGTGAGCGAGGCGATCGGCCGCGCCAACCAGGAGGCCGGGGGATCGGTGCTTGAACTGGGTGAGGCCGAATACGCGGTGCGCGCCAGCGGTTACCTCAAGACCCTGGACGATTTCCGGGCCATCCCACTGAAGACGACCGACCTGGGTGTTTCAGTGCGCTTGGGCGACGTTGCCCGGGTGCAGCTTGGGCCGGAGATGCGGCGCGGCATCGGCGAACTCGACGGCGAGGGTGAAGCGGCCGGTGGCCTGATCGTGATGCGTTCGGGCAAGAACGCGCTAGAGACCATCGGAGCCGTCAAGGCCAAACTGGCCGAGCTGCAAAGCGGTTTGCCTGAGGGGGTGGAGATCGTACCGGTGTACGACCGCTCCGGGCTGATCGAGCGCGCGGTGGACAACCTGGGGTTCAAGCTGCTGGAAGAGTTTCTGGTGGTGGCCGTGGTCTGCGCGCTGTTCCTGTTCCACCTGCGCAGCGCCCTGGTGGCCATCGTCTCGCTGCCGCTGGGCATTCTGATGGCGTTCATCGTCATGCAGCAGCAGGGCGTCAACGCCAACATCATGTCGCTGGGCGGCATCGCGATCGCCATTGGCGCGATGGTGGACGCTGCGGTGGTGATGATCGAGAACGCGCACAAGCACCTGGAGCGATGGGGCCATGAGCATCCGGGGCAAAACCTCTCAGGCGAACCGCGCTGGCGCGTCATTGGCGAGGCCGCCGCCGAGGTCGGGCCCGCGCTGTTTTTTTCTTTGTTGATCATCACACTGAGCTTCATTCCGGTGTTCACGCTGCAGGCACAGGAGGGACGGTTGTTCGCGCCCCTGGCCTACACCAAGACCTATGCCATGGCGGCGGCGGCAGGGCTGGCCGTCACGCTGATCCCGGTACTGATGGGCTACCTGATCCGGGGACGCATCCCCGATGAACACGCCAACCCGTTGAACCGCCTGCTGATCGCGCTCTACCGCCCCTGCCTGAACGCGGTGTTGCGTGCACCGAAGCTGACGCTGGTGGTGGCCTCGGTGCTGCTGCTGGCCAGCCTGTGGCCGCTCAAACACATCGGCGCCGAGTTCATGCCCCGGCTGGACGAGGGGGACCTGCTGTACATGCCGACCGCACTGCCCGGCCTGTCGGCCGGCAAGGCCGCCGAGTTGTTGCAGCAGACCGACCGCCTGATCAAGACCGTGCCCGAAGTGCTCAGCGTCTACGGCAAGGCCGGCCGGTCTGACAGCGCCACCGACCCGGCCCCGCTGGAGATGTTCGAGACCACCATCCAGTTCAAGCCGCGCAGCCAGTGGCGCGCCGGCATGACGCCCGACAAGCTGGTCGAGGAACTGGACCGGACGGTGCGCGTGCCCGGCCTGTCCAACATCTGGGTGCCTCCGATCCGCAACCGCATCGACATGCTCGCCACCGGCATCAAAAGCCCTGTGGGCGTGAAGGTGGCGGGAGCCGACCTGGTGACCATCGACCGCCTCACGGGCCAGATCGAAACGGCCATCAAACAGGTGCCGGGGGTCAGCAGCGCGCTGGCCGAGCGCCTGACCGGCGGGCGCTACATCGACGTGGACATCCGGCGGGATGACGCAGCGCGCTACGGCCTGAACATCGCCGACGTACAGGACGTGGTGGCGGGTGCGGTGGGTGGTATGGAGGTCGGACAGACTGTCGAAGGCCTGCAGCGTTATGCCATCAATCTGCGCTATCCGCGCGAACTGCGTGATTCGCTGGAGGCACTGCGCGCCCTGCCCATCGTGAGCCCACGGGGTCAGCGCATGGTGTTGTCGGACGTTGCACGCATCGCCATCTCGGACGGTCCGCCGATGCTGCGCAGCGAGAACGCCCGCCTCGCCGGCTTCGTGTACGTGGACATCCGTGGACGCGACCTGCGGGGTGCCGTGAGGGAGATGCAGCGCGTGGTGGCCGAGCAGGTGGCGTTGCCGCCCGGCTATTCGGTGTCGTGGTCGGGTCAGTTCGAGTTCCTGGAACGGGCCGCCGCTCAGCTCAAGCTGGTGGTGCCGTTCACGCTGTTGATCATCTTCGTGCTGCTGTACCTCACCTTCCGGCGCTTCGACGAGGCGCTGCTGATCATGACGACACTGCCGTTTGCGCTGGTGGGCGGTGTGTGGCTGCTGTGGGCGCTGGGACACAACCTGTCTGTGGCAAGCGCGGTGGGCTTCATCGCGTTGGCGGGCGTGGCGGCCGAGTTCGGCGTGATCATGCTGCTGTACCTCAAGCAGGCCTGGGCGGCGCGCGAAGCAGCGGGCCAGATCGCCGATGCCGATCTACTTGATGCGATCCGCGAAGGCGCGGTTCTGAGGGTGCGTCCCAAAGCCATGACGGTGGCGGTGATCGTGGCAGGCCTTCTGCCCTTGTTCTGGGGCGACGGCACGGGCAGCGAGGTGATGCAGCGCATCGCAGCGCCCATGGTGGGGGGCATGATCAGCGCGCCCCTACTGTCGATGCTGGTGATCCCAGCGGTGTACCGGTTGATGCGGCGGCACAGGGGGTAGTCGCTTCGTTTGTGCGCGCGCGTCGCTTGAGTCTCGATGCCATCGAGTTTGATGCGCGTGCACAACAGGTTTTTGCACCCTGAACAACTGGCTTTCACCAGAAGAAACAGAACACCAAAAGGGGCATCGACCGCCTTAGAGTGATAACTCGTATCGTCAAACTAGGCGCAGAGTTTGAATGGAAAGGGTTCCATTCACTGTCAGTGTTCACAAAGGATTGATCATGATTCCTGGCTTCACAAAGGCAGCCATACTCAAAGCCGTTATAAACGGATCGACCCTAGCAGAAGCAGCCAGTCAAGAGCGCATCACAAATGCGCGGGCACGCTCCGCCCTCCAGCTCCTGTGCCGCCGATTTCGTCTACCTGCTGAGGTTTCGGACATCCAAGCGCATCCCGAGCGCTATGCACAGGCTCTGGGGGAATTCGAGGCGAGCCCGGAGATTGGACTGGGCCGAGCGCTGGCCACGAAGCTGACCGAAGCGCTGAAGCTGTCCTCGCCGAAGCAGGTGACGCCAGCGTATCTGTCCAACATTTCTGCAACGCAGTTGCTGGAACGCGGACTCACGATCATCAACCTGCATCAGATCGAAACATGGCTTTCGAGCAGTGGGAAAGAACTCAAACGCAGTCCGCCCAGGACGGACTGGGAAATACAGGAAGTCAACAAGGCCATCTCATTGCTGCACACGTTCTTTTTCGACGTTTCAGCGGCCAAGGGTCAGTTTGAAAAGTTGCTCTCTCGTTCAGAGTCACAGCCCGTGATGGCGGATGAGTGAGAGATGCCCTCGTGTCATAAGGGTGTACCGGTCGCAACCAGCCGCGACTGGTTTTCGGCACGCAAGCTTGCCTTTTGGTCAGGCGCCCGTGCAGGACAGCGGCGAGGTCATCGGCGAGGCTTGTGGTCTCGCGTTCGTGAAATTCTCGTTTCGGCTATTTCAAGCGCTTGTCTGATGCGCCAGCATGATGTGCCCCAGCACAACGTCCTTCTGTCCCTTGTGATCCCGAGCGTGGCGCGTCTCGAAGTTGCAGGCTTGGAAGACCAGATCGCTGGCTGTGAGGGTCGTCCTTCCCTTTGGATTGGCAATCGATCTCAGCAGCCTGGCCATGTCGGGTTGCTGAATGGCCCGCTTGAGGCCGTCCAGCAACCCGGGTAGATCGGCATCGCACGCCACCAGGGCCACCATGAAACCTACCTCCTCGTTGCGCGCATAGGTCGCATTCACGAACCGCAACATGCCGTCCTTGCAGTACGCCAGCCTGGATGCATTTGAGCCGGTCTGTGACTTCATGGGATCGTCTCAGAAAACGGAAAATAAAGCACGTTAAGCCGGTGGCAGTGGTCGCAACGGTCTGAACTTGCCTGCGCCGACCTTGGTGCTGCTGCGCCAGAGGTAATCGCCGGTCAGATTGATGTGTTCCCACCCCAGCGGTGACAGGTATTGAAACAGCGTCTCGTCTACCGGTTTGCCGTGCCCGTTCAAAGCATTGGTTGCCCGTTCCAGATAGGCCGTGTTCCAAAGCACGATGGCCGCCGTTACCAGATTGAGGCCGCTGGCCCGGTAGCGTTGTTGCTCAAAACTGCGGTCGCGGATTTCGCCCAGTCGGTTGAAGAACACCGCCCTGGCCAGCGCGTTGCGCGCCTCGCCTTTGTTGAGTCCGGCCTGCACGCGGCGGCGCAGCTCCACGCTTTGCAGCCAATCCAGTATGAACAGCGTGCGCTCAATGCGCCCCAGCTCGCGCAGTGCAACGGCCAGTCCGTTCTGACGCGGATAGCTGCCGAGCTTGCGCAACATCAGCGAGGCCGTCACCGTACCCTGCTTGATCGAAGTGGCGAACCGCAAGATTTCATCCCAATGGGCGCGTATCTGCTTGATGTTCAGCCGGTCGCTGCTAATCATCGGCTTGAGCGCGTCATAGGCGGCATCGCCCTTTGGGATGAATAGCTTGGTGTCGCCCAGGTCTCGGATACGTGGCGCGAATCGGAAGCCCAGTAGGTGCATCAGGCCGAAGACATGATCGGTAAAGCCCGCTGTGTCGGTGTAGTGCTCCTCGATCCGCAAGTCCGACTCGTGGTACAGCAGGCCATCGAGCACATAGGTTGAATCACGCACGCCGACGTTGACTACCTTGGTGCTGAAGGGCGCGTACTGGTCGGAGATATGGGTATAAAACGTCCGGCCTGGACTGCTTCCATACTTCGGGTTGATATGCCCGGTGCTCTCCGCTTTGCTGCCGGTTCTGAAATTTTGGCCATCCGACGATGACGTGGTGCCATCGCCCCAGTTTCCGGCAAAGGATTGCCGGAACTGCGCGTTGACCAGTTCGGCCAGCGCCGTTGAGTACGTTTCATCCCGGATGTGCCAGGCTTGCAGCCACGACAGCTTGGCGTAAGTCGTGCCTGGGCAGGACTCGGCCATCTTGGTTAGCCCGAGATTGATGCCATCAGCCAGGATAGTCGTCAGCAGCAAGGTTTTGTCCTTGGCCGTGTCGCCGGTCTTCAGATGCGTGAAATGCCGGGTGAAGCCTGTCCACTCATCAACTTCCATCAGCAGTTCGGTAATCTTGACGTGTGGCAGCAGCATCGCCGACTGGTCGATTAGGGCTTGTGCGGTCTCCGGCACCGCCGCGTCCAGCGGCGTGATCTTCAGGCCGGACTCGGTAATGATGGCATCCGGCAGATCATTGGCCGCCGCCATGCGGTTGACGGTGGCAAGCTGCTGTTCCAGCAATGCCAGTCGGTCGTGCAAATACTGATCGCAATAGGTGGCCACTGCCAGCGACAATTCGTTGGCCAGCTTCAGAGTAGCGAACTTCTCGGCCGGCACCAGGTACTCATCAAAGTCCTTGAACTGGCGCGAACCCTGCACCCAGACATCGCCTGATCGCAGCGCGTTCTTTAGCTCTGACAGGGCGCACAGCTCGTAGTAGCGCCGGTCAATGCCATCGTCCGTGAGCACCAGTTTCGCCCAGCGTGGCTTGATGAATGCGGTCGGCGCGTCGGCGGGCACCTTGCGGGCGTTGTCGCTGTTCATGCCGCGAAGCACCTCGATGGCATCGAGTACGCCCTTGGCGGCTGGTGCCGCCCGTAACTTAAGTACGTCCAGGAACTGCGGCGCGTAGCGGCGCAACGTGGCGTAGCTTTCACCGATGCGATGCAGAAAGTCGAAGCTCTCCGGCTGCGCGAGCTTTTGCGCCTCCGTGACGCTGGCGGCGAAGGTATCCCACGGCATTACGGCCTCGATGGCGGCGAACGGATCGCCGCCGCTCTGTTTGGCTTCCAGCAAGGCTTGGCCGATGCGACCATACATCCGCACCTTGTCATTGATCGCCTTGCCGGAAGCCTGAAACTGCTGCTGATGCTTGTTCTTGGCGGCGTTGAATAGTTTGCCAATGATGCGGTCGTGCAGGTCGATGATTTCGTCGGTGACGGTGGCCATACCTTCAATGGCCAGCGAAACCAGAGTGGCATAGCGTCGTTGCATCTCGAACTTTGCCAGATCGGCAGGCGTCATCTGCCCACCCTCACGGGCGATCTTGAGCAGGCGGTTCTGGTGAACTTGTCGCTCGATGCCTGCGGGAAGGTCAAGCGCCTGCCAAGCCTTGAGGCGCTCGATGTGTTCAAGCATATGCCGAGAGTTCGGCTTGACGGGCGACTGGCGCAGCCATGCCAGCCACGTCAATTTGCTGCCGTCCTTGCGCTTGAGAAGTTCGTCCAGGCGCTGACGGTGGAGCGATAACAAAGAATCGGTCAACGCCGCGTAAATACGCCGGTTGGCACGGGTGATGGCCTCGGCGCTCGCGCGCTCGATGGCATTCATGGCGGGCAGGATGATGCTCTGCCGCCGCAGGTTTTCGACAAGGGTGCTGGCCAGCACAATCCCTTTATCGGTCTGCAAGGCCAGCTCGGTCAATGTATGCACGGCTTGCCGGTAGTGACTCATGGTGAAGGGCTTGAACCCGAACACCGTTTGCAGCTCGACCAAGTGCTCCCGCCGCGTCTGCTCGCGCTGGCCGTAATCGTTCCAACTTTCCACCGGCACCTTGAGTTGTGCGGCCACCATGCGCAACAGGGGCGGAAACGGAGGCTCATCGATGCCCAAGAAGATGCCAGGGAATCGCAAGTAGCAAAGCTGCACGGCGAAGCCCAATCGATTCGCGGCGCCGCGACGCTGGCGGATCACCGATAGGTCGGTTTCGTTGAACGTGTAGTGCCGTATCAGTTCGTCTTTGGCATCTGGTAGTGTCAGCAGGCTTTCGCGCTCGGTGGCGGACAGGATTGAGCGGCGTGGCATGGTCAGTCTTCCCGCAGGTACTGGTACAAGGTTTCGCGGCTGATGCCGAAGTCACGGGCCACCAAGGTTTTTTGGTCGCCTGCCGCGACTCGCTGTTTCAACTTGGCAATTTGTTCGCTGTTCAGCGATTTCTTTCGTCCCCGGTAGGCACCGCGCTGCTTGGCCAGCACGATTCCCTCGCGCTGGCGTTCGCGGATCAGTGCGCGCTCGAACTCCGCAAAAGCCCCCATGACCGACAGCATCAAATTGGCCATCGGTGAGTCATCGCCGGTGAACGCCAGCCCTTCTTTGACAAACTCCATCCGCACGCCCCGTTGTGTCAGCCCCTGAACGATGCGGCGCAGGTCATCGAGATTGCGTGCCAACCTGTCCATGCTGTGCACCACCACGGTGTCGCCCTCGCGCACAAAGGCCAGCAGCCTTTCAAGTTCGGGACGTTGCGTGTCCTTGCCGGAAGCCTTATCGGTGAATACCTTACCGACTTCGATTTGCTCCAGTTGCCGATCAGGGTTCTGGTCGAAGCTGCTGACGCGGATATAGCCAATGCGTTGACCTTGCAAGGTGCCTCCAAAGGTAAAAGTGTCAGGATGAAATCCATTACCCTTGGCGGCTTGTGTCAATAAATACAAACTACAACTCTATTCTGACGTGCTTTGCGCCAAGCATCTGACATCAGGTTAGGGTATAGTCTTAACTGACACCACCTCCCAGGGCCTGATATAAAGCAACACTATCGACTAGGCGTTGTGCCTGGACCGCAACCATATTGATCCGGATTGACTGTGCCTGTTGCTGCGCGATGAGCAGTTGCAGGTAGCTGGCCGCGCCCAGCCGGTATTGCCGCTCGACCGACTGCAAGGAGGCCTGTGCAGCCATATCAGCGGCAGCGAGGGCAGTCAAAGTTTGTGCATCGCTTTCCACCGCGCGCAGGGTGTCGGCGACGTTACGCAAAGACTCCAATACGACGCTCTGGTAATTGGCTACGGCGGCATCAAAAGCGGCGAGCGCCGCTCTTTTTTCAGCGGGTAGCCCTGGATTAAAAAGAGGCTGGGTGAGCTGCGCAACCAGGCCCCACACTGCCGAGCCACCACCGAACAGGGCACCGGTGGTCAGCGCCTGAGAACCAAGGTTGGCGCTCAGGTTGATCTGTGGGTAGAGCTTGGCGACAGCCACACCATAGTCTGCATTGGCCGCATGCAACAGCGCCTCTGACGCCTGGATATCCGGTCGGCGGCGCACCAGTTCTGAGGGCACGACGAGCGGCATCTCGACGGGTAGAGTGAAATCGGCCAGAGTGAAGGCCGGGATGCCACCCGTGCCTGGGGCACGACCGGCTAGCACCGCCAGTAGATGTTCGGTTTGTTGCAGTTGTTTACGCAGCGCAGGCAGTTCTGCCCGCGTTTGCTCCGCCTGAGCTTGTAGGCTCAACGCTTCATCAGGTGAGGCCTGACCGATACGCACGCGTTCATGGGCTAGGCGCAGTTGCTCATCCTGCACGCGCAAAATGGCAGTAGTGGCTTCTAGTTGCGCGGCGAGGCGTGCTCGGGTAATGGCAGCGGTTGCCATGTTGCCGGCAAGGGCCAGGCGCGCAGCATTCAGTTCGAAGCGACGGTAGTCGGCGCGAGCAGCCAAGGCTTCGAGTGCGCGCCGGTTGCCGCCAGCCAGATCGAGGTTGTAATGCACGCCAACGCTGGCGTTGTAGAGGCTGAATTGACGTGCGTCTCCGCTCAACCCTTGGCTACTGGGACTCATTTGCTGGCGCTGAGATCCCAGTGCGACATCTACCTGTGGATATTGCGTCGAGCCCGCCTGTGCGGCAAGAAGCTCCTGCGCGTGTCGCAAATTGGCGCTGATGCTCGCCAGCGTCGGGCTGACATGGAAAGCTTCGTTTATCAGTCCGTCGAGTGCAGATGAACCCAAGCTTTGCCACCATTGCGTTTCGATCGGAAGCCCTTCGACTAGACGTTGTGTTTCGCCGAACTGCGTGGGAGCGGACGCGGTTCTATCAGCCACTGGTATTGCAGTGTAGCGAGCCACATCGGGTGCGGTGGGACGCTTAAAATCAGGGCCAGCGGCGCAGCCGGCCAGACCGGCGGTGATCAGACCAGCTACCAGGTAAGTTGCCGCAAGCCGTCTTTCGAGGCTGATGGGGCGCTGGCATGTTTTAGCGTGCTCCATAAAAATGCTCCACGAAAGGTTTACGGAAAGCTTGGTGGCAGCCCAAGCAGCTTTCCTGCACGTGGGCGAATGATTGGATCACCGCCTTGCCGTCGCTGCTCGCAGCAGCCAGCTTCATGGCCAGCGCCGCCTCGTGAGTCTGCGCGTCAAAGTTTCTGAACTTGGTCGCATCAGCGCCGAGGTAAGCAAGGATGCGCATTTTTTCAGTAAGCGGTGGCTCGGGGTGTGCAGCAACTTTTGGGGCGAGCTGAACGACCTGAACCCATTCCTCCTGCGAAATCGCACCGGTAATAGCCTGCATGTTGCGCCCGAGTTCCTGCATGATCTTGCGTAGCGCCAGTGGCTCAATCTGGGTAGCGTCACCAGCCCAAGCGGGCAACTGAAAACCCCATAAAAGCAGGCAGGCCGTAACGGTCAGGGTGATAGTTCCAAATGCGTGGCTGTGTTTGCGGTGGGTCATGAAATTCTCCTGTAATTCAATCGTTCTCTCATTCGAACTCCCGCCCTTCGCCAGCTTCCTCATGGGTCACACCGTCGCGGATGTGGTAGATGCGCTTGAAAGTGGGGATGATCTTTTCGTCATGGGTGACGACGATGATGGCGGTCTCGAACTTCCGAGCCATGTCATTGAGGATGCGGATCACAGCCATGGCGCGCTCGGAATCCAGCGGCGCAGTGGGTTCATCGGCCAGGATCACCGGGGGACGATTGACCAATCCGCGCGCGATGGCAACCCGTTGCTGCTCGCCACCGGAGAGTTGCGAGGGCATCGCGCGAGCTCGGTGTTGCACATCAAGCGCCGTGAGCAATTCCAGTGCCTTCGCGCGCGACTCTCCATTCGCGACGCCTGCAAGCATCGGCAGCAGCGCCACGTTGTCGGTGACATCGAGAAACGGAATCAGGTATGGTGCTTGGAAAACGAAACCGATCTTGTCGCGCCGCAAGGCGCGCAAGTCGCGGACTTTCCAGCCATCGTCGTAGATCACTTCATCACCCAGCGTCATGCGCCCGGCGGTCGGATCAATCACTGCGCCCAGACATTTGAGCAGCGTGCTCTTGCCGGACCCGGAAGGGCCAATCAGGCCAACCACCTCGCCGGGTGCCACCTGCATGTCCACGCCTTTCAAGGCATCGACCGCGGTATCCCCCTCGCCATAACGTTTTCTCAAACCTTCGATGCGAATGCCTTTGCCACTCATCTCAACCTCCAATGGCTTCGGCCGGATCGACCTTGAGTGCCATGCGAATGGCGACGATGCTGGCTAGAACGCAGATCACGAGCACGGCGAAAAAACCGGCGATGGAGTCGAACGGCATCAACAGTACGTACTTGGGAAACAGGGGCGCTGAGAAAGTGGCTGTGATCTTGCCGACCACGAAACCAATCACGCCCAGGGCGAGCGCCTGCTGCATGATCATCGCGGCGATGGTTCGGTTGCGTGTGCCGATGAGCTTCAACACCGCGATCTCGCGGATTTTGTCCATCGTCAGCGAATAGATGATGAAGGCAACGATGGCCGCGCTAACGATGGCCAGAATCACTAAGAACATGCCGATCTGCTTGGCCGAGGTGGCGATCAACTTGCCGACGAGGATGTCTTCCATCTGTGCCCGGGTGTAGACCGTCAAACGCTTCCAGCGCCGGATGGATTCGGCAACCTCGTCCGGCGTATGGCCAGGTTTCAGTGTGACCAGTACTGCATTGACGAACGCGTTGGTGCTCTGTGAAGCAATCACGGCATCCAGCAAACCTGGAACACCGGGTCGATTGAAAGCCGGGTTGGCTTCGGTGCGACGCCGGCTTTGCCAAATGGCGTCGTTGTCCTTGAGGAACTGAGCCTCTTGGGCATCCTTGAGCGGAATGAATACCATCGGGTCGCCGCTGGACGACACCATGCGCCGTGTAAGCCCAACGACGGTGTAATGATTTCGGCGAATGGCAAGACGATCTCCCAGTTTGAAGCCGGTGGCGATGTCGGCCACCGCCTCGTAGTGACCGCGCGTGATCTGGCGTCCAGCGACGAGATAAGGAGGCCATCCGGGTGTAGCCCCCAACGCGCCGGGCGCGATGCCGACCACCATGGTGCGTACATCACTCTCGCCCTTGCGTACCTGCATGGTCAGGTAGGTCACGTTCGCTGCCTGGGCGACTCCCGGCATGGCGAGGATGGCGCGATACACGTCATCGTTGAGGCTGGACGACTCCGCATAAGGACCCAGAGTGTCCTTTTGCACCACCCAAAGGTCGGCGCCACTGTTGTCGAGCAGCGCCTTGCCGTCGTCCACCATGCCCCGGTACACCCCGGCCATGACCAGGGTGACGCCGATCAGCAGACCCAGACCGATGCCAGTGAAGACGAACTTTCCCCAGGCATGGAGAATGTCGCGGCCGGCCAGGCTGATCATCGTGACACTCCTGGGATGTGGTCGACCACATGGATGCGGCTGCGCGCCGTCAGTGCCTTTTCGCTATAGGTCACAACCTGGTCCCCATTCTTGAGCCCTTCGCGCACCTGCACGTAACCATTGAGGTCGGAAGTGCCGAGCTTGACCGGGGAGAAACGCAGATCACCATCCACGATTTGCCAGACCCCGACTTTGTCGCCCTCACGCTGGACGGCAGAGTTGGGGATCAGTGGAGCGGCCGGGAGCGCCGGCAAGTCAACTGTGACTTCGCCCAGTTCACCCACCGGTGGCAAAGGTTCTGGTTTGTTATCGAATGTCACCTTGGCGAGCGTTTCCTCGGTTACCGCGTCGGCCTTGGGTTCCACCCGCAGCACGCGACCATTCAACGTCTGGCCGCCACGCGAACGCAGGACGATACGAGCCGGCAGCCCCCCAGCCAGCCCCGATGCGCTGATCTGGTCGAAGCGCACATTGATCCACAAACTCTTGGGGTCGATCACTTCCACCACGGCCTGGCCTGCGACGATGGTCGTGCCGGGATCGGCATCGCGCACGGCGACTACACCGTCGACCGGCGCGATCAGGCGCAGATTGCTCCGCTGCGCGACGAGTCCTTCGCGGTCGGAGCGTGCCCGGGCAATATCTTCCCGAGCGGCGGATAGGGCGGCATCGGCGATCTGCAGTTCCTGCCGCTTGGTGGTGACGATTTCCTCGCTGGTCGAGCGCACCGCAAACAATTGCTCATAGCGGCGCGCCTGGGTTTGCGCGTAGGCTTGCCGGGCTTCTGCCTCGCGCAAAGCCGCTTCCGCACGCTTGAATGCCGACTCCTGTGAGCGCACCCGATCATCGAGGTCGACCGGATCCATCTCGCCGAGCACCTGTCCGGCCTTGACCTGGTCGCCTACATGCACCTCCAGGCGTTTGACGCGCCCGGCAAACGTCGGCCCGATCTTGTAGGTGTAGCGCGCCTCCACCGTGCCGATGCCGAACAGCGCCGGTGTGATAGCCCGTGATTCCACGCTTGCCACCGTCACAGCGACCGGGGCGAGCGGCCCTGATCGCAGACCGACATAAATAAAAAGCACCAGCAAAGGAATGATGACGGCAAGCAGCGCCAGGGTGCGGCCTTGCAAGGGTAACTTTTTCATTGCGCACTCCTTATGCCACGCCGATAAATTGCAAAGACGCGCGGCGCATCGCGGTGCATACGTCCCACATCACCCGCCAACAGCGATTGCATGACCAAGCCCTGGATCGTGCCAATGAACAGCGTTGCCGCCGCCTCGTTGTCAAGCGAGGGAGACAACTCGCCGCTGGCCTTGCCTTTCTCGATGAGACGATGCAAACGTTCGCCGTAGCGCTGAATCAAGGTTTGCACCATGCGCTTGGCCGGTGTCGATTCGGCACGCTGAAGCTCACCAAACATCATTCTTGGCACGCCTGGGTGCTCAGCTACGAATTCGATATGACTCATGAACATCGCCTCCATGGCTGCCAAGGGCGAATCGATTCCTTGTGCGGATCGATCGATTCTGGCTAATAGGCGCTCTGCTACCCACTCCATGACCGCCTGCCAAATGGCTTCCTTGTTCGGGAAGTGCCGAAACAGCGCACCCTGGGTCAAGTTCATGTGTTTAGCGATAGCCGCAGTGGTTATCTCGCTTGGGTTTTGTGAACCGGCAAGCGCCACGACGGACTCGACAGTTACGGCACGACGTTCATCGGCCGGCAGATGCTTTGGATGGGTGTCCACGAGCACTCCTTGTAAGATAGTAAATGATTACTATCTTACCACAAGAGGCAACTCAAACAAGAGAAAACCCGACGTACTCGTCAATATCTAGAGTCTGCAATGGGCTTAACGTGCTTTATTTTCCGTTTTCTGAGACGTCCCCCCGATAGCGCACCTTGGCAAAGCCCCACAGCCGCTTGACCACGGCAAAGACGTGTTCGACACGGGCGCGGATCTTGGATTTGTTTCTGTTCTTGGCTCGTTCGATCTCATCGATCACGCCACCTTTGCGGGTTCGCTGGTTGGTGAAGTCCTTGGCGTTGGGGGCCTTGGATGAGATCAATGCCTTCTGGCTGGCGTAGGCACTGTCGCCATACACCCGCTGCTCGTTGCCGTGCAGCAAATCGGGCAATGGATGCTTGTCGTGCACGTTGGCCGCTGTCACCATCGCGCTGTGGGCCAACCCGGTGCGACTGTCCACTCCGATGTGCAGCTTCATGCCGAAGTACCACTGTTGGCCTTTGCGGGTTTGATGCATGTCGGGGTCGCGTTGTTTGTCGGCGTTCTTGGTCGAGCTGGGTGCCGCGATGATGGTGGCATCCACGATGGTGCCCGTGCCGACCTTCATGCCCCGTGCCTGCAGCACCTCTCCCACCTTGGCAAAGAGGGCTTGACCCAGTTGGTGTTGCTCAAGCAGGCGTCGAAACTTCAAAAGTGTCGTGCAGTCCGGCACACGCTCGCTGCCCAGATCGATGCCAACGAAGCGGCGCAGTGCGGTGCTGTCGAGCAGCGCCTCCTCGCACGCCTCATCGGCCAGGTTGAACCAGTGCTGCACGAAGTACATGCGCAGCATGCGCTCAAGCCCAATCGGTGGGCGTCCTCTGCCAATCTTGGGATAGTGGGGATCAATGACTGCACACAGTTCTTGCCACGGCACGATCTGCTCCATCGTCGCCAGGAACGTGTCGCGTTTCGTGACCTTGCGGTATTGCTCAAAGCCAACGCCAGGGTCGGCTGCCATTGCCAGGGTTTGCTGTTTCATCTTCATGGGCCTGCTGCTTTTGCCGTGAACACGCAAGCCCCGTACCAAGGGGGAATTATTCAGCGTTGCCCAAAGCCAAAATCAGGTTCCACATACGATTGAGAACATGTGTGCCCGCTTCGATCCCGTCATCCGGCCAGAACGCTTCAAGCAAGTGTTCGGCACAGAGATGCCCGCACAACCCAATACTGGGCTCGCGAAGGCACTGGATGCCACAGAGGTGTTTCCTGGCGGCTTTGCTCCCATCATCAGGGCAACCACTCATGGCCTGAGCAGCGGGCACATCGAAGCGGATCTCGATCCACCTGGACACGAAGCAGCTTGGGCCATGTTCGGGTTGCTGCCGCCCTGGGCCAAAGACACCAAGCTGTGCCGTAGCACCTACAACGCGCGCACCGCGACAGTGGATACCAAGCCCAGTTTCCGGGACGCCTGGGCGGCCCACAAGCACTGCATCATTCCAGCTGAGGCCATCACAGAACCGGGCTACTCCAGTGGCAAAGCAGTGCCCACACGCATCGCGTGTGCGGATGGATTACCCATGGGCATCGCCGGTCTGTGGTCACGCTGGATGGCGCCGGACGGTAACCCAATGGACAGCTTCACCATGATCTTAGGGGGGTCTCACGTTACTTAGCTGTCCCGCCTGCTAGATTCCCCGGTTTCCCCGAATTGCCTCTTTGAGGCGAGTAGCGGGAGGGGGTCCGGGGGAGGGACAATGCGTGTGGATAACAAGGTGCTCGACCGCTGGCAACAGCTGGATGCAAGCCAGGTACTTATTGCTGTCGCGGACTACGCAAAGGAGGACAGTTCGTTTGTGCCGGCGAAAAATACGGCGACTACGCGGTGGCAGGCCCGAGTCGGACAGAGCGAGTTCGAGCTGCTGTTGACCGGGCCGAAATTCTGGGATGCCCGGGCCAACCGTGGTGGGGGCGGTGCCGTGGATCTGGTGATGCACCTCAATGGCTGCCACTTCAAGCCCGCCGCGGCGTTCCTGGTGGAACGCGGGCTGTGAGGTTGTTTCTCTCGGACGAAAGCCTAGTCGTGCAGGGTCGCGCCTTCGTGGGCTTCCCTCTGCTGGTCCATAGAGACGGCACGGCCGTGGAGCCCGCGCAAAGCTTCCTGTGGGACGTGCTCACAACCAATGGGAGGGCGCAGAGTCCACTGACCTGGGCCAAGTATGGCCGGGACATCTACGACTACTTCGCGTTTCTCGACGCCAACGAACTGGATTGGCAGACCGTCCCCTCGAGAGGCATGCCGAGCGTCGTGGACTGGTATCGCGACTGGTCCAAGGGGGAGATCGGTCTTGATTCGGTCACGATCAACGCCAGGCTGCGTCTGATTGCTCGGTTCTACCGATGGGCCCAGCAAATGGGTTTCATCAAGCAATTGCCCTTCCGCTATCAGGTCGTCCGCGTAGCGCGCACACCGGGGTTCCTGGCGCACGTGGACGCGTCAGCGAACCTGGTCGAGGTGCCCAGTGCGATGCTGTCTCAGAAGTCGGCGCCAATTAAATTCCTCACGATGGAACAGGTGCTGGTGTGCCTCGGTGTCCTGAGCAACATAACCCACCGCATGATGTTCGAGCTCATGGTCCGCTGCGGATTGCGCCAGATCGAATGCAGGACCTTCCCGGTCAAGTACCTGTTCGACCCGGCCAGACGGCGCGACTTGGTGCAGGGCCAAATGATCCGCTTACCTTTGAGCAACAAGGACATGAAGCTCAAGTATGACAAGCCGCGCGCTATCGACGTCCCTTATGACCTGATGGAAGACCTTTGGTGGTATGCCGCGCGACACCGCAAATCACGTCAGCGGGCGGCTGGTGCCGGCGCAACCAGCACGTCTTTGTTCCTCACTCAGAACGGGACCCCTTATGGAGACACAGCCCTCACCGACATCTTCGTGGCCCTGGAGAAGCGCGTGGGCTTCAGGGTGCGCCCCCATATGCTTCGGCACACCTATGGAACGTACACGCTGTGGAAGCTGCGGAAGGTCGGCTTCGACGGAGAGCCATTGCTCTACGTGCGGGATCGGATGGGTCACAGCAGCGTGAGCACCACTTCGATCTACCTGCATCTAATCAATCAATTGGGGGCGCAACTCGTTCTGCTGTGGGAAGACGAAATCGATGCGCTGTTCGGGATCGAGGGATAGCATGGGCCGACAAAGGAAAAACTTCAAGGCCGCAGATCCAGTAGCGATACCGGGGCGTCCAGAAGCGACGGAGCCAGCATCAGCGGAAGTCGCGCTCCCCAAAAACCCCACCAGTACTCACAAGATCGACCTGGGCGAGTGGCTGGGCAAGGGTATTGACGAATGGGTGGTCAGCTGCTCGCTGCAGCTGCGCGCCTTCATTCAAGCCAAAACCGTAGCGCCGTCCTCAGTCGTCTCCTACGGCAAGGCGCTGAGATACTTCTTCGACTATCTCGCGACCGAAGGCGCCTTGGCCGGTCCCGCTGGGTTGGACCGTAGGCAGCTGGACCAATACGTTGCCTGGCTGAAAGCTGGCAGAGGCCCCGGTAGCGAGGTCTCACAGAAGAATGCCTACAGCCACACTAAGTCAGTTCTACAAGGGTTGATCGACCGGCGCGTGATCGAACCGCAGGACGGCCTGTTCCCGGCCAACCCCTTCCCCTCGATCAACAGCAAGAAAAAGGGCCAGACTCCGCTGTCTCAGGCCGAACGAGTCAGGCTGGCAGATGCCTTGCGAGCTGACGTCATCGCGTTGCACAACGGGACGTTCAATGCCTCCAACGGACAAGCCCTGACGGTGTATGCCTTGGCGCTCGCGATGCGAACCGGCCTGAACACCACGCCACTGCTGGAACTCAAGCGGGACTGCCTGAAGCCGCATCCGTTCATGCCGCGCATGCGCCTGATCGAGGCGTTCAAAGGACGGGGGAATGCCACCCAGATCAAGGCCCTTCGATATACGCGCAGCGTCGAGGTGCCCACGTCGATCCCCATGGACGGCGTCGCGCTCTTCGAGCATCTGCTCAAACGCACCGAGCCACTGGTGGCCATCGCCCCAGCGGAGCTCAAGGACAGCGTTTGGCTTTACCAGGCGCAAGCCAAGGCCCACTGGGGTACGCTGACCAAACTGGATGGATCGGTACTCGGCTACAACGTCGCCGGCTTCGTGAGCCGGCACGGCCTTCTCGGTGACAACGGCCGGCGGCTCGCTCTGAATGCCTCCCGCCTGCGCAAGACGATGGAGAACAGGCTGTGGCGTTTGAGCAATGGCGACCTGTTCACGGTGGCGGCCATCATGGGCCACGACCCCAAGGTCGCTGACCAGAGCTACCTGTCGGTCACCGACGAGATGAGGTCGAACGCTGTCTTCGTGGGCGAGGCCTTGCCCGACACATACCGCACGGCAAAAGGGCCTACGCCACCGCCACTGGAGCGCACACCAACTGGGCGCTGCAAGGACAGCCTTCACGGCGACCGGGCACCCAAGGACGGCACGCACTGCATCGATTTCTTGAGCTGCTTCAGCTGTCGCAGCTACACCGTGGTCGGCACCAGTGAAGACCTGCACCGCCTCTTCAGCTTCTACTGGTTCCTGGAAGCCGAGAGCAGGAACACGAGGTCCCGCGAATGGGCTGAATACTTCACGCTCATACGCACGGC
>PNMH01000063.1 GCA_013823505.1 Polaromonas sp. | reverse complement strand
GTTGGCCGCCACCAGGTCCTTGATGGCGTTGCCGTACTCGATCACCGTGTGTTCGATCTGCGCGCGGGCACCCGCATCAAAGGCTTCCTGCAGGTGGATGTTGAGCGGGATCATGCGGCGCTCGATGTAGCAGTGCTTGAGGATCACCTCGGTCGTGCCGTCGCCGTCGCGATCGCTGATCTCCAGCTGGCTGGGCGCGAATTTCTGGATCTCGGCGATGAGCTCGTCGGTGAAGCGGTCGCGCGGAAATCCCACCTCCGAAAACTCCAGCGTGTCGGCCATGCGGCCCACGCGGTCGTGCTGCTTCACGAGCAGGTACTTGCCGCGGATCTGCTCGCGCGTGGTGTCCTTCTGCGGCGGGTAGAAGTCCTTGATGACCTTGAACACGAACGGAAAGCTCGGCAGGTCAAACACCAGCATGACCATGCCCTTGATGCCGGGCGCAATCCGGAACTGGTCCGTGCTGTGCCGCATGTGGGAGAGGAAGTCGCGGTAGAACAGCGTCTTGCCCTGCTTGGCCAGGCCGAGCGCGTTGTAGAACTCCGCGCGCGGCTTGCGCGGCATCAGGCTGCGCAGGAACTGCACGTACGCGCTCGGGACTTCCATATCGACCATGAAGGTGGCGCGCGCGAAGCTGAACAGCATGAGCAGGTCGTCCTCGCCAAAGAGCGCGGCGTCCACCACCAGCTGGCCGTCGGTGTTGTGCAGGATGGGCAGGGCAAACGGCACCTCCTGGAAGCCGTTGATGATCTTGCCGACCACGTAGGCGCCCTTGTTGCGAAAGAACAGGCCCGAGAGCACCTGGAACTGGAAATTGGCGCGCAGCTTCACGTGGTCGAAGTGGCGCTTCATCGCGTCCAGCACCAGCGCTGCATCGCGCTCAAGGTCTTCAAACGGAACGCGCAGACCAAATTCTTGAAGGAAACGCAGCACCTCGGCCTGCATCGTGCCGGTCGTGGGGTAATAGCAGCGGTAGGTGGGCTTCGCGCTGGGTTCTTCGTTTTCGATGTACTCGGTGGAGACAGCGGGGCGAACGAAGATGAAGTCGTTCTGGAAGTAGGCGCGCCGCAGGATCTTGGTGGTCACCGAGTTGAAGAAGGTTTCGGCCAGCTCGGGCTGGTGGTGGTTCACCAGCAGCCCGATGTAGTGCAGCTTGACCTGCTCCCACACGTCCATGGGCTGTGCGTCGGCGGCGAACTCCTTCATCAGCCGCATCACACATTCCTTGACCCGCAGGTCGTAGAACTCGATGCGTTCGCGCTGGGCGCGCTGCTGCCCCAGCCAGTCGCGCGTCTCAAACCGGTGTTGTGCCCGCGCCGACTCGGTGCGAAACAACCGGTAGTGCCGGTTGAAGCCGTCCATCATGGCCTTGGCAATCGCGTAGGCCAGGGTCGAATCGAGGCGCTGGGGGAACATGGCGCCGCGGGTGGTCAGCCGAAATGCCGCGCTGTCACGCCATCCACGGCCGCCCGGTAAATGGCGTCAAGGCCTTGCGAACCTTCGGCGGTGATGAGCAGGTCCTTGAGCAGACCATCGCTCAGGCCATACACCCAGCCGTGCAGCGTGAGCGCTTGTCCCCGTGTCCAGGCGTCCTGCACCACCGTGGTCTGGGCCACGTTCATCACCTGTTCGATCGCATTGAGTTCACACAGGGCGTCGGCACGGCGGTGCTCAGGCAGGCCGTCGATGAGCCCGGCGTGGCGGTCGCGCACGTCCTTGATGTGGCGCAGCCAGTTGTCGGCCAGTCCCACGCGCACGTCCTTGAGCGCGGCCAGCACACCACCACAACCGTAGTGGCCCACCACCATGAGGTGCTCGACCTTCAGCACATCGACCGCGTACTGGATGGTGGAGAGGCAATTCAGGTCGGTGGGCACCACCACGTTGGCCACATTGCGGTGCACGAACACTTCACCCGGCGCCAGGCCGGTGATCTGGTTGGCTGGCACGCGGCTGTCGGAGCAGCCGATCCACATGTAGCGCGGGCTCTGTTGCTTGAGCAGTTCGGTGAAGAAGGTCGGGCGCGAGGCCACCATTTCAGCGGCCCAGGCGCGGTTGTGGTCAAACAGGTTCTTCAGTTGCGAGGTCATTCGGTGTTCTCGGGAAGTGGCGGCGCACGGCGGTGCGGCGCTCGCGCCAGGAAGCCTCGGAACTTAGCAGGTCTCGGCGAAGAGCTCGCGGCCGATCAGCATGCGGCGGATCTCGCTCGTGCCGGCACCAATCTCGTACAGCTTGGCATCGCGCCACAGGCGGCCCAGCGGGTACTCGTTGATGTAGCCATTGCCGCCAAAAATCTGGATGCCGTTGCCCGCCATCTTGGTGGCTTCTTCGGCGCACCACAGGATGACGGACGCACAGTCCTTGCGCACCTGGCGCACGTGCTCGGCACCCAGCAGGTCGAGGTTCTTGGCCACGGTGTAGGCGAACGAGCGACCAGCCTGCAACACGGTGTACATGTCGGCGACCTTCCCCTGGATGAGCTGGAATTCACCGATGCTCTGGCCGAACTGCTTGCGGTCGTGGATGTAGGGAACGATGTTGTCCATGACGGCCTGCATGATGCCCAGAGGCCCGCCGGTGAGCACGGCGCGCTCGTAGTCCAGCCCGCTCATGAGCACCTTGGCGCCGTTGTTGAGGCCGCCCAGGATGTTCTCGACCGGCACCTCCACGTTGTTGAACACCATCTCGCCGGTGTGGCTGCCGCGCATGCCGAGCTTGTCGAGCTTCTGCGCGGTGCTGAAACCCTTCATGCCCTTCTCGACGAGGAAGGCCGTGACGCCGCGCGCGCCCATCTCGGGTTCGGACTTCGCGTAGACCACCATGGTGTCGGCATCCGGGCCGTTGGTGATCCACATCTTGCTGCCGTTGAGCAGGTAGTAGCCGCCCTTGTCTTCGGCCCTGAGCTTCATGCTGATCACATCCGAGCCCGCACCGGGCTCGCTCATGGCGAGTGCACCCACGTGTTCCCCGCTGATGAGCTTGGGCAGGTATTTCGCGCGCTGCGCTTCGCTGCCGTTGCGCTTGATCTGGTTCACACACAGGTTGCTGTGCGCGCCGTAAGACAGGCCCACGCTGGCCGAGGCGCGCGAGATTTCCTCCATGGCGATCATGTGCGCCAGGTAGCCCATGCCGGCGCCGCCGTATTCCTCACCCACGGTGATGCCGAGCACGCCCAGATCGCCCATCTTGCGCCACAGGTCCATAGGGAACTGGTCGTTCTGGTCGATCTCGGCCGCGCGGGGGGCGATTTCGGCTTGCGCAAAGTCGCGCACCGCGTCGCGAAGCGCGTCGATGTCTTCACCGAGCTGGAAGTTGAGGCCGGGCAGGTTGGTCATGGGTGGTGTCTCCAAAGAATGATTCAGCGGGCTTCAGCCCTGGATGTTGTCGCGGCCGACCACGGCCATGAGCGTGCAGCCCATGGTGGCGACCAGTTTTTCCTGCCCGCCGTCGATGGCGTACGCATGGCCTTCGCACACCGTGACAGTGCGCCCGGGTTTGACGACGGTGCCGACCATGCGGAAGCTCTGCCCCTGGGCGGGTGCCAGCAGGTTGATCTTGAACTCGATGGTGAGCACCGCCGCATCGGCTGCCATCAGTGAGAACCCGGCGTAGCCGCAGGCCGAGTCCAGCGCGGTGGCCACCATGCCGGCGTGCAGGAAACCGTGTTGCTGCGTCAGCGGCTCCGCCCAGGGCAACGTGATCTCCACCCGCCCGGGCTTGACCACCGCCAGCGTGGCGCCCAGGGTGCGCATGGCGGCCTGGCGGGCAAAGCTCTCGCGCACGCGGGCGTCGAAGTCGGGGTTGCGAGGCTCGAAGCTGGGTGGGTTCATGGCGTTCCTGGTGCGTCGGGGCAGCCCCGGATTCTACGTTGACGTTTACGTAAACGTCAATTTCACGGGCTGCGGTGCGGGGCTATGCTCGACCCGCCATGCCCTTCACCCTGAACGCCCCGGTCCACAGCGAGCAGACCCTCAAGAAAAGCCGCTTCATCGGCTGCGTGGAGCCGGTGGCCGACCGCGTGGCGGCACTGGCGCGGGTGGCACAGCTTCGTGCCGAACACCCCGGCGCCACCCACGTGTGCTGGGCGCTCATGGCCGGCGGGCACTCGGCCGCCAACGACGACGGTGAACCCGGCGGTACCGCTGGCCGGCCCATGCTGGAGGTGCTGCGACACCAGGACCTGGAAGGTGTGCTGGCCACGGTGGTGCGCTACTACGGCGGCACGCCACTGGGTGCGGGCGGGCTGGTGCGCGCCTACACCGACAGCGTGGCTCAGGCCCTGCTGGGCGCGGACAAGGTGGCGGTGATCCGCTGGCAGGTGTTGCGCTGTGTGTTGCCCTACGCGCTGGAGGGCTGGCTTCGGCGCGAACTCGATGGCTTTGGCGCCACGCTGGTCGAGGCGCAGCACGGCGACGGGGTGGACGTCACGCTGCGGGTGCCCGACTCGCGGGCGGCGGCCCTGGTGGCGCGCATCAACGACGCCGGGCAGGGACGGGTGCTCTGGCGAAACACGGAGCCCGGCTGAGGCCTCAGGCCGCGCGGCTCAGGTAGACCAGCACCAGGCCCACCGCCGCCGGCAACGCCTGCACGAACAGGATCTTGCGGCTGGCCGTGGCCGCGCCGTAGAGACCGGCGATCAGCACACACAGCAGAAAGAACACCTTCACGCCGAAGCCCTCAGGCCCCAGCCACAAGCCCCAGAGCAGGCCGGCGGCCAGGAAACCGTTGTACAGACCCTGGTTGGCGGCAAGCACCTTGGTGGCCGCAGCCGAAGCGGGTGTCTGACCGAAGGCCTTGAGCCCGGCGGGTTTGTCCCACAGGAACATCTCGAGGACGAGAAAGTAGATGTGCAACAGCGCGACGAGCGCGACAACGATGCTGGCGATCAAGGACATGGGAACTCCTTCGGGGATTGAACTCAGGACTTCTTGTCCAGCTTGGCCAGCAGCGCTCGGGCTTCTTTTTCGTGCACCTTCACCTCGTCGAGGTTGGCCACCAGGTCGGCCATCTGCTCTTCAAGCTGGCGCCGGTGGTCGGCCAGCACGGTGAGGAATTTGCGCAGCTGCGGACCGGTGTCGCGCGGGCTGTCGTAGGTGTCGATGATGTCCTTGGCCTCGGTCAGCGACAGACCCAGGCGCTTGGCGCGCAGCGTGAGCTTGAGGCGCGTGCGGTCGCGCGCCGAATACACCCGATTGCGCCCGCCCGGGCCTTCGCGCTGAGGCTCCAGCAGCCCCATGTCTTCGTAAAAACGGATGGCGCGGGTGGTGAGGTCGAACTCGCGCGCCAGATCGCTGATGGTGTAGGTCGGGTTCGTCGCCATGGAATCAGAGCTGTCGTTTCAGGCCGTGTCGGGTTGCAGACAGTGCGCGGGGGTGCCGCTCCGTAGAATGCCCTGAGGCTTGACGTTTACGTCAACGTCACCTTGGCATCTTAACGGAATCCGCCCGCATGAACCCCACCCGCGAACAGCTCGAAGCCCGACTGCACTACCCCCTGGGAGCCACGCTGCCAGAACCTGGCCAAACGCTGACCGTGGCACCCGGCGTGAAGTGGATCCGCATGGCCCTGCCCTTCGCGCTGGACCACATCAACCTCTGGCTGCTGCGCGACGACATCGACGGGCGCGAGGGCTGGACGGTGGTGGACTGCTGCATCTCGCACGACGCGGCCAAGGCACAGTGGGAAACGATCTTTGCCAATGAGCTCGACGGCCTGCCGGTGCTGCGCGTGATCGTGACGCACATGCACCCGGACCACATCGGCCTGGCCGACTGGTTGTGCACTCGATGGAACGCACGGCTTTGGATCAGCGCGACGGACTTCACCATGGCGCGCATCGGCTCGCAAAGCACCACCGGATTTGGTGGGGAAGCCGCGGCCGCCTTCTTCGCCTCGCAAGGCCTGAGCGATGCCGAGAGCCTGGAGAAGATCCGCGGCCGCGCCAGCTACTACCCCAACCTCGTGCCGTCCGTGCCGGCGCAGTACCGGCGGCTGTACGACGGCCTGCAAGTGCCCGTCGGCGGGCGCCTGTGGCGCTGCATCAGCGGCTACGGCCATGCGCCGGAACACATGGCGTTGCACTGCGAGGCGCTCGGTGTGCTGATCAGCGGCGACATGGTGCTGCCGCGCATTTCCACCAACGTCAGCGTCTACGACCAGGAGCCCGAGGCCGACTCGCTCACGCTGTTTCTCGACTCGTTGAAGAAGTACCTGCCGCTGCCCGAAGACACGCTGGTGCTCCCCTCGCACGGCAAACCCTTCACGGGTCTGCACGAGCGCATCCAGCAGCTGCAGGACCACCACCGCGACCGGCTCGACGAGGTGCGCGCGGCCTGCCTCGAAAAGCCCTGCAGCGGCGCCGACATCCTGCCGGTGCTGTTTCCCCGCGCGCTCGACCTGCACCAGACCACCTTCGCCATGGGCGAGGCGGTGGCGCACCTGCACTGGTTGTGGATGGCGGGCGAGCTCTTGCGCGAGCAGGCCGCCGATGGCGTCTGGCGATTCAGGCCGGCCTGACCGCTACTCGCCCAGCGGCACGGCCGCTGTGCGCAGCGCCTTGCGCCGCGACGCGTGGTCGGGCATGACGCTGGCGACCACGTCCCAGAACTGGGGGCTGTGATCCATGTGATGAAGGTGACTGAGCTCGTGAACCACCACGTAGTCCACCATCTCCAGCTTGAGGTGGATCAGCCGCCAGTTCAGGCGGATCGTGCCGTCGGCGCTGGCGCTGCCCCATCGGGTGCCCGCGCTGGACAGGCGCAGCTTCGAATAACTCACGCCCAGTTGCGGCGCAAAGTGGTCCAGCCGCTGCGCGAACAGGGCCTTGGCCTGCTTCATCAGCCAGGCCTGCGCGGCGTCGCGGATTTGCGCTTCGCTGGCGTTGCCCGCCAGCCCCAGGCGCAGCGTGCCCAGGGACTTCGGACCGGTGGCTGCTTCAAACACCGCGCCCACCTGCGTGAAGCCGTGCGCCGGGTCGAGCACCAGGCGCAGGCGCTCACCGAGGTAATCGAACTCGGCACCGTCGGCCCAGGCGATGCGGGCCTGCGCCATCTCGCCAGCGCGTTCGCGCGCGTTCTGCAACTTCTCCAGCACCCAGGCGGACTTGTCGTGCAGCAGGGCCTCGACCTCGCCCACCGGTGTCCAGCGCGGCGCACTCACGCTCAGGCCGTCCGGGCTCACCGACAGGCCGATGGTGCGGCGCTTGCCGCGCTTGAATTCGTAGGCCACATCGCACGAGCCCAGGCGCAGCGTGCGGTTGGCGCGCGGGTGGTGCCAGGCCGCAGGCTGGAACACCTGGGTCATGGGCAAGGCCGGCGCGGCGGCCACCTCGGCCCGCGGTGCGGGCGCCGGCCGCAGCGGCTCGGGATCGGGGCCACCGAGGAAGTCGAGCGCCAGCTGAAGGAAGCGCTGCATGGCGGCTTCAGCCCTGCGGGTAGGCCGTGGGGTCGAGGCGGCGCATTTCGGCCTCGATCCAGTCTTCGACTTCGCGCATCAGCTCGTCGGGCTGGCGGCCCGCGCTCGGAATCGGTTTGCCAATGGAAAACTCCACCGTGCCCGGCTTCTTCACGAAGGCCTTGCGCGGCCAGCATTTGGCCGAGGTCACGGCGATCGGGATCACCGGCGCGCCGGTCTCCACCGCCAGGCGGGTGCCGCCGCTCTTGTAGGTGCCTTTCTGGCCGCGCGGGATGCGCGTGCCCTCGGGAAACATGATCACCCAGGTGCCCTGGTTGAGCAGGCGCTGGCCCTGCTCAACCACCTTGTTGAAGGCCTGCGCGCGCTTGCTGCGGTCGATGTGGATCATGTCCATGCGGCCCATGGCCCAGCCGAAGAACGGCACGTACAGCAGTTCTTTCTTGAACACATAGGCCAGTGGGTGCGGCATGAGCGCAGGCATGCTGAAGGTCTCCCAGGTGGACTGGTGCTTGACCAGCAGGATCGCCGGCGCGGTGCTGCCCACCGGCAGGTTCTCGAAGCCGATCACCTCGTTCTTGATGCCGAGGATGAACGTGCCGCCATTGACCGCCAGCTTCAACCAGCCGGCGCACATCCAGTAGATCTGCGTGCTGTTGAGGAAGGGCGCCGCGATCAGCACCGCCAGCCCCCAGGGGATCACCGTCACCACCATGAACAAGGTGTGCAGGATCGAGCGCAGGAGATGGATGAGGTACATGGATGCCGTTCAGGTCGTGGGCTGCGCGAGCAGCCAGTCGGCAAAGGCGCCGAGGTCGTCGTGGGTGTGGGTGCCGGGCGGCAGGTCGGGCGCGAGCGCGGCGAGATCGGCGCTCGATCCCTGGCCGACACGGCCGCGCAAGTGCTCGGACTGGCCGGTGAGCAGCAGGTGGGCCGGGCAGCCCGCAGCGGCCGCGGCCCTCACGTGCCGCAGCGCGTTGCCGGCCGCGGGCACCGAGGCCAGCGAGACGCCGAAACGCTCACCGATCTGGGTGAACAGGCCGGGCAAAGGCTTGCGGCATGGGCAGCCTTCGTCGGGCGCGTGCGGGCAGAAGAACACCGCGTCCACCCGCGCGCCAGCAGCAGCGAGCTTGCGGTGCATCTTGGCGTGGATGGCGTTGAGCGACGCCATGTCGAACAGGCCACGCCCGATGCCGGACTGGTTGGTGGCCAGCACCACGCGCCAGCCCCCCTGGTTGAGCCGCGCCACCGCTTCGAGCGCACCGGGCAGCGCCTCCCACTCGTCAGGCGAGGCGACGTAGTCGTCACGGCTGCGGTTGAGCGTGCCGTCGCGGTCGAGGATGAGGAGTTTCATGGCGGTCTCAGGTGGCCAGGCGCGAGAGGTCGGCCACGCGGTTCATGGCGTCGTGCAGTTGGCGCAGCAGGCCCAGGCGGTTGGCCTTGAGCGCCGGGTCGTCGGCGTTGACCATCACACCATCGAAGAAGGCGTCGACCGGGGCGCGCAGGGCGGCGAGTGCTTGAAGACTGGCGGTGTAGTCCCCCGCTTCGAACTTGGCGTTCGCGGCGGGCACGGTCGTTTGCATGGCGGCGAACAGGTTCTTCTCGGCTGGCTCGACCAGCACGGATTCGTTCACCGCTGCAGCGACATCCCCTTCGGATTTCTTGAGGATGTTGCCGATGCGTTTGTTGGCGGCCGCGAGGGCGGGGGCTTCGGGCAGGGCAGCGAAGGTGCGCACGGCCGCAAGGCGTTTGGGCACGTCGCCCAGTCGCTGGGGTTTCAACGCTAGCACGGCATCGACTTCCTGCGCGCTGCTGCCCTGCTCGCGCAAGCTGCCGGCGAGGCGGTCGTAGATGAAACTGGCGAGGGCTTCGACAGGTTCAGCCCGAGCGGCAGGCAGTTTGTCGCCAAAGGCGTCGTAGGCTTTTTCCAGCAAGGACAGCAGGTCAACACCCAGGTCCTTCTCAAGCAGCATCCGGATCACCCCCAACGCGTGCCGACGCAGCGCAAATGGGTCCTTGTCGCCGGTCGGCAAATTGCCGATGCCGAACATCCCGACGAGCGTCTCCAGCTTGTCGGCCAGCGCCACCACCACGCCCGCCATGTTGCGCGGCAATTCGTCACCCGCAAAGCGGGGCTTGTAGTGGTCTTCGATCGCCAACGCGATGTCTTCGGTCAGGCCATCGTGGCGCGCGTAATAGCCACCCATGATGCCCTGCAGCTCGGGGAACTCGCCCACCATGTCGGTGAGCAGGTCGGTCTTGGCGAGCTGCGCGGCGGTGTCGGCGCTCTTCGCCAGCACATCGCCACCGAGCTGTTGACCGATGGCACGCGCAATCGCCCGCACACGCTCCGTGCGCTCGCCCTGGGTGCCCAGCTTGTTGTGATAGACCACCTTGCCCAGGCCCTCGACCCGCGAGGCCAGCGTCTTCTTGCGGTCCTGGTCGAAGAAGAACTTGGCGTCGGCCAGGCGCGGGCGCACCACGCGCTCGTTGCCGCCGATCACCGCGCTCGCATCGCTCGGGCTGATGTTGCTGACTACCAGGAACTGGTTGGTGAGCTTGCCCTGCGCATTGAGCAGCGGGAAGTATTTCTGGTTGGCCTTCATGGTGAGGATCAGGCATTCCTGCGGCACGCCGAGGAACTGCTGCTCGAACTCACAAATCAGCACGTTGGGCCGCTCGACCAGCGCTGTCACTTCGTCAAGCAGCGCGTCGTCTTCGATCGGCTTGCAACCGCCACCCACCTGGGCTGCGGCGGCAGCCAGCTGACGCGCAATCTCGGCCTTGCGTTCGGCAAACGAGGCGATGACGGCGCCGTCGCCCGCCAGCGTCAACGCGTAGCTGTCGGCGTCTTTCAGCACCACGGGCGAGACGGTTGCTTCAAAGCGGTGGCCGTGTGTCGTGTTGCCCGAGGTCAGCCCCAGCGCCTTCACGGGCACCACGGCGCTGCCGTGCAAGGCCACCAGGCCGTGCGCGGGCCGCACGAAATTCACGCTGGTCCAGCCGGGCAGCTCGCAGTCGGTCTCCAGCTGGTAGCTCATGACCTTCGGGATCGGTAGCTTGGCCAGCGCTTCGTCCAGCGCCTTCTGCAAGCCTGCGGCCAGCGCGGCGCCGGGCGCCACGCTCTCGTAAAACAGCGCCTCGGCCTTGCCGTCGGGTGCGCGCTTGAGGCCGGCCACGGCCGACGCATCGGCACCGAGCGCCGCCAGGCGCTTGAGCAGCGCGGGCGTGGGCTGGCCGCTGGCGTCCAGGCCCACGCTCACCGGCATGAGTTTTTGCGACACGGCTTTGTCGTCCGCGCGGGCCAACACGCCGGTGACGTGTGCGGCCAGGCGGCGCGGCGAGGCAAACGCGGTCACCACTGCGTCGGCCGGGGCCAGGCCCTGGGCCTTGAGCTGGTCGGCCAGCACGGTGGCGAAAGCGTCGCCGAGTTTTTTCAGGGCCTTCGGGGGCAGCTCTTCAACAAACAGTTCAACGAGCAGGTTCTGTGCGGTCATTCTTGTGCTTTCTCCGGGCGCTCACGCGGCCTTCTTCGTCATCTGGTCCACCCACTCGCGCGGCGCCATGGGGAAGCCCAGGCGCTCACGGCTCTCGTAGTAGCTCTGGGCCACGCCGCGCGCGAGGTTGCGGATGCGGCCGATGTAAGCGGCGCGCTCGGTCACGCTGATGGCGCCGCGCGCGTCCAGCAGGTTGAAGCTGTGCGCGCACTTGAGCACCTGCTCGTAGGCCGGCAGCGCGAGTTGCTGCTCCATGAGGTGTTTGGCCTGCTTCTCGTGTGCGGTGAACGCCGTGAACAAAAAGTCGGCGTCGCTGTGCTCGAAGTTGTAGGCGGACTGTTCCTTTTCGTTCTGGAGGTACACGTCGCCATAGCTGAGCTTGGAGCCGTCGGCACGTTGGGTCCACGCCAGGTCGTAGACGTTGTCCACGCCCTGCAGGTACATGGCCAGGCGCTCCAGGCCGTAGGTGATCTCGCCGGTGATGGGCTTGCAGTCGATGCCGCCGACCTGCTGGAAGTAGGTGAACTGCGTGACTTCCATGCCGTTGAGCCAGACCTCCCAGCCCAGGCCCCAGGCGCCCAGCGTGGGGTTTTCCCAGTCGTCTTCCACGAAGCGGATGTCGTTCTTCTTGAGGTCGAAGCCCAGCGCCTCCAGGCTGCCGAGGTAGAGCTCCAGGATGTTGCTGGGTGCTGGCTTCAGGACCACCTGGTACTGGTAGTAGTGCTGCAGGCGGTTGGGGTTCTCGCCGTAGCGGCCGTCCTTGGGGCGGCGGCTGGGCTGCACGTAGGCGGCTTTCCAGGGCTCGGGGCCGAGTGCGCGCAAGAACGTGGCGGTGTGGCTGGTGCCGGCACCCACCTCCATGTCGTACGGCTGGAGGAGGGCACAGCCCTGCTTGTCCCAGTAGGACTGCAAGGTCAGGATGATTTGCTGGAAGGTCAACATGGGGCTGGCGCGCAGGCCGCGCAGAAGGAAGAAGGGGCGAGCCGGCTACGGCTGCGCAAACCCCCGATTTTACGGGCGCGCCCCACCCGGCCGGGTGTGCCCGGTCACTTCGCTGGTGCGGTCCTGGCCGCCGCCGGATCGCCCTTGGTCTTGGCCATGGCGAAGTACTTGTCGAGCCACAGGCGCGCGATGTGCGCCTTGGAGATCTTCTTGAAGAAGAAGCTGATCGGAATGCCGACGGATTTGGCGTCCGAGACCTGGGTGATGTAGTTGTCGAACGCGTTCATCAAGGTGTTGAGGTCGACCACCTTGTTGCTGCCGTGGTCGATGGTGCCCAGTCCCTGGATCACGCCTTGCATCAGGCCACTGTGCAGGGCCACCTGCTGGCCGCCCTTGAGCGAGGTGTCGGCCATGGAGCTCGCGGTTTGGCGCGATTCGCCCGACTGGCCTGCCGCGCTGGCCTGCTTGGGGTCGTCGAGCAAGGCCGACACGCCCATCCGCAAGCGAGAGGACGCCAGCGACGGCACGCTGCCGAGCACGATGAGGTTGACGTGGGTGGACACGTTTTGCGTGCTGAGCAGCTTGCGCACGTTGTCCAGCACCGATTCGTCCACACCAAAGCCCCCGGTGGCCGCCTTGAGCCAGCCCCCCAGGCGCAGTTGCTCCTGCATCGCCTCTTCCTGATCGGCACCCAGGCCGGTGCCGGCCATCTCGTTGTTGACCATGTGCACCATGCCGATGAAGCTGGAGCCGTAGTTGGCGCCAGTCAGCAGGGTGAGGCTGTTGGCGTCGGCTGCGCTCCCCAAGGCTTCAGACGCCTGGATCATGGCGGAGAGATCGGCGGTGTTGATGCCCTCGCCGGCTTTGCTGTGCACGCTGTTCCAAACCTCCACCGCCTTGTCCACATCCAGCGTGAGCGGCTGCAACATGGCCGAAGAACGGTGGGTCGCGCTGGCCGTGATCACGATGGTGCCGACCAGGCTGTGGTTCTTGAGCTGCTGATGCACTTGCGCCGCAGCCGTCTTGGGCACGTCGCGCCCTGCAGGGCCCAGCGACGAAGTTGACTCCCGGATCAAACCCTCGATGTTGGCAATCGCCGTGGCGCTGCTGTCGTCGTTGCTGCCGTACGAAAAGTACTGGAGATCGATCTTGATCGAGTCCGATGCCAGCGGCAGGCGCTCGACCGCAACACCGGTGAAGTCCAGCGGGCTTTCAAGACCCGCCACGTTTTCAATGGCCGCCACTTCTTCACGCAGCTGCTGCACGCCGGTGTCGTTGGTGATGCGCGCTGTCATGTAGTCGCGCGCGGCGTCGCTCACGTGCTGATTCAAGGCCTTGATGCGCGTGTTGAGTTCGGTGATGTCCACCCCGAGGCTGACCAGTTCGTTGATCGTCATGCTCAGCCCGCGCCGCATGGCGATGAACGAGTTCATGCGCTCGAACGCGGCATCGGTCTTGGCCTGCAGGCTGGCGATTTTTTCCAGTCGGCTGAGCAGGTCGGTGTTGACGACGTGTCCCAGCACCAGCGAGGGATGGTCGAACGGAATGGATGACGCCATGGAGAGCTCCCTCAAGGATTCCCCGCCAACAGGGTCGGGGACCTTGAGTTGTACCAACCGGCCCTGAGCGCTGTTTGATGGACTTGTGAGCGATTCCTGTCGAATCGCTGAGGCGCCCGCTCAGCGCCGGCGGGTGCGACCGCCGCGACGGCCCAGGCCGCGCAGCGAAGCAATGACGAGCACCAGCACCAGACAGCCAACCCACATGGGCATGAGGCCCCAGTGCGCGGTCCATTGCGCATAAGGCGTGATGCCGCTGCGCCCCTGAACGGTGGCCTCCAGCCGGCCGCGGGTGAGCCGATCCAGCTGGTGCGTGACCACCCCGTTGTGGTCGATCACGGCGGTGGCGCCGGTGTTGGTGGCGCGCAGCATGGGTCGGCCCAGCTCAATGGCGCGCAAGCGCGAGATCTGCAGGTGCTGGTCGATGGCCACCGAGTCGCCGAACCACGCGATGTTGCTCAGGTTGATGAGCACGCTGGGGGCGGTGGCCGCTTGGGTGAACGACGCGGCCAGCTCTTCGCCAAAGAGGTCTTCAAAGCAGATGTTGGGCGCGACCCTCTGCCCCGCCACGGTCCATGAAGGCTGGGCCAGGCCGCCGCGGTTGAAATCGCCCAACGGGATGTTCAACAGATCGGTGAACCAGCGGAACAAGGGCGGGATGAATTCACCAAACGGCACCAGGTGGTTTTTGTCGTAGCGATAGATGCTGGCACCCAGCGCGCCGGGCACATCGAGCCGCGCACGCTCCTTCGCGGCCGTCTCGGGGCTCAGACCCCACACCGAGTTGGTGTAACCCTGCTCCAGGCTGCCCAGAGGCAGGCCAACCAGCGCACTCACGCCCGCGGCGGGCTGCTCAGCCAAGCCACCGAGCAGCGGCCTCCAGAACTCGGCGCCCAGCTGATTGGGCAGCAATGGAATGGCGGTCTCGGGTGCCACCACGAGCTGTGGCCCGGTGGCGGGGTTGGCGCGCGCAGCACCCACCGCCAGACCGATCTGCTGCGGGTACCAGGACAGGGCCTGTGCAATGCCCGTGCCCGGCACGAACTTCTGGTCTTGCGGAATGTTGCCCTGCAGCAGCCACACCCGCAGCTCGCCGGTGCTGGCGGTACCGCGTTGCCCCAGCGTGCGCCAGGCCTGGCCACCGCCGAGCATGCTCACCAGCAAACCGCCCACCAGCAACAGCAGGATCAATGAGCGCACCAGACCCCACCAGCCGTCGGTCAGGCCGGGCACCAGTCGGGCCTGCACGCGCGCGCCCGGTGCGGCCATGCGAGAGCCGGCGGCTGTGCGGCTGACGGGCCGGCTCACCGGAGAAGCCAGCCATGTGCTCAAGCGCCGCCACAGACCTGAGACCACGGAGGCCACGGTATAGGCCAGGATCGCAGCCAGAAAGCCCATGCCGTACACGCCCACCAGCGGTGCCCAGGGCGCCATCAGGTCGACCTGCGCATAACCACCAGCGCCCCAGGGGAAGCCGGTGAACCAATGGCCGCGTGCCAGTTCGGCGAGGGTCCAGAGCGACGCAAACAGCAGCGCCTGCGCCGTGCGCGAAACGGGCGCCCAGCTGCACAGCAGACCCACGGCCACGGCGTAGTAGATGGAGAGCGCACCCGCGAGCGCCACCACCGCCAGCACCGCCAGCCAGGCCGGCAGACCACCAAAGGTGTGCAACGAGATGAACAGCCACCAAAACGTGCCGGACAACCAGGCGGTGGAGAACACCCAACCCCGCCAGGCCGCCTGCCCCACACGGGTGGCGTATTGCAAGGCGAGCACCAGCAGCGAGAGGGAAACGATTTGCCAGAAGCCACTGGGCTGCCCGGTGTTCATGCCCGGCAGGCTCCAGCCCTCAAACGGCCAGGCGATGGAAGCGGCTTGCAACACGCCGCCCAGCAGGCATATCCAGAACCAGAAGAAACCGCTGCCGCGTGCGCTGCGCCCTGGCGGGCGGCGGCTCATCGGGTTGAAGCTCGATGGCGTGTGGAGCGATCCAAACAGGCTGCGCATAAACGGGGCTGGCTCGGGGCGGCGCTCAGGGCTCGGCCGGAACCGGCGAAACCTTGAACCACTTCACCGCACCGCCCTTGGTGTGCAGCACGATAAAGCGCAGGCCTTCGAGCTCGTGAACTTCACCCCGTTTGGGAACATGGCCCATGGCGTGGGCGATCATGCCGCCGATGGTGTCGAAGTCGTCCTCAGGCAGCTTGAGGCCGAACGACTCGTTGATGCGCTCGATCGATGTGTCACCGCTGACGCGCCAGGTGCTGTCGGCCAGCGCAAACACGTCGCCTTCGTCTTCCGCCACATCGAACTCGTCTTCGATCTCGCCCACGATTTCTTCCAGCACGTCTTCGATGGTGATGAGACCTGCCACACGGCCAAACTCATCGATCACGATGGCGAGGTGGTTGCGGTTGCCCCGGAACTCGCGCAGCAGGTCGTTGAGCCCTTTGGTCTCGGGCACAAAGGTCGCCGGGCGCAGCAAGGCGCGGATGTTGAGTTCGGGCGCGCGCTGCAGCTTGAGCAGATCTTTGGCCAGCAGGATGCCGATGATGTTTTCGCGCTCGCCTTCGAACACCGGAAAGCGCGAGTGCGCGGTGTCGATGACCAAGTGCAGCATTTCGTCGAATGGCGCGTCGATGTCCAGCACATCCATGCGCGGTGTGGCCACCATCACGTCGCCAGCGGTCATGTCTGCGATGCGGATCACGCCTTCGAGCATCACCCTCGACTCGGCGTTGATGATGTCGTTGTCCTCAGCGTCCGCGAGGGTCTCGATCAGCTCGTCTTTGGAGTCCGGCCCGGGGTGAATGAACTCCGCGAGCTTTTGCAGGAAACCACGTTTGTCGACATGCCGCAGGCTGCGCTGCGGCCCACCGCTGGGAGGGGATTCGGCCACTGAAGGTTGGGGGAGTTGTAACGGTGCGAAAGGATACCGCAAGCCGGTGACTCCAAGCAAAAATGCGGCCAGGCCGCGCCGATGCAGGGACGGGGCGTTAGCCGCGAACGCGTTCGCGGGCTTCGCGCACGCCCTGACGGATGTCCTGCAACACGCTCAGCAAGCGCCAGAACTGTTTGGCCTGGACCTTGAGGTGGTAGTCGGTGAGGGCCACCTGCTGGTTGACCAGTTCGGTCACGCGCGAATCGAAGTCGGCCGGCGGCAGCCGCAGGTGGGCCTCGGACTCGGAGCCGTCGCGCTCGATGATCGCGCCCGCATGGCGAGCAATCTTGAGCATGGCGGTGTTTTCCGACAGCGCATGGATGAAGAGCTGCGTCACACCTTCGTTGCGCGCGTGCATGACGGCGCGCTCAAACAACCGGCTGCCGTACCCGCGACCCCGAGCGCTCTTGGCCACCGACACACCGAACTCGGCGCAGCTGGTGTACTGCGGATCGACCGAGAAGGCCAGATGGGCCATGGCGATCAGGTCGAGCCGGCGGTTGAAGATGCCGAAGAGTTCGTCGCGCTCGAAGTTGAGTTGATCCACGTAGCGCGTGATCTGCTCGTCGTTGGCGGCGTAACCGAAGCGCAGGTAGCGGTCGTGCGGCTCCAGGGCGAGCAGATGGGCGAGGATGCGATCGCGTTGTCCAGGCCCGATGGAGCGGATGGGCACCACCACGCTGCTGGACGGAAAGTGGCGGTCGTCCGACGTGCGCGCAGCGCTCGCAACCGTGCCCACCGTCGCCTGGGCGGGTGGAGTTGCAGACTTGAACCATCGGGTGGGGTTGACCATGGCGGAACTGTACGGGTTATCCCTATATCGACAAGGACTGGAGCCCCTAAATGGGCGGTTTCCCGATGGGCGGGCTGGGAGCGACCGCCGGTCGCCTGGTTCGGCTCCTAGAGTGGCAACGCAGTCGTGCTTTTCACACGGTCCATCACAAAACTGGTCTTGCAGTCCTGCACGCTGGGGTGCTTGAGCAGGGTGTCCATGATGAAACGCGAATACGCGGCCATGTCGGCCACCACCAGTCGCAACTGAAAGTCCATGTCGCCGGTGAGCGCCGCGCACTCCACCACTTCGGGCCACGCCATGACACTGGCCCGGAACTCGTCCATGGGGTTGCGCTTGGCGCTGCCGGCGTGTTTCTCCAGCCGCACATTCACATAAGCGGTGAGACCGAGGCCCACCGCTTCCGGCCGCACCAACGCCACGTAGCGGTCGATGACCTGTGCTTCTTCGAGCCGGCGCACTCGGCGCAACACGGCGCTGGGCGACAGCCCCACCGTCTCGGCGATCTGGTCGTAGGTGGCGCGCCCGTCGGCCTGCAGGCTGCGCAAAATGTGTCGATCCAGCTTGTCCAGTGCGTCCATTTTGGGAACTATGCAGCATTCCTGCAAGAGGGACAAGCGGAGCGCCACAAAACGCTGAAATCGTGACAGGCTGCGCCGATACAGTGGCGAATTGCCCGACCTTTCCCACGATTCCGGAGACAGACATGAACAACGCATTGCCCACCGCCGTCCATACCGACTCGACTGCCTGGGAGAACCCCATGGGCACCGATGGTTTCGAGTTCATTGAGTACGCGGCACCCGACCCGGTGGCCATGGGTGCGCTGTTCGAGCGCATGGGCTTCAAGCCGATCGCCAAGCACCGTCGCAAAGCGGTGACGCTGTACCGCCAAGGTGAGATCAACTTCATCATCAACGCCGAACCCGACAGCTTCGCGCAACGCTTCGCGCGCCTGCACGGTCCGAGCGTGTGTGCCATTGCGCTGCGGGTTGCCGATGCGAAGGCGGCCTACGAACGCGCCATTTCGCTGGGCGCTTGGGGCTATGCGCAATCGGCCGGCCTGGGCGAGTTGAACATTCCCGCCATCAAGGGCATTGGCGACTCCATCATTTACTTCATCGATCAGTGGCGTGGCAAGCACGGCGCCAAGACCGGCGATATCGGCAACATCGGCTTCTTCGATGTGGACTTCCAACCGATCGGTGAGAACTCCGGCGCCGACCTGAACCCGGTGGGCCATGGCCTGACCTACATCGACCACCTCACGCACAACGTGCACCGCGGCCGCATGGATGAGTGGGCCGGCTTCTACGAACGCCTGTTCAACTTCCGCGAGGTTCGTTACTTCGACATCGAAGGTCAGGCCACTGGTGTGAAGAGCAAAGCCATGACCAGCCCCTGCGGCAAGATCCGCATCCCGATCAACGAAGAGGGCAACGAGAAGGCCGGGCAGATTCAGGAGTACCTGGACCGGTACCACGGTGAAGGCATCCAGCACATCGCCATGGGCTCGACCAACCTGTACGACACCGTGGACGCGCTGGAGCTCAGCGGTGTGAAGCTGCTCAACACCAGCGAGACCTACTACGAGCTGCTGCCCAAACGCATCCCGAACCACGGCGAAAACGTGGAAGCGCTCAAGCAGCGCAACATCCTCGTGGATGGCATGCCGGGTGAACTGCTGCTGCAGATCTTCAGCGAGAACCAGCTCGGCCCAATCTTCTTCGAGTTCATCCAGCGCAAAGGCAACCAGGGCTTCGGCGAGGGCAACTTCAAGGCGCTGTTCGAGACGATGGAGCTGGACCAGGTGCGCCGCGGTGTGTTGAAAGCCTGACATGGCGGTGGAACCCGTTGTCTATGGCGCCAGCGAGCGCCCGCCGCGCGGCGATTACGCGCGGGCTCAGGCCGACTACACCTGCGCGCAGAACTGGGCCGCCTACACCGAGGCGGATCACGACACTTACCGCCGTCTGTACGAGCGGCAGACCGCGTTGCTGCCGGGCCTGGCCTGTGATGCGTTCATCGAAGCGCTGCCGTCTTTGGGGGCTCGTGACCGCATCCCGCAGTTCGAGGACGTCAACGCGCGGCTGAAGCCAGCCACCGGTTGGGAGCTGGTGGCCGTGCCCGGGCTCATTCCTGAGCGTCCATTTTTCGACTTGCTCGCGCACCGGCGCTTTCCGGTGACGGACTGGATCCGCAGTCCCGATGAGTTCGACTACGTGGTCGAGCCCGATGTATTTCACGATTTGTTCGGGCACGTGCCGTTGTTGTTCAACCCAGTGTTCGCCGACTACGTGCAGCGCTACGGCGCCGGCGGCTTGAAGGCGCACGACCTGGGCGCCGGCGAGCTGCTGTCGCGGCTGTATTGGTACACGATCGAATTTGGTTTGATTCGACAAGCCGACGGACTGCGAGCGTATGGCGCTGGTATCCTGAGTTCGTCGGGTGAACTGCGCCACAGCGTCACGAGCCTTGAGCCACAACGCATTGGATTGGATCTGCTGCGCTGCATGCGGACCCGTTACAAGATCGACGACTACCAGGCCACCTACTTCGTCATCGACAGCTTCGGCCAGTTGTTCGACATGACCGCACCCGACTTCGCACCGCTCTACGAAGCCGTGCGTTCGCTTGGAGACTTGCCGGCAGACGCCACCATCGCCAGCGACTCCGCCATCACCCTCGGGTGAAAGGCCAACGCCACATGGGCTGCCCCCCTCACGAGGCGGTTGTCGGCCCCCGGCAAGGTGGCGGTGGAAGCGGGAAAGACGATGTTGTCCGTGTTGCTGTACCAGCAGACAAACAGTCCCGCGTTGCGCTGCGGGTGAAGCGCCAGTTCACGTGCCACCAGGCTTTGTTGCCAATCGCAGTCGTGGCGCATTTGGCGGCCGTTGGCCAGGTGGCTGAAACGGGCCAGCCAAGTGCCGCGGTGTGGCGTGCCGATGGTGATGATGTTTCGCACCTGCGACGCGGCTCCGGGCGTGGCGGCCATCCAGGCACGCGCCGCGAGGCCTCCCATGCTGTGGCAGATCAGGGTGGGCGCACGCCCCGTCAGCGCTGTGGCCCGTATCACTGCCTCGTCAACGATGGGGGCGTACTCATCGATCGATCCGAAAATCGGCTCCAGGTTGACCGACACATAGGGGATGCCCTGCGTTTGCAATTGCTCCATCCAAGGCAGCCAAAAGCCCCGATTGCAAAAGAAGCCATGGATCAGCACCACCGCAGGCACTGAAGCAGGCTGGGCCATGAGCGTGTCGGGCAGCCGCCGCCAACGGAACGGCTGGCGCCAGGCGAAGACCTGCGGCGCCACCCTTACCTCTTGCCACCAGGCGTTGAACCATTCGCTTTTACTGGCGCGAGGTGCTGCGTCTGAGTGGTTGATGACCGCAGCGCCCACCGTTTCCAAACCCAGGATCACAGCGTAGCCCAGCGTGATCACAGCCAAGCGGACCCACGTGGCGAACTTCGCGTCGGACGAGGTCCAGAGTGTCCAGGCCAACGCGACAGCGACAGCAACCGTCAACAAACCCTGTTGCAGGTGGGCGAGCGAAGACGAACGTGAACGGGGAGGATTTGGATCAGGCTGCTTGCTGGGGTTCATGGGCAAACTATGGCACGGCAAATGGTCGGCATGGGGTTTGACCTTGTGTGACACCGATGCCACCTTCGCCCGGCTAGACTGTTTTGCCTTCATCAGCCTGTTCATGACCCCACCCAACACTCCCAGCGACCTGATCCGGATGCATCTTGCGCGGGTGGGCGAGTTGCGCGCGCAGGCTCAGGCCGTTGGTTTGCAAACTGCGCTGGACGCGGTCAAAGAGCTGCAGGCACGCCGCTTTCGGGGCACCTATGCCGACTTTCTGGTGCATCCCAGCTACGCACCCGCGACTCGGTTTTTTCTCGATGAGCTGTATGGGGTGCACGATTTTGCAAGGCGCGATGCGCAGTTCGCGCGCATTGCCGGCGCCCTTGAACGCCTTTTCCCGGATGCTGTGGCACAGCTTGCGGTGGACTTGGCAGAGACACATGCGTTGACGGAGGTGCTGGACCACCAGTTGGCCTCCCACTGGCTGGGCATGGATGCATCGATCGGACCTGCAGAACGCTACATCCTTGCTTGGCGGCTCACAGATGCACGCGTGGCGCGCGACCGGCAGCTGGCGGTGGTGCATCACATGGGACTGGAGCTTCAACGCCTCACCCGCATGAAGTCGCTGCGTCTTGGACTCCGCATGATGCGCAACCCTGCCCGCGCCGCGGGGCTCGACACGCTCCAGCATTTTCTCGAAAGCGGGTTCGATGCCTTCGCCGCCATGGGCGATGCCCGACCGTTCCTCGACACCATCAGACAGCGCGAGGCGGGGTGGGTAGACGCATTGTTTGACCAAGACATGGCGTCTTGCGAACGCGCGTTAAGCCAAGAACTCACTCGGGGCAGTTGAGGCACCAAGTTTTAGCGACGCCATCAATTCCCTTTCTCAGACTGCATACGCCATGAACGAATCGCACGCTTTGACATCCATTGCCTCTCGCTTGGCTCACGTCGGTGCAT
Organism: Polaromonas sp.; assembly: GCA_013823505.1. Next base: position 1,035 of record PNMH01000063.1, on the reverse strand, counting down.
CTGTTTTTGAACGAGGCTGGCTCTCTTCGAACAACATCCTCTTCACGGGGAACGACTCGACAGCGCTGGTGGACTCAGGCTACTGCACCCATTCCAGCCAGACCTTGACCCTCGTCCACGAGGCTCTTGGGACCAAGCCATTGGATCGGCTGCTGAACACCCATTTGCACAGTGATCATTGCGGCGGAAATGCCGTGCTTCAGTCGGCGTACCCCAACCTCGAGACGTTCATCCCGCCAGGTCAGGCCAACGCAGTCGCTCACTGGGATCCCGTGGAACTCAGCCATGAGCCGACCGGGCAGAGCTGCCCGCCATTTCAGTTTCAAGGCATCCTCACGCCGGGGACCAATGTCCTCCTTGGTGATGGCTCCTGGGAGATCCACGCTGCGAAAGGGCACGACCCACATTCGGTCGTCCTTTTTGAACCCCAAAGCAGACTGCTGATTTCCGCAGATGCCCTCTGGCAAAACGGCTTTGGCGTCGTGTTTCCAGAGCTTGAGGGCATCGACGCATTTGAAGAAGTGGCCGAGACCTTGACGCTCATCGAAGCTTTGAAGCCTGCAGCGGTTATTCCTGGTCACGGAGGCGTTTTTGAAGACGTGGATGGCGCGCTGCAGAGAGCTAGAAGCCGCCTGGAACAGTTCTCCAAGAACCCAGAAAAGCACAGCCGCTATGCACTGAAAGTGCTTCTGAAATTCAAACTGCTTGAGTGGCAATCTGTCACCCTCGACGAGCTTTTTACGTGGTACGTCAACAACCCGTACATCACACGCATTGAACAGCGCCCCACAGAGCCGGAGGGTGGCACGCTTCGCGCCTCCCTTCAGTCACTGCTCAACGAACTGGCAAAGGGGAATGCGCTTCGGGTGGAAGGCGATAGAGTCTTCGATGCGTGACAGAACCTTCCAACGCGCCTAGCAGATACATCAGCATCTGACCCCAGAAAGCCCAAACCCCCAGGTACCGGGAGGCACGAGGGGGTTTGGGGGGCTGGGTAAGAGCCTGACGATGACCTACTTTCACACGGGAACCCGC
>PNMH01000062.1 GCA_013823505.1 Polaromonas sp. | reverse complement strand
GCCGAGGGCACCTGACCGGTGATGATCACCATGGGGATGCTGTCGGTGTAGGCGGTGGCGATGCCGGTCACCGCGTTGGTGACACCCGGCCCTGAAGTGACCAGAGCCACACCCACATCACCGGTGGCGCGGGCGTATCCGTCGGCGGCGTGCACCGCCGCCTGCTCGTGGCGCACCAGCACATGCTGCATGGTGTCCTGCTTGTACAGGGCGTCGTAGATGTAGAGCACCGCTCCGCCGGGGTAGCCCCAGATGTACTTGACACCTTCGGCCTGCAGGGCGCGGACCATGATTTCGGCGCCGTTGAGCTGTTCGGATGCGGGGGATGGGGTCGCGGCAGCCGCCGCAGAGGCCATTTCGGCCTTGGAGATTTCCATGATCAACCTTTCGAGAATTTCTCTGACGAAATACCTTGGGTGCCCCTTGCGCCGACTCTTGTGGAGCGGTGTCAGGACTTGAGGCCAATGGACATGAGCGGACACATACCCCGCCGGACCTTGACCCGTTTGCCTTTTTGAATTGCAGCCTTGGATTATTGCACTGCCGCAAGAACTTGGGCACATGGCGAGGCAAATGGGCGTTCAACTTGGTCGCAATGCGACAATTCACGACCCTTGCCGACACCCGACATGACAGCCACACCGCCATCCGAAGCCCACCAGGCCAGCGCTGCCACCGCCCTCACCGCGCCCCCGATCCTTCGCCGCATGGCCTGCTGGCTGTACGAAGGCACGCTGCTTTTCGGCGTCGTCTTTGGCACCGGGTTGTTTGTTTTCGGCATGCTGTTTGCCATCGGTCACCTTGTCCCATCGCTGGCGCCGGTGCGTGACATGGTCAACAACCGGTATGCCCTCCAGGCCTATGTGCTGCTTTTGCTCGCCCTGTACTTCACGTGGTTCTGGGTCAAGGGACAGACCCTGGCCATGAAGACCTGGCACATCCGGGTGGTGGACCGCCTGGGTCGGCCGCTCACGCAGGCACGGGCACTGATGCGCTACGTGTTGTCCTGGCTCTGGTTCCTGCCGCCACTGGCGGTGGGTGGCAGCTATGGGTTGCCGGGCGGCGAACTCACCGTGATCGTGCTCGGCTGGGTGGCGATCTGGGCCATTTTGTCGCGCTTCCATCCACAGCGCCAGTTCCTGCACGACGCATGGGCCGGCACGCGGCTGGTGCATTACAAACCCGCCGCCGCCCCCAGGAAACGGAAGTTCTGGCAGCCATGACGCCGCGCGAACCCGTGAACGCCCAAAAACAACGGGCAGGACTGTCCCGCATGGCACATGCTTTCGGCTATTCGCTGGCCGGGCTGCGCGCCGGCTGGGGCGAGCCCGCGTTCCGGCAGGAAGCCATCGCGGCGATGCTGATGCTGCCACTGGCTTTCTGGCTGGGCCGGGACTGGGTCGAGGTCGCGCTGCTGGCCGGATCGGTGATCATGGTCATGGTGGTCGAGCTGCTCAACACCGGCGTGGAAAGTGCCATCGACCGCATCGGCCCCGAATGGCACGACCTCTCCAAGCGGGCCAAGGACATGGGCAGCGCGGCCGTGCTGCTCAGCCTGCTGGTGTGTGCGGGCATCTGGCTGGCGGCCTTGTGGTCGCGCCTGTCCTGAAACGAATCCACTCCGAACAGCCCAGGAAGCACATGCCCGATCCCGCCTTTTCCCTCTGCGTGTATTGCGGCTCGCGACCCGGAGCCGCACCGGCCTACGCCGAAGCGGCCCGCGCCGTCGGCCACTGGATCGGAAACCACGGCGGTCAGCTCGTCTACGGCGGTGGATGCAACGGTCTCATGGGCACGGTGGCCCAGGCCACGCTGGACGCCGGTGGGTGCGTGGTCGGCGTGATTCCGAAAGCCCTGGTGGAGAAGGAATGGGCCAACCACAGCTGCACCGAACTGCACGTGGTGGACAACATGCACGAGCGCAAACGCCTGATGGCTGAGCGCGCCGACGCCTTTGTGGCCCTGCCCGGCGGCATCGGAACACTGGAAGAATTCTTCGAGGTCTGGACCTGGCGCCAGCTCGGCTACCACGACAAACCGGTGGGACTGCTCAACCTGGCTGGCTACTACGACGGCTTGCTGCAGTTCCTGCACAGCACGGTGCGCCAGCAGTTCATGGGCGACTGGCAGATGGACCTGATCCACACCGATACCGACCTGGAGCGCCTGCTGCCGGATCTGGTGCAGGCTGCGGGCCTGTCACCGGCAGCGCGGCTGGACGCGATCTAACCCGGAACAGCAAGACCCCGCAACGCATGGAACAACGCCTCCCGGAGGCACCGCCGGGCTGCCCTGCGACAAGCTCAGGACAGACCGCCAGTGCCGCCCCCTGGAGGGGGGTGACGCGCAGCGGCGCGGGGGGTGTTTCACTTCAGACCGCCGTTTCGTCTTCCTCGCCGGTGCGGATGCGCACCACCCGCTCGACCGAGGTGACGAAAATCTTGCCGTCACCGATCTTGCCGGTGCGGGCCGCGCGGATGATCGCGTCCACACAACGATCCACGTCATCGGACTTGACCACCACCTCCAGTTTCACCTTGGGCAGAAAGTCCACCACGTACTCGGCCCCCCGGTAGAGCTCGGTGTGTCCCTTCTGCCGCCCGAAGCCCTTGACCTCGGTCACGGTCAGACCGGTCACACCCTGCTCGGCCAGCGCTTCACGCACCTCTTCGATCTTGAACGGCTTGATGACGGCGGTGATCTGCTTCATGGGGGCTCCAGTGCGTGTCGGGGTGAATGGTTTTCGATTATGCCCAAGGCACACGCGCGCGAGCGCAGAGGCAGGCCCGCAGTCGGGCTGGAGCGCGTCGTCAAGCCCGGTATTTGCTGGTGATGGGGTAGCGCCAGTCCTTGCCGAAGCTGCGGTGCGTCACGCGGATACCCACCGGCGCCTGGCGGCGCTTGTATTCGTTGATGCGGATCAGCCGCACCACCTGGTCCACATCGGCCTGGGCATAACCGGCGGCCACGATGCTGGCCGGGCTGTGGTCGTTCTCCATGTAGCGCTCGATGATGGCGTCCAGCACGGCGTACTCGGGCAGGCTGTCCTGGTCTTTCTGATCGGGCCGCAATTCGGCACTGGGCGGGCGCGTGATGATGCGCTCGGGGATCGGGCTGGTACCCGTCCCGTAAGGGTCGTGCGCGTTGCGCCAGCGGGCCAGACGAAACACCAGCGTCTTGGCCACGTCCTTGATGACGGCGAAACCGCCGGCCATGTCGCCATAGAGCGTGCAGTAGCCGGTCGCCATCTCGCTCTTGTTGCCGGTGGTCAGCACGATGCTGCCGAATTTGTTGGACAGCGCCATCAGCAGCGTGCCGCGGATGCGGGCCTGCAAGTTCTCTTCGGTCGTGTCTTCGGGCAGTCCGGCGAACTCCCGCTCCAGGCTGGCCCGGAACGCCTCGAACTGCGGTGCGATGGCGATCTCGTCGTAGCGCACGCCCATGCGCGCGGCCATGTCGCGCGCGTCGATCCACGAAATGTCGGCCGTGTACGGCGAGGGCATCATCACCGCACGCACCCGGTCCTTGCCGAGCGCGTCCACCGCGATGGCCAGCACCAGCGCCGAATCGATGCCGCCCGACAGACCCAGGATCGCACCCGGGAAGCCGTTCTTGCCCACGTAGTCCCGCACGCCCAGCACCAGCGCGTGCCAGAGATCGGCTTCCTGGCTGTGGTCGCGGTCGGTGGCCGCGTCGATCTGCCAGCCCGCGCCCTGCCGGGTGAAGGTCGCGTCGAACAGGGCTTCTTCAAAACTGATCGCCCTGCCAGCCAGGCCGCCGTCGTCCGCCAGCACAAAGCTGCGGCCCTCGAACACGATCTCGTCCTGCCCGCCCACCAGATGGGCATAGACCAGCGGCAACCCGGTGACCTGCGCGCGCGTTCGCATGGTGGCCTCGCGTTCGCCGCCCTTGCCGGTGTGGAACGGCGAGGCGTTGATGACCGCCAGCAGCTCGGCACCGGCGGCCTTCGCCTCGGCCGCTGGCGCATCGAACCAGGCGTCCTCGCAGACCAACAGGCCCACACGCACCGGTTGACCGTCCGCTCCGGCCACATCGAACACACAGGTGTCGCGCCCCGGCACGAAGTAACGCCGCTCGTCGAACACCTGGTAGTTCGGCAGCTCGCGTTTCGCGTAGCGGTGCGTCACGCGCCCTTCCAGCAACACGCTGGCGGCGTTGTGCAAACCGGCCACCGAAACACTGCGCTCGCGGCGTGCATCGCCAGCTTCCTGCAACGGGCGCGCCGGATGACCCACCACGATGTGCAGGCCTTTGAGGTCTGCGGTCTCCTGCAGCACGGTTTTCAGGGCATCATCGCAGGCGTCCACGAACGCCGGACGCAGGAACAGGTCTTCCGCCGCATAGCCGCAGAGCGCCAGCTCGGGTGTCAACAGCAGATGCACGCCTCGGCGATGGGCCTCTCGCGCGGCGTCGATGATGCGCCGGGCATTTCCGCCCATGTCACCCACCACAAAATTGAGCTGGGCCACACAGATCTTGAGCGTCATGGAAACGGTGAGAGTTGCAATGGTCGGTGGGTCAAACAGCCGCAGGGCACGCGCTGGTGCGGCTTGCCTGCGCTCGTTTGAGAGGGGCTGAACATGCCCGCAAACGATTATGTCACCCGGGTCCTCAACGCACCGCAGGCACTGTCGGCCGCCGAGTGGAACGGCCTGCTCGCGCTGGAACCAGATCCCAGCCCGTTCATGCGGCACGAATACCTGGCCGCACTGCACCAGAGTGGCAGCGCGGTGGACGCAACCGGGTGGCAGGCACAGTTCATCACGCTCTGGCGCGGTGACACCCTGCACGCCGCCTGCCCGATGTACCTGAAGAACCACTCCCACGGCGAGTATGTGTTCGACTGGGCCTGGGCGAGCGCCTACGAGCGCCACGGCCTGAGCTACTACCCCAAGGCCCTGGTGGCGGTGCCCTTCACGCCGGTGCCCGGTGCGCGGCTGCTGGCCCGGGACGCGCAGGCGCGCGCGGCACTGGTTCGTGCCCTGGTCCGGCAGGCGCAGGACGAACACCTGTCTTCGCTGCACCTGTTGTTTGCGCAGGCGCAAGACGTGGCGGCGTGCCAGGCGGCCGGGCTGATGCTGCGCCACAGCGTGCAGTTCCACTGGCAGAACATGGCCCCCACGCTCCCCGCTGTGCTGGGTTCGCTGCCCCCCGAGGGGGCTCGTTTCCCCTTGGGGCGGCCCGGCGGTGAAGCGGCCTTTTGCGACTTCGACCATTTCCTGGCCAGCCTCCAACAGGACAAACGCAAAAAAATCAGGCAAGAGCGCCGCAAGGTGGCGGATGCCGGGGTGGTTTTTCGCTCGGTGCAGGGCCCTGCCATCACCGAGGCAGACTGGGATTTTTTCTACCGCTGCTACGAGCGCACCTACCTGGAACACGGCAACGCGCCGTACCTGAACCGGGACTTCTTCAAATGCATGGCGCAGGACATGCCCGAGCACTGGCTGCTGTTCGTGGCCGAGCGCGACGGCAGGCCGATGGCCAGCAGCCTGATCGGTATCGACGAAGGGCACGGCGTGGCCTACGGTCGCTACTGGGGTGCACTGGAGCGGGTCGACTGCCTGCACTTCGAGGCCTGCTACTACCAGCCGCTGGACTGGTGCATCGCGCACGGTTTCCAGCGCTTCGAGGGCGGCGCACAGGGCGAGCACAAGATGGCCCGGGCCCTGCTCCCGGTCAAGACCACCAGCGCCCACTGGTTGGCCCATCCCAGCTTTGCCGATGCGGTGGAGCGCTACCTCAACACCGAAGGCAAAGGCATTCACCGCTACCTGGAGCAGCTGTCGCATCGCAACCCACTGAAGCGGCCCCCACCCGATCAGCCTGAGCGCTTGCCGCACAATCGACTCTGACCGCTTCAGGCGCGACCAGCGTCACCGACCGGTCCGGCGACGATGCAGTCAATCGTTTCACACTCGGTAAACTTGGCCCCCATGGACGACACCGACGCATTTTTCACCCACACCATCGTGGGAGCCCCGCTCTCCGTGCTGCTGGGTCGGCGTCAAAACGTGGCCGACCCACAGGCCGCAGGCCTCAGGGTGGACATGGCGCGCGGTGAAAACCGCCTGAACCGCATCTGGGCAGAATGGATCGTGCTCAGCCATGCCTGCGACCCGGTGGGTCGGCCACGCATTCGCCCCGGCAGGTTGCGACGTGTGCTGGAGCGCCACGCCCTCTGGGTCGCGCTGCTGGGATGGCTGTCGCTGTTGGGCACGGCGGCTTTCTGGGGGTACCAGCGTTGGAACTGAAGACCCCTCAAGACACTTTGACGCTGGATCCGATCGCGATGAACGTGGTCAACCGTGTGGCTGCGGGAACGCAGCTCAGCGGCGAACTCCATTTCGAAGGCGGTCTGCTGGTGCAAGGCGAGATTTCGGGCCATGTCCGGGTCAATGGCCGACTGATCGTCTGGACCGGCGGTGTGGTCCGAGGCCGCGTGCGGGTCACGGGTGATTTCTACCTGTTTGGCCAGCTCGGCGCACCCGGGGCCGACGCACACGACACGAGCCTGGAATGCCAGGGCATGGCCTATGTCTCCAAGACCGGTGTGTCCACCGGCACCTTGATGGCGCGGCGTCTGCAACTGTACGAAGGCGCCGACTTGCAAGGACCGTTCAAGACACTCAAACTCGGCGACAACCTGCCGGTGCTGCACGACGTGCACATCGAACCGTCCTGAATGCCTCGAGGTCCGAGCTTCCCGCCATGAAAGCCAACCGGTACCTGACCCCAGACCGTCATCTCGAACAGGATATGGGAAACCCCGACATGAACGAAAACCACACACCTATCAATGAGCCGCAGGGCGACGACGGCGACAACGGCTACCAGCCCACCCTGGAAGTGGAGGTGGGCAAAGCCATGCCGCCGAGCCAGCCGGCCCACCTGCCCTTGCTGCAGACCGCGGTGCAAGCCACTCCGGTCGGTGAACCGCAAGAGGGCGGCCCAGGCCGCAGCATGATCGCCGAGGGCCTGCATTTCGTGGGCCGTGCGCTGCTGAAAGGTCCCTGCAGCGTGGCGGGCCACGTCGAAGGCAACCTCACCCAGGCCGGCGATGCGGTGGTCGCCGTGGTGGTGACCGAAACCGGGCGGGTCTTGGGCGACATCACGGCGCAGAAGATCTCGGTCATGGGTCGGACCGAAGGCATTCTCGATGCCGGTCAGGGCGAAGTGGCCCTGCACGACACCGCCAGCGTGCACGGTCTGGTGCGCTACGGACGCATCCAGGTCAACGGGGCCGACCTCAATGCAACGCTGGAACGCGTCGCGATCCAGAAGCCAGGGGCCTGACGTCTTTCATGCTGTGGCGCCGACCTCCGCAACCCCTTTCCATCCCGCCAGCGGCGCCAGTGCCGGTACCGGACGCCGAGGCCCTGCGCCGCGCCGCGCTGCAAGCGAGCTGGCGGCGCGACCGCTGGGTCGCGCGCCGACGGGTATGGCTGCGCTGGTTGCTGTGGGTGGGCGGGCGTTACCTCATCCCTGCTCTGCTGGTTTTTGGCGTCGGCGCCTGGCTCTGGCTGGGTGTGTTGCCCGGTTTGAGCCACCCGCTGAACCAGTCAACCCTGTTCCAGTCACCCGCTGCGTCACCCGCTGCGTCACCAGCGGCGGCACCGTTGGCCACACCTGCGGAGCCGGTCGCCCATCCAGCCAGCCCCCAGACCGAAACCGAACCTGCGGGGGTCACATTCAGCCCGGAGGGCGAGGAACTGCATCCGCCGCTGCCCCTGCGGTTCGAACCACGCTGGGCCGCTGCAGCCAGCAACAGCAGCCTCAGCAACCCGGCCGCCAGCGCGCCCGACACAGCCACCCCGACCCCAGCACATCTGAAACCCGAAAACTGGTTGCACAGCAAGGAGCCCTGACCTCATGAACACCCCCGCCTCCACCCGCCTCGTTCCGGCCGACCGCCTGTCCGCCATCACCAGCCTGATCGCCGAAGGTGCCGTCTTCGACGGCAACTTCCACACCACGCGCGACCAGGGCATCAAGGTCGATGGCCAGCTCAAAGGCAACATCACCTTCGAGACCGGCGGCACCCTGCACGTGGGCGCCACCGGCGTGATCGAAAACACCCGCCTGGAAGCGGACTACGTGTTCATCGAGGGCAAGGTCATCGGCACCGTCATCGCGCGCAAGGCGCTGGAAATCACCGGCTCGGCCACCTTGATCGGCGACGCCAGCTACGACGAACTGATCGACATGCACCCGCGCGCCCGTGTGCGCGGCAAGATCGAATACCGTGGCGACATGGACGCCTCGCAGGGCTGAGCGGCGTCACGACAAGGCCGACAAAAAAGCCTGCACGGCGCAAACCGTGCAGGCTTTTTTTATCGGCCGAAGCCCGGAACCGATCAGCCCAAAGATTGGTTGTAGGACGCGATGCCATCCATGATTTCTTTGTGGGCGGCTTCCTTGCCCTCCCAGCCCTGCACTTTGACCCACTTGCCCGGCTCCAGGTCCTTGTAGTGTTCAAAAAAATGCTCGATGGCCTTCAGGCGCATCGGGTTCAGGTCTTCCGGCTTTTGCCAGCGGCTGTAGAGCGACAGGATCTTGTCGGTCGGCACCGCCAGCACCTTGCCATCTTGGCCGGCTTCGTCGGTCATCTTCAAAATACCGATGGCGCGGCACGGCACCACAATGCCAGGAATCAGTGGCACCGGCGTGATCACCAGCACGTCCACCGGATCGCCGTCACCCGACAGGGTCTTGGGCACGTAACCGTAGTTGGTCGGGTAGTGCATGGCCGTGCTCATGAAGCGGTCCACAAAAATCGCGCCGGTTTCCTTGTCCACTTCGTACTTGATCGGATCGGCGTTCATCGGAATTTCGATGATCACGTTGAACGACTCAGGGGCGTTTTTGCCAGGGGTGACGTTGTCGAGAGACATGGTTTTTGCGGGGAGTTGATGAAAACGGGAGCGCCCCATGCAGGGCCGGGAGCAGCAGGGGGTCGCACAGAAGACAGAAGCCCTCGCCACCCCCCGGGATTAACCCTGATTTTACTGATCCCAGGCTTACTTTCTGATCCAGATCATTTCCCAAACGGCGCGATTCCCGCTAAATTCGGCCCGTTGGCCAATCGCCCTGCCCCACCCGCCATGGTGTGCGACGGACGCGAGGAAGCAACGCAGCGGGGGCCACCCTCAACGCGTTGCCCCCTCCAAGTCAAACGCGAAACGAGCAGGAGAAATCTATGGTTGGACAATCTGCGCTGATCTTTGCGCTGGTGTGTGGACTGGTGGCCGTCGGGTACGGCTTCTGGTCCCGGAGCTGGATCCTGGCCCAGGACCCGGGCAACGCCCGCATGCAGGAGATTGCGGGGGCCATTCAGACCGGTGCCGCAGCCTATCTGGCGCGGCAATACAAGACGATCGCCATCGTGGGCGTGGCGCTCACCGTGCTGATAGGCGCCTTCCTCGACGGTCTGAGCGCCGTGGGATTCGTGCTCGGAGCGGTGCTCTCCGGAGCCTGCGGCTTCATCGGCATGAACATCTCGGTGCGCGCCAACGTGCGCACCGCGCAAGCCGCCACCAAGGGCATCGGCCCGGCGCTGGACGTGGCCTTTCGCGGCGGCGCCATCACCGGCATGCTGGTGGTGGGCCTGGGCCTGCTGGGCGTGGCCGGGTTCTTCTGGTTCCTGGTCGGCAACGGCAACTTCACCCCCGACCAGAACCTGGCCAAGCTGCTCAATCCGCTGATCGGCTTTGCCTTCGGCTCCTCGCTGATCTCGATCTTCGCGCGACTGGGCGGCGGCATCTTCACCAAGGGTGCCGACGTCGGCGCCGACCTGGTGGGCAAGGTGGAAGCGGGCATTCCGGAGGACGACCCGCGCAACCCGGCGGTGATCGCCGACAACGTGGGCGACAACGTGGGCGACTGCGCCGGCATGGCGGCCGACCTGTTCGAGACCTACGCGGTCACGCTGATCGCCACCATGGTGCTCGGTGCGCTGATGGTGGCGGCCGCGCCGATGCAGGCCGTGCTGTACCCACTGGTGCTGGGCGGCGTGTCCATCATCGCCTCCATCATCGGCTGCTTCTTCGTCAAGGCCAGCCCCGGCATGAAAAACGTGATGCCCGCGCTCTACAAGGGGCTGGCCATCGCTGGCGTGCTCTCGCTGATCGCCTTCTGGTTCGCCACCGCCTGGATCATGCCGGACAACGCGATCACCGAGAGCGGCAGCCAGTTGCGCCTCTGGGCCGCATGCGCCGTCGGTCTGGTGTTGACCGCAGTGCTGGTCTGGATCACCGAGTTCTACACCGGCACGCAGTATTCACCCGTCAAGCACATTGCGGCAGCCTCCACCACCGGGCACGGCACCAACATCATTGCCGGTCTGGGTGTGTCGATGCGCTCGACCGCCTGGCCGGTGTTGTTCGTCTGCGTCGGCATCCTCACCTCTTACCAGCTCGCCGGGCTGTACGGCATCGCTGTTGCGGCCACCTCGATGCTGAGCATGGCCGGCATTGTGGTGGCGCTGGACGCCTACGGCCCCATCACAGACAACGCCGGCGGCATTGCCGAAATGGCCGAATTGCCCAAGAGCGTGCGCGACGTGACCGATCCGCTGGACGCTGTGGGCAACACCACGAAGGCCGTGACCAAGGGTTATGCCATCGGTTCGGCCGGTCTGGCGGCGCTGGTGCTGTTCGCCGACTACACGCACAAGCTCGAAGCCCACGGCCACCAGGTCAGCTTCAACCTGAGCGACCCGATGGTGATCGTCGGCCTGTTCATCGGCGGCATGATTCCCTACCTGTTCGGTGCCATGGCCATGGAAGCGGTGGGCCGCGCGGCGGGCTCGGTGGTGGTGGAGGTGCGCCGCCAGTTCAAGGAAATCCCGGGCATCATGGAAGGCACGGCCAAGCCCGAATACGGTCGCGCGGTGGACATGCTGACGACCGCCGCCATCAAGGAAATGGTGATCCCCAGCTTGCTGCCAGTGGCGGCGCCGATTCTGGTCGGCCTGCTGCTCGGCCCACAGGCGCTGGGCGGCCTGCTCATGGGCACCATCGTCACCGGCATCTTCGTCGCCATCTCCATGTGCACCGGCGGCGGCGCCTGGGACAACGCCAAAAAGTACATCGAAGACGGCCACCACGGCGGCAAGGGCAGCGAAGCGCACAAGGCCGCCGTGACCGGTGACACCGTGGGCGACCCCTACAAGGACACCGCCGGCCCGGCCATCAACCCACTGATCAAGATCATCAACATCGTGGCACTGCTGATCGTCCCGCTGCTGCCCATGGCGGCCTGATCTGTCGCAAGATCAGGCTCAGAAAAAGGCCCGCTTCGGCGGGCCTTTTTCATGCTCTGCCAGAAACCCATTCCATTTCCAAATCATTTGCGTCTAGGCGCGAAGCCGCAGACAGTGCTACAGCACGGCAAGGCGAAGCAACAACGACACGGATGATTTGGAAATGGAATCAGGCCACGTCGTCCGCATGCGCCAGGGCCCGAACGACCTCGCTTGCAGCGGTGGTGAGCGCGGTGAGGTCGGCCTCCTCGTGGCGTTCGATGGCCTGCAGCACCAACTCGTTGATGCCGCCCACGGCCGCCATGGCCATGGTGGGCGACAACGTGCGACCCGTCACACCGCCGGGTGCAGAGCGGTTCACCGTCTGCAGCATGAAGACGGCCAGGTGTTGCATCACCTCGCGGCGCACGGCGGCCCCCTGCTCCCCAAGCTGGTGCACCTCGACAAACAATGTGCGCAACAGGCGCGGCCCTGCCGACAGGTGGATGAAATAGGCCCCCAGCGCAGTCTCAATCTGGCTGTGCCAGGGTCGCTCGGGTTGCAGGGCATCGCGCAATGTGCGCAGGGCCGATGCACTGACCGCCCGGTACAGGGCCAAAAAGCAGTCTTCTTTGCTGCTGAAGTGTTCGTAAAACGTGCGCTTGGACACGCCGGCCTCGCGCACGATGTCGGCGATGGTGGCCGCAGCAATACCCTTGTCGGCAGAGACAGTGCCCAAGGCCTGCAGCAGGCGCACACGGTGTTCGTGCTGCAAGGTGTCAGACGGAATCGTTGCGGGCGACATGGTGGGTTGATCTTAGAGCCCAGGGAGGCTCCGAGCCCGGAAAAAGCTCACACCACCGGTGGCGCCAAATGCAGCGCGGTAGATTTTTTTGCACTATTTCAGTACATTGCCATCGATCACCACATCGGGTGGTTGATGTCCAACCTGTAGAAAGGAAAGTTCCATGGCCAACAAGAAAATCACCGACGTCGAGGGCATCGGCCCGGTCATCGGCGCAAAGCTCTGCGCCGTCGGCGTCAAAGACACCGACAGCCTGCTCGCAGGCTGCAAAACACCTGCCCTGCGCAAGGCACTGGCGGCAAAGGCCGATCTGAGCGAGAAGTAGGTCTTGCGATTCGCCAACATGGCCGACCTGTACCGGGTCAAAGGCATCGGCTCCGAATACGCCGACCTGCTGGAGGCGGTTGGTGTGGACACGGTTCCCGAGCTGGCCCGCCGCAAGCCGGACAACCTGTGCAAGTCCATGGCCGAGATCAACGCCGTCAAGAATCTGGTTCGACGTGTTCCCACAGAAACCGAAGTGGCCGACTGGGTCGCCCAGTCCAAAGAACTGCCCCGCACGCTGGAATACTGACCCACCAGCACCCCACGCGACGGGAAGGCGCGGCCAACAGCGTCAACATCCACCGGCATCTCGATGCGGAAATGGCGCGGTCTGCTGCCGTTTCCAGCCTCAGTGCAGATGGCGCGGCTTGCGCGGACCGCCATGACCACCCGCCGAACCGCCATGACCACGCGGAGGCTTGCCCAGTTGCATGGAACTGACCAAGGCATCAAAGCGTTGTGTGAACAATTTGTCGATGACGGCCACGACATCACCGAGCTCGGCGGCATCAAAGTGACGCTCCATGATGTGCACCACATCCTGAACCAGCAAATCGCGTTGCACCTGCATGATGGCCGCCGGCGTGGGGCCGACAAAACACATCAGGAAGTCGTCGCGGGCCTCTTCATCCGACGACTCGTTTTCCTCATCGAACTCGGTGTCGTAGAACGACACTTCGATCGGCGCACCAACGGATGCAATCTCGTTCAGACCCATGCAGGCCTCTTCGATCACCTGACGGAAATCTTCGTCGCCTGGCACCGTCCAGCACATCTGCAGCAGATGGGCCTCGGCATCAAAACGGATGCCCGGTTCGTCTTCATAGGAACTTTCAGCGGCCGCCGCGAGCGAACGGGCTCCAGCGTAGCGCCACAGTGGCTTGAGCGCGTCCTGTATCTGCTGGTAAGCCACATCCTCGCGCAAAGGCACATCTCCATGCACATGGATTTCGAAGGGCGCGTTGTATCGGGTCATGAAAACTCACTGTACCGGCGAAACCGGAAAAAACCTAGGGGCTGCTGGTGCCTCGAACCGGGGTCGAACCGGTACGCCCCCTCGCGGGAAAGCGGCGGATTTTAAGTCCGCTGTGTCTACCAATTTCACCATCGAGGCGGCCTTGGATTGTCGCAGGTTCAATGCCACCGACCTGCGCGCCCTGCGGCAGCCAACCGGGTGTTGATCCATGGGGAAATGGCGCGGTCAACTGCCGTTTCCAGGTTGAAATGAAAACGGGAAGCGTGGCTTCCCGTTTTCGTGGATGCTGGAGCGGGAAACGAGACTCGAACTCGCGACCTCAACCTTGGCAAGGTTGCGCTCTACCAACTGAGCTATTCCCGCAATGACTGACCGACCAGAAACTGGAGGCGCGACCCGGAGTCGAACCGGGCTAGACGGATTTGCAATCCCCCGGCTTGTGCGCCTATGCGTAACTATATCGCACTTTGCCCCGAGAACTTGGGTAACATATCATTATAAACCGCCGTTAAACGCCTATGCGGTTGAACCTTTGTTGAACTCGCCACCACCAGGGAACTCTCGCCTTGCGTGCACGACGTTGACCACCTCAATGCATGAGCTGGTCACACGGTACAAGATCAAGTAATTCGGGTGCGTCACGATCTCACGCGCACCCGGCACGCGCAGACTTGGTTTGAACAGGTAAGGGTGCTCAGAGGCGTGAACCAAGTCCTGCTGTATGCCCTCGTAGAGCCTTTCAGCGGCTAGCTCGTTGCGGTCACTGATGTAGGCCAGAATTTCCAGCAAGTCGGCATCAGCGGATGCCTTCCACTCAACTGACAGCACGTTGGGCTTTTTTCTGGTCAAGCAGAACGCGGGCCTTGGCCATCACGTCATCATGCGACACATTTGAACGTGTGTCAGCAAGGCTTGCAGCGTACTTCTCTCGCAGCCACATGGTGTAGCTGTTTTCCTGCTCTTGAGTCTCGAATTCGGAGACCATGGGGGAAAGTACGGCGTTCATGCCAACATCCTAGCATAGAGGCCCCGAAACCGTGCCGCTCAAAGGTCGGCGCGTCGCCCATGCTGGTTTGCCGGATACGCTAAAAACCGGCTTAGGCCGGTTTTCTTCACGCTACGGCAACCCTCAGACAGTCCCCCGGACTGTCTGACCGCTACATGGGCTCTGGTCGCTTGATTGGTACGCAACGGTCGGTTTGTCTTTCAAGGCGCGAGATGCCGCCCAGCATGCCAAGGCTACCGCCGCGCTGTTGCCCCTTCGCTGGCGTATCGCCATTTCCCATGGGAAACGGGGGTCGACTCAACATAGCGACATGAAAGGGCGACGGCGCGCATCAGGCTGAAATCGTGAACCATCACTGGGAACTGAAGATGACCAATCTGCTTGACGAAATCCACCCTGGCGAGGTGCTACTGAAGGACTTCATGAAGCCCATGGGTATCAGCGCCCGGCGACTCGCCGCCGACATCGATGTGTCGCCCAGCCGCATCAGCGAGTTGGTAAACGGCGTGCGTCCGATCACGGCGGATACCGCGTTGCGACTGGCCCTGTTCTTCAGCATGGAGTCTCGCTTCTGGCTACACCTCCAGGCCGAGTACGACATGCGCGTCGCCGAGCGGGAGACAAAAGAAGCCATCGCTCCGCGCATTCGAGTGTTTCGTCCAGTTGCTGCTTGATCGTGACGCGAATGGGCACATCGAACAAGGAACCTAAACGCGCGGATGACGCCGTCGTTTCCCACGGGAAACGCAGAGAGACGCCCTGTCGCGGGAGTTCTCATGCGTAGCCAGAGGTGCGGGCCGCCCGGTCCTTCAACTGTTGTGTGTGAAGCCGAACCCGAGCGCCATAGACAGCACGGACGGAGGCCACGCGCTCATCATCCCCGACATGCAGCGCTGAACGCTCCAGGGCCAGGCTGGCGAGCTGGGCGCGCAATGAGTCCACGAGCTCGATGTCCGGTACCTGATTTGCCTGCGCACGGTGCAGCTCGACCGAACAGATGGCCATGACGTGGGAGATGCACTCGCAAGCCGCCTCAAAGGCAATGGCTTGTTCCTGGGTCCAAAGAGGCGAGGTCAGAGGAGGCAAGGACACGGCGGGAGTTCCCATGCGTTGAGATTCAGGAGCGTTTCCCGTGGGAAACGGGCTGTTTGAGGTTCGCGCGGGAGTTCCCATGCGTCGGTTTTCATTCATATCGTATCGGACCGATACGATACGCGATACATATCAGGGTGATACGTATCGCGTGGATGCCGGGGCGCGTTTCCCGTGAGGAAACGCTGATCACCGTTGGTTGCGAGCGCGAACGCCGAGCAGATAGCCAATCAGATAACCGGCAACGGCAGGCAACACCACGAAGGCCCACAGATCGCCCCATAGGTCGCCATCCGGACCAAGGCTCAAACTGACATACGCTGCAAAACCGCCCAAGACAAGGGTAGCGACAACAGCCAGGCGAAGCGACTTGACCATCACCGCACCAAGGCCAGATAAGCCCAGATCAACCAAAAATGGGCCGGATAGAACCCATAGAAGAACAGACGCCCTCGGGGAAGGTTGAACCGCCAGTAGCTCGCGAGCAGCACAACAGCCGGCGCCGCAAACGCCCAGGCATTGCCGTTGACGAGCATGAGCGCTGCGAGCGCGAAAAACAGACCGAAGGCCGGCCAGGCAGAAGGATGACGCCGGTAGGCCCATACCGACAGGCACAGCACAACAGCCGACCAGAAGAACTCAACCAAAGCGCCACCAACGGCCACGACAAACACAGCGGCAAAGACGTTACGAGCTCCGCCAAGATCAAGAAGCCACATGGCGACAACGGAGACCAGGAGGCCGAACATCATGTTCAACGGCCACCAACCGGAAGGGAAGTCATGGACCGCGACGAATGCAGGCGTCGCGAGCAGCCCAAAGACCAGTAGACGTTGCACAGCGCGGCGGTATGCCCCTGCGACCAGCGCGCCAGGCCGCGCGAGGTTGAAGCCAAGAACCAGGGCGAACAAGGGCATGGCGATGCGGCCGAGGACATACATCCACGCATGCGAACCGTCGAGCAACAGAGTGTTGACGTGGTCCACGATCATAAGGACCAGGGCGAGCCACTTGATGGCGCCGAGTGAGCGATCATCGAGTTGAAGCGCTGGCCAGCGGGAAACAGAGAATGCAGAAGCGGTCATGATGGTTTTCGGTTGGAGCATTTCCCGTGGGAAACGGTGGCTAGATGCGCGAGACCTGCAGCACCAGAAGAATCTCAGTGCGGCTGTCGTCACGCCCCTTGGTATGCAGGAACCGGGGCAAGAAGCTGGGACCGTCCTGCGTGTTGCTCTCTTTGCTTTCGGTCAAGCCGCCCAGGACAATCAAATCCCCGTCCTGCATGCCAACGGAGGTCTTGAGCGCGCGTTTCGTAAGCGTGGGCGAGCCGTTGACGCCTGTCGTGGTCTGGGCGAAGTTGCTCAGCTGCTGATCGATGTTGAGATCGATGACGCCCTCTCGGACGGTCGGTGCGACGTTGAAGAGCACACCGCTGCTGCGGTAGGTGACGCTCTGGACCGCCAGCCCGTTGTTTTGATAGCTGACAGCACCCAACACAGGGACATCCTGTCCAACCGAGAAGCTGCCCTCTGCGCCGGATCGGATGCGCAGACTCGGACTGCTGACCACCTTGAATCGACTGTCCTGGCTAACGACGGAATACACCGCATCGAGTGCGGTGTTCTTGAAGCGCAAGAATGTGCCCAGTGACTCAGCCGCGCCAAATCCGGCTGTGAGCTTGCCGCCCAACAAGGATGCAAAGAGGCCGAACGCTGAGCCATCTTTGTCGGCAGTGGTGACCTCGTAGACCACGCCCCTGACAACAACCTCGCCTTGCTGGAAATCCACCTGCGGCAAGAGCTTGCTGAGCTGCTGGACCTCTTTGGCGGTGCCAGTGAATACAAGGACGTCCCCGTTTTGGTCAACCATCGCCGCGGCCGATCCTTCGGGCGGCGGAGTGGCTGGCTTGGCTCCGGCACTGGGCACGGAACGATTGACGCTGAAAGAGCCCGCGAACAGCGGCGACAGCAAACGCGCGAGGTAGTTGACGTCGCGAAACTTGGGGCGGTAGACGTAGCTATCGGGCTCTGGGACAGTATCGGCGTTGGTTTCAACCTGGCGCTTTTGGATAACGTCGATGCCATTGGTTTTCGTCACCGCATAGCCGAGGCTGTCCAGGAACGTGGTGACAAAAACCCGCAGATCGCCCTTGTCGCTGCTGTA
This sequence comes from Polaromonas sp., assembly GCA_013823505.1. The sequence goes on along the minus strand of PNMH01000062.1, from coordinate 5,258 downwards.
GCGGAATGAGACGACTCGTGAGTCGTTGAGGACATCGGGCTCCAGGACGTATGGTGTCGCGAGGACCTCGCCATAAATGAGCTGGATGACCTGGGCGACATTGACCGCACGGAAATCGAAACGAACGGGTTTCTGCGCGTTTTGAGCAGCGGCAGCACCCATTGCCATAGCCAAGGCGAAGAAGATGCACAGAGCCTTGATACGGGTCATTGGTTGGCCTTTTGCTGATGTGGCACACCCGACCAGTACATGACCCGCTGGCCATCGACATGGCCAACGGTGGCAACACCCGAGTTCTGGAAGGCGGACGGGTGTTCGACCCGGATGGATCCAGCGTCGTTGGCCAGGACCACGAAGGCGGTCAAGCCGACCTGGTAGGAGCCGACAACACGCCAAAGGTCAGACACGTCTGGTGCACCGGATGGAGCCACGGCGCCGCTTGATCCGGGTTTGGCCTTCTGCGCTGAAGCGGGACTACTGTTCGCCTGGGTGTCCGACCGCTTGTATTTCGAGCCACTGAAAAAGCTGACGATGGAGTACATGCCGCCAGCGAACAGAGCTATGACCAGCCCAGCAAGGACCCACAGCTTCGGGCTCTTGAGGACGTTCTGGCGATCATCGACACGCATCTCCTTCCCTGTGCCGCCTTGGTAACTGCTGTAAAGCGGGAAGATGTCCTTTTGATACTGCTTGTTTTCGACCGACACCCGAGAGCGCTGAGTGAGCTTGTAGCCCTCCCACATCTCAACCCGATAGGTCTTGTCCCAGCCAAGCGTCTTGATCTTGGTGGTGCGGAAGGTGACCTCGACAACAACCTTCAGGGTGCGATGCAGGTCTTTGATGTCCTGCACCATCAGCACCAGGTCACAGGACACTTTGCTTTCAGGGTCGACGTAATGGCGATGCTCGCGGAAAAAGACCTTGTGCTCAGGCAGCAACTTACATCCATCACCCCAAAAGCGCCAGGCTTCGTCGATGCAGATGATGTCGCCGGGCTTGCAGAACGTGTCCACGTTCTGACCGTGCGGAAAGAAACTGGCCTTGCCCACATCGTCGTTTTGACAATGCACAACGTGGCCAAGCTTGTCGGGGTCTATGGCCCACTTGTCCTGACAGTAGGCGCGGATCGCATCACTATCGATGCCATCGATGTTGCTCACCACTCGTCTACCTGCCTTGATAGCAGGCACGATGACCATGGTGACGCACTCGTATGACTTCCCTGACCCCATGAGGCCGGTGTATGCGTTGATGGGCATGGTCAACCGATCACGGGTATGCGGCGAATGACGAACCGCGTTGCATAGGCGGACACGACCATCGACAGGCCTTGCGAGAGCCGAAAGATGTCCAGGAAGTACCAGGTGCCAGCACCGAGGCCGGAAAGCGTGCCGTTGACCGAGTTCGCGCTGGGAATCAGGTTGACGATGAAGCCGACGAATTCGCTGGTGACGAAGTACAGGGCGAAGAACAGCCCAAACTTGACCAGGAGCGACCTGAACACCCAGGCCAGCGCTGTGTTGAAAACGGAGAGCAGGATGCCGAACATGATCGGTACCTCAAGCGGACAAGACGATGAACAGAGCCATCACCGTCCAGGCCACCATGGCGGCGGCCTGGATGATCGACTTGTTGTTTTCAATGAGCACGCAATGCGCGTCGAGCGTGTGACGGCCATAGAGCTCGATGACCGGGGTCGGGCATGTGCCGGTCTGACTGACAGCCGTGAACCCGCGATGGTCTGGCAGCATGTTGAGCACGGGATCGAGGATCTGCGCTGCGGTCGGTGTTGTCTCCAGCGTGGGCGCAGGAGTTCCAGGGTCGGGACCAAGATTGGTCAAGGGGTTTTGTGACGCCGGGTTCGTGGCGTTGGGATTGGGCTGTGTGGTGGGTGTGGAGACTGGAGCCGTTGGGTTTGACGGCATCGCCCAGGGCTGCGGACTGTTGCTGGTCACCGGATTCGGAGCGACGAAGTCACCGACCGTGGGCCAGATACCCGGATTGGCCTCCATCCAGGCTTGAGCCTCTTCGGTGCTGATCGGGTTTGATGCTGGATAGGGGAGCCCGGCATAGCCAGGCTGCGCAGCAGCTTGCTGCCACAGGGTGTTGGCGACAGCCGCAACCAGTTGAGGATTGACGGGTTTTGCCTTCTCGGTCTCAGGCAGCGCGGTGACTGCCTGCTGCAGCGTCTGAGCTGTTGCACTGGGCACTGTGCCAGGCGGAGTAAATGTGTACGGGACGCAGGCAGTGCCTACCTGATAGGTACCACTGCCGCACGATGCGGACATGGTGCCCGACCGCCGAAATGCGTTTGCGCTGCCGTTTGCGTTGGTACAGGTGACCACCGTCGTTGCGTCAACACAGGTAACGGCTGTGGACTGGCCGGAAGTCAATGGACGATTGACGTGTACAGCCTGGCGCGCGAGGTCAACGCCATCGCATGCATAGACGGTCTGGCCGCCGACGATGGCATCCCAGTAAAGCAGCGTGTTACCGGAGGCGCAGTTGTTGAACTGGCCAGGTTGAGCGACCTGGTCAACGGTCTGGTCGCCGCGAAACATCCAGTTCACCAGGCCGCTCACACCCAACTGGACGAGTACACCGACCAGAGATGACACGCCAGCGACCAGCAAGATGGAGCCCCAGGCAGGTGCTGTGACACCTGCGAGGGTAATCGCTGCCACGGTGGCTGCTGTCCCACCGGCTATGGCTCCAGCGGTCGAGGACATGCCTGCCAGCGTGGAATAGGTTCGCGGGTCTGTAGCGACGTAGCCTCGGCTTTCGAGCGCTTTTTGCGTGATGCCAGAGAGGGCGCGATTCATGTTCCAAGCAGCGGCCTGGCTGGCGGTTGCGGTCTGCGGGTAGGCCTGCATCGGAGCAAGCAGCGCCAGCAGAAAAACTTTGAACGCAAGCTTCGCGATGAAGAGGCGTTTGAGAAGAGTCATTCGAGGCCCTTGATCACTGCCCAGGCGCAGACGGCGCCGAAGGCAAAAACAAAGAGGTACCAGTACTCGGTGGGCATGTCAGTTCTCGGGAGTGGCGGGGTGGCCTACCCCGCCGATGTCATGCATGACAGACGACGATCAACCGCCGCGAATCCAGCGCAGCGCCATCTTGGCGGCGGTCATGGTTGCGTAGATCGCAGCCAGAATGGCAGCGACGGCCATCACGGCGGCGATAACGTCGCGCGCGTTGAAAGCACCAGTGATGGCGCTCAGATCGATGGTCGGTGCGCCAGCGTGAGCCAGCGAGCCGACCACACCGGCAGCGAGGACGGGACCGTACTTTGCGGCCTGTTTGAACAGCTTCATTTCATTTCCTTTTCACAAAACCGGGGAACCGCCCGGACGGTTTGGACTACCCACCGAAGCGGATGAGCCTCAAAACGGAACCAACGCCACGCGCTACCAGGTAGAACAGCACGGCGATAGAAAACGATGCAGAGAACACGGCAAACACGGTCGCGGGATCAAGTGGGATCGGGTCTGCCGGTGCGGTGGTGGTTTGCTGGAAAAAATCGCGGGTGGTTTGAATAGACGTTCGCTGAGCGACCGGACACTGAGCGAGCAGCGTCGTGCCACTCAGGTTCGGCGCCTGATTGCATGCAACGATCCAGACGGGTGCACCCATGGCGATCAGTCCTTGCGGCCGAGCTGGCCGATGGTGCAAATGCCACAGCAAGAAGAGCGCTCGGCTCCACACCACGAACACGGTTCTGAATTTCCGTTACCCGTAACGGAAACTGCGTTGCGTTGGCGATGTTCACGGGTGCGCTGTGCACCTGTCTTGGCGTTGGGTTTGCGAGGTCTGCCAGGCTTGTTGCCAAGCAGATCGCGTGTGTAGTGGTCGGCGTCAGACTTCATTGGATGAACTGTTCGCAGGTCATGGGTTGATAGAGCTGAATCAGCGAGGCTTGGCCATCGAAGTGATCCACAGCGGCATGCACTGCGGCTTCACGGGTTTCGAAGGGAACGGCGTGCGCCAACAGATGGACCAGGACAACGCCACCCTCACCGTCGGGCGCGAGAAATGCGCCGTCATCGAGTGACTGGACGTACCAGCAAGGGCGGCAGTCCATGTCAAGCCCCCTTGACCTGCTTGGTGAGTTCCACCGGGCGCAGGCTGAGAATCTGGGTCTTCTGCGTCTTGCCGTTGGTAACGATTTCGAGCTCGGCATCGCAGTCGATGGGGAACGGCAAATGCTTGAGCTTGTGGTATTCGTCGCTGGTGCCGAAGTTGTATTCAGCCGTGGCGAAGCCTTTTCCCATGCCCTTGGAGTCATCCAGATCGGTGGTGACATACACCTTGGTGCTGTCGTAGGCCTGGCCGCTTTCGAGTTGACCCTTGCTGCCCTTGATACCTTGGACGCTGACGCGTGACGTGAATTTCATGTTGCGGTTTCCTGTGAGTTCCGGCGATTACGAAGCCATCGACCCGGCCGGTTCGGGCGATGTGTGGATGAAGCGTTGGACGGCGCGCTGGACGCCTGACTTGATGGACTCAGCGCTGAGGCCTTTGAGTGAGCGAGGTTTGTCGCGGTAGGCGTGTTCGACGGCCATGCGCGTGAGCCAGTCAAAACCGGCTGTCATGCTGATGTGCACCAGCGAAGGAGCAACGGTCTTTTCGAACCACTGCAAGGTGCGCTCTACAGAGGCTTCCGCGACCTTCAAACCCGTGGGGATGGTCTGAGGTGCAACGTCTTCCAGAATGCGTGCACAGAAGCCGTACGCACCTGCGAAGAACGATGCAGGACGAATCAATGCCTCCAGGGGGATCACACGGTTGTGATTGCGCAGCTCGACCTCTGCACGCCACCACGGGTCGTCCATCAGCTTGAATTGATGCCCCTTGTCGTAGCCGCGAAACAGCTTGCCGGATTCACGCTTACCGACGTAGAACGTGGTGGCATAGCCCTTTTTGCTGCCCGCGTCATCGAACGATGGTTTACGGCCTCGGTAACTGAATTCGTCGTTCTGGTACGCCTCATAGGCAACCTCGAACCCGTACTCACCTTTGAAGAAATCACGAGCGAGGTCGATCCGGGTAATCGTGGCTTGCAGCGGTTCAAAAAACTCGTGCGCACGGCTTTCCCACCCCGGTTTGGCGCTGGTGCAACCATAGCCCTTGAGCGTGAAACAGAAGGTCCCACGCTGCATGACCCCTCCACCACTGACAGAGCCGACTTCGATGCCGTCTTCGTTGACGACGGTAAAGGTGTGATCGTAGAAATCACGACCTGGACGAACCTCCCCGGGTTC
>PNMH01000061.1 GCA_013823505.1 Polaromonas sp. | reverse complement strand
CCGCCATCTGCTGTTCGGTTTCGCCCACGAACTTGCTCACCAGGTCGCTGGCGCGGCGGATCATCAGCGGGCGCTCCAGCTGCTGGGCCAGGTGCTCGGCCAGTGCGGTCTTGCCGGTGCCGGGCGCACCATGAAAACACAGGCAGCCATGGCCGCGCGCCTTGAGCGCGGCGACCACGCGCGGCAGTTCGTAGCGCGACTCCACATTGAGCATGTCCAGGCTGTACTGCGTGACGCTGGGCCGCTGCACCAGGTCGGGCTTGCGCCCCAGGGCAAGGTCGGCGTTTTTCAGCTGCCGCTCGATCAGGTCATCGAGCATCGGCGCCTGCGCGGCGCGGGCCTTGGCGCTGCGACGGGCTGCGGGTTTGACCGGACTGGCCGCGAGTTCGGCAAACCGCACCGCGGTGCGGATCTGCGCGGGCGTGAGGCCCTTGCGTTCGGTCAGTCGCGCCACCAGTGCGTCGGACACCGGCGCACCTTCGAGCGTCTTGCGCACCAGCTGCTCGCGCGCGCCGGGCGGCGGGCTCTTGAGTTCGAGGTGGTAAGCGAAGCGGCGGCGAAACGCCGGGTCGATCTCTTCAATGCGGTTGGTCACCCAGATGGTGGGCACGGCGTTGGTCTCCAGGATCTGGTTGACCCAGGCCTTGCCACTCACGCTGCCGGTGTGTGAAGCCGCCACATGCTCGGCGCGCGCCATGATTTGCGCCGCCTCGCTGGAGATCGGCGGGAACACGTCTTCGACCTCGTCGAACAGGAGCGCCGAGTGCGCCGTGCCTTTGAGGAACACCTGCGCGATCTGCAGCGAGCGGTAGCGGTCGCGGCCCGAGAGCGCGTTGCCGTCCCGGTCGGCGTACTCCACTTCAAAGAGTTCCAAGCCGGCGGACTGCGCGACCACGCGCGCCAACTCGGTCTTGCCGGTACCGGGCGGGCCGTACATCAGCACGTTCACGCCGGGCTCCTTGCGCGCCACCGCTTCGCGCAGCAGGCCGCAGAGCAGGCGCACGTCTTCACCCACGTAGTCGAAGTCTTTCGGGCTCAGCGCCGAGCGCGCGGCCGGGCGGGTGAACACCGCCATGAGCTCGCTCTGGGTGCGGTATTCCCGCATGAGCACCGGTGGCAGCTTTTCGCTGACCTTCATGAGGTCGGCCAGGTCGGTGATGTTGTGTTCGGAGATCAGGTTTTCCACCATGCCGATGCGCTCCAGCCGCGAACCGGCGCGCAGCGCCTCGCCCACTTCGCTGGCTTTCACACCGGCCACATCGGCAATCGCGGCATAGGCCTCGGGGGCGTTGTTGACCTTGAACTCCACCAGGATGGAGCGCAGGTCGCGCTGGTAGCGCGCGAGCGTGCCGTAAAGCAGCAACGCGCGTTCGGCGCGGTTGAGCTGCAGAAGACCGGCGAGTGCGTCGATGTTCTTCTCCACCAGCGTGGACTGTTTTTTGAGCGCATGGCTGAGCCATTCCCCGGTGACGGCGAGCACCGACAGCAGGTCTTTGGGTGATTCCTTGGCGTACTCGTCGAGGTAGAAAAAGAGCGTGCCTTCTTCGTAAGGGCCGCGCCACACGCCATAGCGCTCCATGAAGGCGGGGGTGGGCAGCTTGTCGTGGCCGCTCCAGAGCTCGTTGTCCTTGCAGCGACGCTCCAGAAACTCGCGCAGACGCGACAGCACGGTGAGCGGCCACACCAGATGGCGGCCAGCGAGCGAGAGCAGGGTGTTGAGGTCGCGCCGAACGTTGAAACGCGGACCCTGGCGCGCGGCCAGGGTGAGCACGAAATGCGAGCACATGAGGTCGAGCACCGGCGCCTGACGCAGGCCGTGCGGCACGAACACGCGGCCCTCGCCCACGAAGGGCGCTCGGCCCTCGCGCGGGTCGGTCGGGGTGCGGCCCGCAGCGACAGCGGGCGGCACGGAACGCTTGCTCATCCAGACACCTCCAGAACGTGCTTCCAGTGACGCCGTGCCGGGACATCCGGCATTCAAATGGACCATAACCCAGCTTGATGATTCATGGAAGTGAGTGATGGGCGGTGTTTGTGGGATTTGTCCGGCTTTAAGCCGGCGCGGCCCGCCGCCGCCGGTTCACAATCGCGCGATGCTGGAACTCAAAGACATTGAAGCCGCCGCCGCCCGCCTGAGCGGGCAGGTGCTGGACACGCCCTTCGTGGAATCTCGCACCATCTCGCAGCTCACCGGCTGCCAGGTGTTCCTGAAGTTCGAGAACCTGCAGTACACCGCCTCGTTCAAGGAGCGCGGTGCCTGCAACAAGCTCGCGCAGCTCAGCGCCGACGAGCGGGCGCGGGGCGTGATCGCCATGAGCGCGGGCAACCACGCACAGGGCGTGGCCTACCACGCTCAGCGCCTGGGACTGCGCGCGGTGATCGTCATGCCGCGCTTCACGCCTGGCGTGAAAGTGGAGCGCACGCGCGGCTTCGGCGCCGAGGTGGTCTTGCACGGCGACACACTGGAAGAATCGCGCAGCCATGCCCGCGAACTGGCCGCGCAGCAGGGCCTGGTGTTCGTGCACCCCTACGACGACGAAGACATCGTGGCGGGCCAGGGCACGGTGGCGCTCGAAATGCTGCGCGCGCAGCCGGACCTCGACACGCTGGTGGTGGCCATCGGTGGCGGCGGCCTGATCGCCGGCATGGCCACCGCGGCCAAGGCGATCCGCCCGGGCATCGAGATCATCGGCGTGCAGACCGAGCGCTTCCCCGCCATGGTCAACGCCATCAAGGGCACGCACCTGCCGCAGGGCACGAGCACCATCGCCGAGGGCATTGCCGTGGGCACGCCGGGTGTGATCACCGAAGCCATCGTGCGCCAGAAGGTGGACGACCTGCTGCTGGTCGACGAAGGCGACATCGAGCAGGCGATCGTGATGCTGCTGGAGATCGAGAAGACGCTGGTAGAGGGCGCGGGTGCTGCCGGCCTGGCGGCGCTCATCAAACACCCGCAGCGCTTTGCCGGCAAACGCGTGGGTCTGGTGCTGTGCGGCGGCAACATCGACCCGATGCTGCTGGCCTCCATCATCGAGCGCGGCATGGTGCGGGCCGGCAGGCTGGCGCGCATCCAGGTCAATGCGCGCGATGTTCCGGGCAACCTCGCGCGCATCACCGCCACCGTGGCCGACGCCGGCGCCAACATCGACGAGGTGCACCACCAACGCGCCTTCACCTTGCTGGCGGCGCAAAACGTGGCGATCGAACTGGTGTTGCAGACCCGCGGGCGTGAACACATCGCGCAGGTGATCGAGCGCCTGCAGCAGGCGGGCTTCGAGACCGCGCTGCTCTGACCCCGGGCGCCGACCGTGGTTGACGCTGGCGGTGGTGCTCTGCATCATGGGCCAGACCCATCCAACGGAGGAATGCCATGAACACCAATGCCTTGTGGGACTCGCTGCAGAGCAATCTGGGCACGCACATTCCACAGTTGCTCGGTGCACTCGCCATCTTCATTCTGGGCTGGTTGATCGCGGTGCTGGTGCGGGCGGCCACACGCAAGACGCTGGGCTTCAGCGGTGTGAACCACCGTTTCGGCAAGCTCACCGGCACCGGAGTCGACATTGAAGGCGCGGTGGCACTCGGCCTGTTCTGGGTGGTGATCCTGCTCACGCTGGTGGCGGTGTTCAACTCGCTGAACCTGGCCATCGTCTCCGGCCCGTTCTCGGCCTTCACCACGCAGCTCTTTGAATACGCACCGCGCCTGGTGGGTGGCCTGGTGCTGGCGCTGGTGGGCTGGCTGGTGGCCAGCGTGGTGCGGGCGCTGGCGCAGAAACTGCTCGACAAAACCACCTTGGACGAGAAGCTCTCGGCGCACGCCGACATGGCGCCCATGAGCGACAGTCTGGCGGGCGCCTTGTTCTGGCTGGTGATCCTGCTCTTCGTGCCCGCCATCCTGGGCGCGCTCCAACTCGAAGGCCTGCTCGACCCGCTGCGCAGCATGGTCACCAAGGCCCTGGACATGCTGCCCAACGCGGTGGCGGCCTTCGTCATCGGCGGTGTGGGATGGATCGTGGCCACCGTCTTGCGCAAGCGCACCACGCACCTCAGTCGCACGGCAGGCATCGACCGCCTGGGCAGCCGCGCCGGCCTGGCAGAGACGGTGCAGCTCTCCAGCGTGGTCGGCATGCTGGTGTTCATCGCCGTGTTCCTGCCCTCGCTCATCGCCGCCCTCGACGCCTTGAAGATCGAGGCGATTTCCCGGCCCGCTACCGACATGCTCGGCAAGTTGCTGCTGGCCGTGCCCAACATCATCGCCGCCGGCCTGATCCTGGTCGTCACCTGGCTGGTGGCCCGCTTTGCGAGTCAGCTGCTGGCCGGCCTGCTGGCCGTCCTGGGTTTTGACACACTGCCCGCGCGCGTGCAACTGGCGCATGCGTTCGAGAAGACCAGTGCGTCACGCACGGTGGGCCGGGTGGTGCTGTTCTTCGCCATGCTGTTCGCCACGGTGGAGGCCGCCGCGCAGCTGGGCTTCAGCCAGGTCAGCGACATCGTGGCCAGCTTCATCCGCTTCGGTGGCGACATCCTGCTGGGCTCGGCCATCCTGGTGATCGGCTTCTGGCTCGCCAACGTGGCCCATGACGCCATTGACCGCGCCAGCGGTGCACGCACGCAGGGACTGGCACGCATCGGCCGCTACGCCATCCTGGCACTGGTGATCGCCATGGGCCTGCGCGCCATGGGCATCGCCGACGACATCGTGAACCTGGCGTTCGGCCTCACCCTGGGCGCGGTGGCGGTGGCGTTCGCCCTGTCCTTCGGCCTGGGCGGGCGCGAGGCCGCGGGCAAACTCATGGACCACTGGCTCGCCCGATTCCGCAAAGAGGACTGAATGACGCACAACCCACCCACGCCCGTTTCCGTGGAATCGCTGCAAGGCCTGCTGTCCGCTTGGTTTGCGCCCTGGGTCCAGGCCCTGGGATTGCAGGTCGAATCGTTTGCCGACGGCGAAGTCACGCTTCGCCTGCCGCAGAGCGACCAGCTCTCGCGCGTGGGCGGGATGCTGTGCGGCCAGGCCATGATGTCGGCCGCCGACACCGCCATGGTGCTGGCCATCGTCACCCAGCTCGGCGACCAGCGCCCCATGACCACGGTGCAACTCAACACCAGCTTCCTCAAACCGCTCTCGGGCCAGGACGCCCGCGTCACTGCGCGCGTGATCCGCGCCGGCAAATGCCTGGTGTTCGGCGAAATCGACATCGCCGGGGCCACGGATGGACGCAGCGTGTGCCGCGCCACCACCACCTACGCCTTGCTGTGAATGGTCTGCCTTAAAATCGCTGGAGTTTTTTGAACCACCCAGCGGAAAGCACCATGTCCCAGCACGACCACCACACCCCCAGCGACCAGCCCCAAGACGTGGTCGAGTCCATCGTTCCCTTGATGCCCATCGTGCTGCCCATTGCCGGTGGCGTGCTGATGTTCCTGCTGGCCTTCATTGCCGTGTTCATGGCCTGAAGCTCCCGTCTTCGGCACAACGGCCGGACGCCCCTCAGGGCTTCCGGCCGTTTTGCTGGGCGGCACAGGCTCCGTCCAAAGACCGTTTAATGCATCACGTTATGCGGGTTTTGCATGTAACCAGTTCGTAACCCGGCGCCCGGTTTCATAAAATCGGGACCAAGGACGACACACGGACCGAGCCGCGGGCACACCAACCCGCCCCTTGTCCCTCTTGTTGATGGGCGCCAACCGCTCTTCAGCCACCCGCGCCGACCGCCCCTTTCAAGCACAAGGGACCCCTGACAGCCGCCCAGCTGCATGCTCTGCAGCCCGCGGCTGTCGGCGTCTCTGGTGCGCACCGGTTATCAACTTCTGGAGCCTTTTCCATGAACTCTCCCGTGATGCAGGGCCTGACCCTCAACACCCCGTCCTACGTGAAGAATGCCAAGCTGATCGCCTGGGTGGCCGATATGGCAGCCCTGTGCAAGCCCGACACGGTGGTCTGGTGCGATGGCAGCGACGAGGAATACGCGCGCCTGTGCGAGCAGCTGGTGAGCGCCGGCACGATGAAGCGGCTCAACCCGGTCAAACGCCCCAACAGCTTCCTGGCCTGCTCCGACCCGTCGGACGTGGCCCGGGTAGAAGACCGCACCTTCATCTGCTCGGAAAAACAAGAAGACGCCGGCCCGACCAACAACTGGAAAGCCCCGGCCGAGATGCGCGCCACCCTGCAGCCGCTGTTTGACGGCTGCATGCGCGGTCGCACCATGTACGTGGTGCCCTTCAGCATGGGCCCGCTGGGCAGCCCGATTGCCCACATCGGCATCGAGTTGTCTGACAGCGCCTATGTGGCCGTCAACATGAAGCTCATGACCCGCATGGGCAAGGCCGTGTTCGACGTGCTCGGCACCGACGGCGAATTTGTGCCTTGCGTGCACACCGTGGGCGCGCCGCTCGCGGCCGGCGAGACCGACAAAACCGCCTGGCCCTGCAACCCCACCACCAAGTACATCGTTCACTACCCCGAGACCCGCGAGATCTGGAGCTACGGCTCGGGCTACGGCGGCAACGCGCTGCTGGGCAAGAAGTGTTTCGCGCTGCGCATCGCCTCCACCATGGGCAAGCGCCAGGGCTGGCTGGCCGAACACATGCTCATCCTGGGCGTGACCAACCCCGAAGGCAAGAAGTACCACGTGGCTGCGGCTTTCCCGAGCGCCTGTGGCAAAACCAATTTCGCCATGTTGATCCCGCCCAAGGGCTTCGAAGGCTGGAAGGTCACCACCATCGGTGATGACATCGCGTGGATCAAGCCGCACGCCGACGGGCGCCTCTACGCAATCAACCCGGAAGCCGGCTACTTCGGCGTGGCGCCGGGCACCAACACGCTGACCAACCCCAACTGCATGGCCAGCCTGGACCGCGACGTGATCTTCACCAACGTGGCCATGACCGACGACGGCGACGTGTGGTGGGAAGGCATGAGCGACGCCCCCGCGCACGCCATCGACTGGCAAGGCAAGGACTGGACCCCGCAGATCGCCAAGGAAACCGGCGCCAAGGCCGCGCACCCCAACGCCCGCTTCACCGTGGCCGCCACCAACAACCCCGCACTTGACCCGGCCTGGGACGATCCATCCGGTGTCCCGATCGACGCCTTCATCTTTGGCGGCCGCCGCTCCACCACCGTGCCGCTGGTGACCGAGGCCCGCAACTGGACCGAAGGCGTTTACATGGCCGCGACCATGGGCTCGGAGACCACCGCCGCCGCGTTTGGCGCACAAGGCGTGGTGCGCCGCGACCCGTTCGCCATGCTGCCCTTCACCGGCTACAACATGAGCGACTACTTCCAGCACTGGCTGGACATGGGCGCGAAACTGCAAAGCCAGGGCGCCCAGCTGCCCGGCATCTTCTGCGTCAACTGGTTTCGCAAGGACGAGGCCGGCAAGTTCGTCTGGCCCGGCTTTGGCGAAAACATGCGCGTGCTCAAGTGGATGATCGACCGCCTGGAGGGCCGTGGTCAGGGCACCGAACACGCGTTTGGCGTGAGCCCGCGCTATGAAGACATTCACTGGGATGGTTTGAACTTCTCCACCGAGCAGTACAAGACCGTCACCCACATCGACAGCGCCGCCTGGACACAAGAACTCGCCTTGCACAGCGAGCTGTTCACACAGCTGGCCCATCACTTGCCACGGGAGCTCGAGGAGACGAAAACGAAGATCGAGAAGCGCTTGGCCGCCTGAGGCCGGCAGCGCCCGACACCCGGTCAGCGGCACGATCTGCCGCTGACCGGAAAGCCCCCCGGGTCATGACGCCCGGGCGAAAAAAAAGCCACCGGACCCGGTGGCTTTTTTGTGGGCGGACCCTGGACGGGTCGGCGGGTCAGACGCTCAAAGGTAGCGGCTGTGCAGGTGGCGCGCGGCGCGGGCCTGGCCCAGACGCTCCCAGTAGGATGCCTGCGGTGCTTCGACACTCGCGGCCACCGGCAAGCCCAAGGGAGCCAGCGCGGCCTCGAAGGTGGTGGCTGGCTCATCCTGCTCGGCACGCGTGCGGGCCAGGGTGAGTTCGCTCATCAGACGTGGGTCGTGGCGGGCCATTTCCCACAGGCGCGTTTCGGCGCGGGCTTCCGCCATCGACTCCGACCAGCTGTCCAGCACCACGACACCGCGGCGCGCCAGACGGCGAGCGGAATCGGCAAACAGCGCCAGACCCGCAAACACCACCACCCACAGGAACACCCAGGCGAGCAAGAGGTGACCATCAGCCCAGGTGCTGATCAATCGGTCGGCGAGGACAACCATGGCGGCGACGACAGCGGCCAGCAACATGGCGGCCAGACCACGGGAGCTGTCCCCGCGGTTGGGTTGGCGGTTGTTGGCGGGTGTGCGGCGCAGGCCGATCGAAACGGAAGAGGATGTGGATGCAAGGGTGCTCATGGCGGGCTCCTGAGAAGGAAGGAATGTCTTTTGGACACCGCAATACTAGGGTTAACCCGCATTTCTCGCCAATTTATCTTTGTGATGTCTTACATTCACAGGGGTGATAAATAGCCTCAACTTTCGCAACCTCGACCTGAACCTGCTGCGGGTGTTTGACGAGGTCATGACCGAACGCAACCTCACCCGCGCGGCCCACAACCTCGCCATGACCCAGCCGGCGGTGAGCAACGCGCTGCGCCGACTGCGCGAAGTGGTGGGCGACGATCTGGTGCGACGCTCGGGTTACGGCGTGGAGCCCACGCCGCTGGCGCTGACCTTGTGGCCCTCCATTCGGGATGCTCTGCACCTGCTGCGCGAATCGCTGGCGCCGGGCTCCTTCGACCCGCTGAGTGCCCACAACGCCTTTGTGCTGGCGATGGCGGACGCCACCGCCGCCAAGCTGGTGCCCGGCCTGATCGACATCTTCGAGGCCGAAGCGCCCGGGGTGAACCTGCGGGTGCTGCCGCTGACCACCCGCGATCCGCGCGAACTGCTGGAAAACGGCTCGGCCGACCTGGCGATCGGGCACTTCCCCGGCGTGCTGGCCGAGCTCGGCGCCCTGCACCTGCAGGAGAACAACCCCCAGTTTCTGCACCAGCGCCTGTACGACGGCGAGTACGTGGTGGTCATGCGCAAGGGCCACCCGCTGGCCGGACAGCCGCTGAGCCTGGACGCCTATTGCGAGGCGCGTCACCTGCTGGTGAGTTTTTCCGGGCGGCCGTTCGGTTTTGTGGACGAAGCGCTGGCGGCGCTGTCGCGCCAGCGGCGCGTGGTGCTCACCGTCAACCAGTTCTTCACCGCCGGACGCGTGGTGGCCACCACCGATTTGCTCACCGTGCTGCCGCGCCACTTTGTGGGCGCCACCGGCATGGAACACGAACTCGCCCTGCTCGACCTGCCGCTGCAGGTGCCGCCGGTGCATGTGGACGCCTTGTGGCACCGGCAAGCCACCCAAAACAGCGGCCACCGATGGCTGCGCCAGTCGGTCGAGCGGGCGTCGGCGGTCGGGTTTCGTGCGCCGGATGCGGCCTCAACCACCGCGGCACGGCGCCCGTCCGCCAAGCCCGCGTGACGGGCCTGTCCGACAATGGGCGCATGAAGATCCAACTGCTCAGCGACCTGCACCTGGAAGCCAACCCCAGCTTTGTCCCCGTGCCGGCGCCCGAGGCCGACCTGCTGGTGCTGGCGGGCGACATCGGTTCTTACCAGACGCGGCGCGACGGCAGCGTGATGAACGAGCCCGACTGGGGCCTGCAGCGCTTCTCGCCCTTGCCTCAGCACGCGGGCTGGCCCACCCCGGTGGTCTTCGTGCCCGGCAACCACGAGTACGACGCGCTGGATGTGGACGAGGCGCACGCCGACATGCGCAAGGCCTGCGAACGGCTGGGCATCCAGTGGCTGGAGCGCGAAACCCTGCAGATGCAAGGCGTGCGGCTGATCGGCACCACGCTGTGGAGCGACTACGACGCACTGGGTGAGCACGCGCCGGAACCCACACCCGCACGCCACAGCCGTGCCGGTGCCGTTCAGGCCACCCGAGCCCCCGACCCGCTGACGCACCGGCTGCGCCAGCGCGAAAAGGCGTTTCGCGCCGCCAACCACTACCTGCACAAAATGGCCGGTCGCCGGAACGGCCGCCTGTTCGACGCCGAGGCCATGCGCGCGCTTGCCCTGGACTGTCAGGCCTGGCTGCGCGAGGCACTCGACCAGCCCTTCGACGGCCCCACGTTGGTCATCACCCACTTCGCGCCCACGCTGCACAGCATGGACCCGCGCTACGGCATGAGCCCCGGCACCGCGGGCTTCTGCAACGGTCTGGACGAGCTGTTGCCGCTCGCCGACGTCTGGCTGCACGGCCACCTGCATTGCCCGACCGATGTGCGGGTGGGGCGATGCCGCATCTTTGCCAATCCACTGGGTTATCACGACAAGAACGAGCAGGCGGGGTTTGTGCCCGCTGGCTGCATCGAGGTGAGCGCACGCGAGTTCGCGCCCGCACACCCGCAGCCCGTTTGAGCCAGCGCAAGGAATTGCACTGCGATGCCACTAAACTCCGACGCATCCCCCAGACCCACCAAGGAGACCCTCATGAAGATCCTGCTCGCCGTTGATGGCAGTGCTTACACCAAGAAAATGCTGGCCTACCTCGCCACGCACGACGAGATGTTCGGCAACAAAAACACCGTGACCCTCGTGACGGTGCAATTGCCCCTGCCACCGCGCGCACGCGCCGCTGTGGGCGCCGACATTGCGAACGGGTACTACGCTGATGAAGCGGCCAAGATCACGGCTCCCGTGGTCAAGTTCCTCAAGCGCCACGGCATGGAGCCCACGGTGGTCTCCAAAGTGGGCTCGCCAGGCGAAGCCATCGCCAAGGTGGCCAACGACGGCAAGTACGACCTGCTGGTGATGGGTTCCCACGGCCACAGCGCACTGGGCAATCTCGTCATGGGTTCGGTGGCCACCAAGGTCCTGGCGCACTGCGGCGTGCCGGTGCTGCTGGTTCGCTGAACCCGTTGACGCAGACAACAAAGGCCGCGATAAGCGGCCTTTGTTCTTTGGTGCAGTGAACGGTGACGCTCAGCGCGATTTCAGTCCGTCAAAACAGGTGCTGAGCACCATCTCGATGATCTCCTCGTTGGAGTGCTGACCGGAGCCCTTGAGGAAACCGAGCACCGGGTCACAGGCCCGCGCGAACAAGGTGTAGAGCACGGCGATGGGTGGCAGCTTGTTGTTGAGGCTGCCGTCGGCCTGGGCCTGGGTGATCCACTCGCCCAGCCTCTCGCTCACGTCCATGAGTCCATCCACGTAAGCCTTGTTCGTGGTGAGCGACGCACGCAGGCTGGAGTTCTCGCTCGGCAGTGACGGCATCTCACCGGCCAGCTGCACTTCCATGGTCCAGCGGGCCACAGCCCGCAGCTGCTCGATCGGCGCCCGCTCGGGGTGGCCTTGCAGGCTGTCAAGGAAAGCGCGCGCGCGCTCCATCACGCGCACCATGGCCGCGGCCGCGAGGTCTTCCTTGCTGGGGAAGTGTTTGTACAGGCTGGCCTTGGCGATGCCCACCTCGGCGGCCACCTCGTCCACCGTCATGGCGTCAAAGCCCTTCTCAGCCAGCAAGCGGTTCACCGCCGAGACGATCGCGTCTTCGCGCGCCAGGTGCATTTGCTGACGGAAGCTGCGCTTCTGGGGGACTTCGGCGGGCGATTTGTGGACTGCGCTGGTCATGGACAACCTTTTGGTAGGGATCGAATTCTGCCCGATATCGACGAGGTCGTCGATATCCCTACCGAAAAGTATTGTTACATACTGATTGGTCACTTTTGAAACTTGATGGGCCATAGTTCGCTCACAACACAGGCACGGCGCTGTTGCCATTGCATCTGTCAGCTTCCTCAACCCGCTCCCTCAACCTCTCCCAAGGACATCACCATGAAGAAGACCCTCATCGCCTCCCTGCTGGCACTTGGCGCGCTCGGCTCGGCCCAAGCCGCCGACATCGTCGACACGGCCGTGGCCGCCGGTTCGTTCAAGACCCTGGTCACGGCGGTCCAAGCCGCCGGTCTGGTCGACACGCTCAAGGGTCCGGGCCCGTTCACGGTGTTCGCCCCCACCGACGAAGCCTTTGCCAAGATCCCCAAGGCCACGCTGGATGCCCTGCTGAAAGACAAAGCCGCCCTGACCAAGGTGCTGACCTACCACGTGGTGCCCGGCAAGGTGATGGCCAAGGACGTGAAAGCCGGCATGGTCAAGACCGTGCAAGGCGGCTCGATCACCGTGGCCACCACGGGCGGTGTGAAGGTGGACTCGGCCAACGTGGTCAAGACCGACATCGCGGCCGACAACGGCGTGATCCACGTCATCGACACCGTGATCATGCCCAAGTAAGCGGGCACTCGCTTGCTTCAAGCCCCGCCCTGGCGGGGCTTTTTTGTTGTCAGGCGGCGGGACGCAGGTTGTCGGCGGCCGCGGTGCGCAAGGCCTTGCTCAAGGCGTCCAGCACGTCCGAACTCAGGTTCCAGCAGTGCCAGTACAACGCCACCCCGAGCCGGTGGCGCGGCGCGAGGTTGACCAGTTCACCCGATTCGATCAGCTCGCGCACCCGTAGCTCGGGCAGCACGCTCACGCCCCAGCCGGCCTGCACGGCGCGCACCTGCCCTTCGCTGGAGGGCACGAACAGCTGCTTGAGCATCACCCGAGGCAGGCCGAAAGCCTTCATCACGAAACCGTGCTGCAGGTTGTCCTTGCGGTTGAAGGCCACAAACGGCACCTTGTGAAAGTTGTGCGCACTCAATCCCTTGGGCAGGTGCTGTGCAGCAAAGTCGGCCCGCGCGACGGCCACGTAGTCCATGGAACCCAGCGCTTCCATCTTGCAGCCGCGCAACGCCTGACCGAGCGACGTGACGCAGCCCAGCACCTGGCCTTCGCGCAGCCACTCATGGGTGAACTCCTGATCGTCGGTGATGATTTCGATCGGCAGACCGTTCTGCGCCAGCGAGTCCAGCGCGGGCAGCGCCCAGGTGGCGATGCTGTCGGCGTTGATGGCCACCGAAATGCGCTCCTCGTCGCGGCCACCGCCGGTGGAGCTGGGTGCGAGTTCCTTGAGGTCTTTTTCCAAGTCGGCGCGCAGCAGCCGCATCATCTTCGCGTGCTTGAGCATGAGCTGGCCGGCCTGCGTGGGCTTGAGCGGACGGCTGCGCACGATCAGCACGGTGCCCACCTGCGCCTCCAGGGCCCGCAAGCGCTGCGACACCGCCGACTGCGTGATCGACAGGCGCTGCGCCGCGCGCTCGAATCCGCCCTCTTCAATGATGGCGGCCAGGCATTCGAGGGCGTCCGGATCGAAGGTGCTCATGGGTGCTCGCAGGTCATATAAGCGGATCTGATGCCCAAAATTTTAGTTTAATTCCGCTTCACTTCGAAGCCGCTTCTTTCGATACTGACAACAGTTTCATTCCCCTTGAGGAGCAGGTCATGCAGGTCATCGTTCTGGGCGCGGGCATCATCGGAGTCAGCACGGCGTGGCACCTGCTGCAGCGCGGACACGAGGTCACGCTGGTCGACCGCCAACCGGGTGCGGCGCTGGAAACCAGCTTTGCCAACGCGGCACAGATTTCCGTGAGCTACTGCGAGCCTTGGGCCAACAAGGACGCACCGCTCAAGACCTTGAAGTGGATGTTCTCCGACGAGTCCCCACTGCTGTTCCGCCCGCAGCTCGACTGGGCGCAGTGGCGCTGGGGCCTGCAGTTCCTGGCGCAGTGCAACGACGCCGCCTTCGAGCGCAACGTGGCGCAACTCGTGGCACTGGGCTCCTACAGCCACAACGCGCTCAAGGCGGTGGTGGCCGACACCGGCATCGAGTACAACCGCCTCGAACGCGGCATCGCACACTACTACACCGACCAGAAGTCCTTTGACGGCGCTGCCGAAGCGGCTGCCGTCATGCAGCGTTTCGGGGTCAAGCGCCGGGTGGTGTCGCGCAACGAATTGCTCACCATCGAACCGGCGCTGCAGGCTTTTGCCGACCGCATTGTGGGCGGCACTTACACCCAGAGCGACGAGTCGGGCGACGCACGCAGTTTCACGCAACAACTGGCCGCGCTCTGCGGACAGCGCGGTGCGCAGCTCATGTTCGGACACGACATTGAGCGCCTGGACAGCGACGGCCGAGAAATCCGCGAGGTGCGGGTGCGCGACCGCCAGAGCGGCGCAGCGCGCGTGCTCAAGGCCGACGCGTTTGTGGTGGCCTGCGGTTCGTACACCACGCCGCTGCTCAAGTCGATCGGCGTGAACGTACCGATTTACCCCGGCAAGGGCTACAGCGCCACGCTGCCGCTGCTCAAGCCCGAGCAGGCGCCCAGCGTGAGCATGATCGACGACCAGCTCAAGATCGCTGTCTCGCGCCTGGGCAACCAGCTGCGCGTGGCCGGCACCATCGAACTCGGTGGTTTTGATCTGTCGCTGGACACGCCGCTGGCAAAGAAGCGCTGCGAGATGCTGGTGCGCCGCATCGAACAGGTGTTTCCCGGTGTGGCCGACACGCGCACACCCGAGCAGGGCGGCGACCCGCAGTTCTGGTGCGGCCTGCGCCCGGCCACGCCGACCAACATCCCGCTCATTGGCCGCCTGCCTCTGAAGAATCTCTGGATCAACGCCGGCCACGGCACGCTGGGCTGGACCCACGGCGCGGGATCCGGCAAGGCCTTGGCCGAGTTGATTCACGGGGAGCAGCCCGCCATGGACTTCGGCTTTCACGGCATGCCGCGTGCGGCGCAGGGATCGCCCGCCCCGGCGCGCCTGCGGGTGGCCCAACCACCCAGCCAGGCCTGAGCTCCCTCAGGGGCGCAGGCGTTCCACCATCCAGCGCTGCAGGTCCATCCACATCTGACGCATCTCGCTGTCCAGCGGTGCGCGAAAGGCGTTGGCCAGTTCGATCGTGACCACCGGCATGCCCCGGTGCACGCCACCGTAGTTGCCCAGGCTGCCCGGAAAGATGCCCACCTGATCGAGGTAAAGCCGCCCGAGCTTGGGCGGCGGCGCACCCGGGCCATCGAAGTCGAGCACGCCGTAGGGAGCGTGGATGCTCACGATCAGGTGCGGCTGGAAGCGCGCCATCTCCTCGTGCAGAAAACGCGACTCCGGCTCCGACAGCGGGCTGGGGCCAGGCCAGCGGCGCGGGTCCTTCTTCGTGCGTTGCTCCCAGTACACCTTGGCATCGCTGGCCCAGTTCGGCGTGGGAAAGTTGCGGTTGAGGTCCACGCCGCGGGCGTTCACGCGCTTGGCGGGCCGCGCCAGCAAGCCGTCGGGGTTGAGCACCGGAATGAAGCGCCAGTGGGCGTCGGCCGGTTCCTTCAGCGCGTGCTGGATCCAGTGCAGCGCGACCGAGGCCGATGACATTTCATCACCGTGCATGGCGCCCACCACCAGCACGCGCAGGCGCGCTTGCGGCGCCACCACGTCGCGCGCGTAGAGCGTGCGGCCCTGCGACGAGCGACCTTCGGTGGGCACCAGCTCAGCCGCATCGCACAGCGCGCGGCCCATGTGGGGCAGGCGGGCCGAGAGGTGCACGCAGGGCGCTGCGGTGAAGGGCACCGTGGTGCGGTGGTGCGGCGGTCCGCGCAGGGGCGAAGTGGCCTGCGCAGGGTTGATGCAAAGCCACCCCGTGGCCAACACGGCGAACATGGGCCAGGCAGACAGGCGGTTCGCGGGGAACATAGGGGAGCGGCGCATCACGGCATTCTAGGGACGCCACCGTACAAAGATGCCGATCACCGAGAATCCATGCACCACCGCTCCACGCACCTGCACCCGATGCCCTCAGAACGTCCCACCGCCCTCCAGGCCCGCGCGCCTGATTTTTCAGCGCGCGAGTTCCGCGCCTCGCTGGGCATGTTCGCCACCGGCGTGACCATCGTCACCGCACGCACCGACAGCGGCGAACTGGTGGGCCTCACCGCCAACTCGTTCAACTCGGTCTCGCTGAATCCGCCGTTGGTGCTCTGGAGTCTGGGCCGCTCGGCCGGCTCCATGGCCGCGTTCTCCAACGGGCGGCACTATGCGATCAACGTGCTCGCGGCCGACCAGCAGGCGCTGGCCGAACAGTTCGCGGCCAAGGACACCGACCGCTGGGCTGGGGTGGCGTTTCGCGAAGGTGGCAACGGTGCGCCCCTGCTTGAAGGTGCCGCCGCTTCGTTTGAATGCTTCAACCGCAGCCAGTACGCCGAGGGCGACCACGTGATCTTTGTCGGCGAGGTCGAACGCTGCGCGCACCGCGCCGAGGCTTCACCGCTGCTGTTCCACGGCGGGCGCTTCTACACCGAACACCCGCTCTGAACGCCGCGCGCCCGAGCGACAGGGCGCTGAGCTCGACCTCGCGACAATGGGCGGATGAGTCCGTCCACCGTCCGCAAGACCCACCTCGATGCCCTCGCCATCACCCTGCTCGTGGTGTGCTGCGCCTTCTGGGGGTTTCAGCAAATCCTGATCAAGGCCACGGTGGGCGAAGTACCGCCGCTCTGGCAAGCCTCGCTGCGCTTCTGGGGTGCGGCCGTGCTCATCGGGCTGTGGTGCGCGGTGCGCGGTGTGCCGCTGTTTGCGCGCGACGGCACGCTCAAGGCCGGCCTGCTCGCTGGCTCGCTGTTCGCGGGCGAGTTCGCCTTCATCTACCTCGGGCTGATGCACACCACCGCATCGCGCCTCACGGTGTTCCTCTACACCAGCCCATTTGTGGTGGCGCTGCTGCTGCCGCGCGTGGTGCCCGGTGAAAAGCTGCGGCGCATCCAATGGGTGGGTCTGGTGATCGCGTTTGCAGCGGTGGCGCTGGCTTTCGGTGAAGGCTTCATGCACGGCTCACCCGTGGCCGGCGCTTGGCTGGGCGACGCCATGGCGCTGGCGGCGGGTGTGCTCTGGGGCCTGACCACGCTGACCATCCGCGCCACGAAACTCGCCAGCGCCAGCCCGGAGAAAACGCTGTTCTACCAAGTTGCCGTGACGGCGGCGGTGGCGCCCTTCATCTCACTCGCTCTGGGCGAGGTGTGGTCGCTGGATTACTCGGCGCGCGCCTGGGGTTCGCTGGCCATCCAGACCGTGGTGGGCGCGTTTGCGAGCTACCTCACCTGGATGTGGATGCTGCGCCATTACCCGGCCACGCAGATGTCGACCTTCACATTTCTCACGCCGGTGTTCGCACTGGTGTTCGGGGTGGTGCTGCTGGGTGAGCCACTCACGCTGCAGCTGGTGCTGGCCTTGGTGGGTGTGGCGGTCGGCATCGTGCTGGTGAGCAAACGATAGCCGTCAGCTCTTTTTCGACAGACCCAGTCGCTCGATCGTCGCTTTTTCCGCCGCAAACGTGCGCACCGCATACGCCGTGTAATCCGCGGTGTTCATGTAGATCGTGGGCTGGTAAAACTTGTCGAAGGTGGCCTTGACCTCGGGGTCGTCGAGTGTGGTCTTGAAGGCGTCGTGCAGCACCTTCACCACAGCCGGGTCCATGCCCTTGGGGCCGCCGATGCCGAAGGGCGACTCGGTGATGGTGTCCCAGCCGCTTTCCTTCACGGTGGGCACGTCGGGGAAGGCCTTGTTGCGCTCCCGGCCCAGCGTGGCGAGCAGGCGCAGCTTGCCGCTCTGCACGTGGGGCGCGAACTCGGTGGTGCCGCTCATCATGCGGATGTGCCCCCCGAGAATGGAAGTCATGATTTCGGCTGAGCCCTTGAACGGGATCGGGTTGAGCTGGATGCCCGCTTTCTCACTGAACTCCTCGATCGCCAGGTGCGGCGTGGTGCCGGTGCCGGTGTGGCCGTATTCGAGCTTGCCCGGGTTGGCTTTGGCGTAGGCCACCATTTCCTTGAGCGTCTTGAACGGCGCATCGGCCGTGCAGGCCAGACCGAAGGTGTAGCCGGTGAGGCAGACGATGTGGGTGAGGTCGGTCACCGGGTTGAAGGGCATGGCCTGCATGTGCGGCAGGCGGTAGACACCCAGCGGCAGCTGCGTGAGCGTGTAGCCGTCGGGCTTGGCCTGCACCATGGCGCTGGCGCCCAGCGTGCCGCCCACACCGGGCTTGTTCTCGATCACCACCGGCACACCCAGCGCCTTGCTGGCGCTCTGGGCCAGCGCGCGCATGACACCGTCGCTGCTGCCGCCGGCGGGCCAGGGCGCGATGAGGGTGATGGGGCGCGAGGGAAACTTGTCCTGCGCCTGCGCCGCGCTGCTGAACAAACCCGGCGCGGCCACCACAGCGGCGCCGCTGGCGGCCAGGGTGAGCGCTTGGCGGCGGCTGAGAGAACGGTCGGTGGGCTGCATGCGCGTCTCCGGTTCTTGCGGGACCTCCAAGTTAGCGCAAGGCCGGCCTGGCCAACAGCGGGTTAGCCCGAAGGCCGGGCGCTCAGGCGGTCTGGCGGCGCAGGGCGAAGTCCACGTACCAGTCCAGGCAGCCCGGATTCGCCATCGCCTCCTTGTTGATCACCTTTTCCAACGGCTGGCCCAGCAACAGTTTCTTGATCGGCAGCTCCTGCTTTTTGCCCGAGAGCGTGCGCGGGACCTCGGCCACCTGGAACACATCGTTGGGCACGAAGCGCGGCGAGAGTGCGGTGCGGATGCTGTCGGTGATGCGCTCGCGCACCGCGTCGTCGAGCACCACGCCCTCGCGCAGCACGACGAACAGCGGCATGTAGCTCTCGCGGCCCAGGTATTCGAGGTCCACCACCATCGAATCCATCACCTCGGGCAGCGCTTCGACAGCGCTGTAGAGCTCGCTGGTGCCCATGCGCAGGCCGTGGCGGTTGATGGTGGCGTCCGAGCGGCCGTAGATCACACACGAGCCGTCGGGGTGGATGCGCAGCCAGTCGCCGTGGCGCCAGACGGCACCGGCGCTGGCTTCGAGGTCGCCGCCGCCAGGCTTGCGGCCATGACCGGCCGGGTACATGGCGAAGTAGCTGCCGAGCAGCCGCTGGTGATCGACATCGCCCACGAAGTACAGCGGCATCGACGGGATGGGCTGCGTGCACACCAGCTCGCCCACCTCGTCGTTCACCGGCAGGCCCTGCTCGTTCCACGCTTCCACCGCACAGCCCATGAGCCGGCATTGCATGCGACCCGGTGTTTGCGGCAAGTCGCGGTGACCGCCAATGAACGCGCCTGCGAAGTCGGTGCCACCCGAGATGTTGCACCACCAGATGTCGCGTTGTCCTTCGCTCTGTGCGATGGCCGCGAACTGTGATGTGCCCCACCGCTGCGCGTCCTCCGACAACGGCGACCCTGTGGTGCCCAAGGCCCGCACCGCCGACAGATCCCCACACGTCGACAAGTCAACGCCGGCCTTGAGGCAGTTCGCAAAAAACGCCGCGCCCGCGCCGAAGAAGGTCACGCCCTGCTCGGCCGCGAAGCGCCACAGCGTGGTCCAGTCGGGGTTCTCTTTGGAGCCGCCCGGGTTGCCGTCATAGATCACGCAGGTGGTGCCGCCGAGCAGGCCGCCGGTCTGCGCGTTCCACATCACCCAGCCGGTGGAGCTGTACCAGTGGTAACGCTCACCCCAGCTGTTGGGCTCGTAGCTGCAACCGATGTCGTTGTGCAGGATCTTCAGCGCGAGCGCCACGATGGTGGTGCCGCCGTGGCCGTGCACGATGGGTTTGGGCAGGCCGGTGGTGCCGCTGGAATACACGATCCACAGCGGGTGGTCGAAGGGCAGCCAGAGCGGCTCGAACTGCGCCACGGCCGCGTCCATCCGCGCGGTGGCTTCGGCAAAAGCGGTGCACGGTGCGGCGGCCTGCAGCGCGCGGTCGGCGGCTTCCTCATCCTCGGCCAGGTTGGCGTGCAGCACCACGTGTCGTACCGTGGGCAGGGCCGCGCGCAGCTCGGCCACCACGGCCAGGCGGTCGAAGTCGCGCGCGCCGTAGGTCACGCCGTCGCAAGCGATCAGCACCACCGGCTCGATCTGGCGGAAGCGGTCGAGCACGGCGTGGGTGCCCATGTCGGGCGCACAGATGCTCCACACGCCGCCGATGCTCACCGTGGCGAGAAATGCCACCATCGCCTCGGGAATGTTGGGCAGGTACGCGGCCACGCGGTCGCCGGGCCGCACGCCCTGGGCCTGCAGGTGCAGCGCCATCGACGCCACCTGGCGGCGCAACTCGGGCCAGCTCATCTCGACGTGGCGGCCCTTCTCGTTGCGGCTCACGATCGCCATGAAGCCGGCCTCGTGCGCGGGCTGCACGTGGCGAAACACCTGCTGCGCATAGTTCACCTGCGCACCGGGGAACCAACGCGCGCCGGGCATCACGTTGCGCTCCAGCACGGCGGTGTGCGGCGTGGGCGAGCGCATGTCGAAGTAGTCCCAGATGCTTTGCCAGAAGGCTTCCAGGTCGGTGGTCGACCACCGCCACAGCGCGTCGTAACTGTCGAAGTGCAGGCCGCGCTGATCGGCCAGCCATTGCTGGTACAGCCGGATCTGCGGGATGAAGGGGGGTGGGTTTGTCTCGTTCATGTTGTGGTCCATTTTTTGGCCATCAGGTTAACAGCGCTGTCCCCTTGCACGGTGTCGCCCCGGGCTTGCGGGCACAATCCCTGCGGGCCACCGGGCCAGCCAACCACCACAACAAGGAGACACCACATGGGCCTGTTCCATTGGGCAGAGAAGCCATCCACCACGCTCGACAACGGCGGCGTGATCGCCCCCGACGAGCGTCTGCCCTGGCCGCAGACCACCGTCATGGGTGTGCAGCACGTCATCGCCATGTTTGGCGCCACCGTGCTGGCCCCGCTGCTCATGGGCTTCAACCCCAACGTGGCCATCCTCATGAGCGGCATCGGCACGCTCATCTTCTTCTTCATCACGGGTGGCAAGGTCCCCAGCTACCTGGGCTCCAGCTTCGCCTTCATCGGCGTGGTGATCGCGGCCAGCGGTTACGCCGGCCCGGGCCCCAACGCCAACCTGGGCGTGGCTCTGGGCGGCATCATCATCTGCGGCCTGGTCTACACCGTCATCGGTTTCCTGGTGCAGGCCACGGGCACGGGCTGGATCGAGCGCCTCATGCCGCCGGTGGTCACCGGCACCGTGGTCGCCGTCATCGGCCTGAACCTCGCCGCCATCCCCATCAAGAACATGGCGCCCACCGGCTTTGACGCCTGGATGCAGGCCATCACCTTCATCAGCGTGGCGCTGGTGGCCGTGTATGCGCGCGGCATGACGCAGCGCCTGTTGATCCTGGTCGGCCTGATCGTGGCCAGCGTGATCTACGCCGTGCTCACCAACGGCCTGGGCCTGGGCAAACCCATCGACGTCTCCGGTATCGCCAACGCCGCGTGGTTCGGCATGCCCACCTTTGCCGCGCCGGCGTTCCAGGCGCAAGCCATGCTGCTCATCGCACCGGTGGCGCTGATCCTGGTGGCTGAGAACCTCGGTCACATCAAGGCCGTGAGCGCCATGACCGGGCGCGACCTCAATCCGTATCTGGGCAAAGCCTTCATCGGCGACGGCGTGGCCACCATGGTCAGTGGCGCAGCCGGCGGCACCGGCGTGACCACCTACGCCGAAAACATCGGCGTGATGGCCGCCACCAAGATCTACTCCACCGCCATGTTCGTGGTGGCCGCGTGCATCGCCATCGTGCTGGGCTTCAGCCCGAAGTTCGGCGCGCTGATCCAGGCGATCCCGCTGGCGGTGATGGGCGGCGTGTCCATCGTGGTGTTCGGCCTCATCGCCATCGCCGGCGCCAAGATCTGGGTCGACAACAAGGTCGACTTCTCGGACAACAAGAACCTGCTCGTGGCCGCGATTCCGATCATCCTGGGCACCGGCGAGTACACGCTGAAGTTCGGCCAGTTCGGTCTGGGCGGCATCGGCACCGCCACCTTCGGCGCGATCTTCCTGTACTGGCTGCTCAGCCGCGGCAAGGCGTGAGCCCCCTGATGGCTTGACGGGAGGCGGGCCGCACCCCATGTCCCTCGACACCCTCATCACCCACAACATGTTGACGCCCGCCTCGCACGAGGCGAGGCCCGATGCGTGTGCGCTGGTGTTGATGGGCGGTGGCGCGCGCACCGCCTACCAGGCCGGTGTGCTCAAGGCGCTGGCCGCCATGCTGCCCCCAGGTGCGCAGCCCTTTCCCTTCCCATGGCTGTTCGGCACCTCGGCCGGTGCGTTGAACGCGGCCTACCTCGCCAGCGTGGCCGAGCAGGGGCTGGCGGCCTTGCCCTTGCTGGCCCGGTTCTGGATGGGCTTGCGATCGGAGCAGGTGTACCGGCTGGAAGCGCCGGGCTGGGTGCGCGCCAACCGGCTGGTCGCGGGCTGGACGCTGGCGCGCCAGGTGCGGCGCCACCGCGCCCTGCTCGACACGCTGCCGCTGGTGGACACGCTGCACCGCGCCATCGACCTGCAGGGTCTGGAGCGGGCGCTGGAGCGGCACACGATCGAGGCCCTGGGAGTCACGGCATCGAGCTACACCAGCGGCGAGCACTGGACCTTCTGCCAGACCCGGCCCGGCCATCCGGTGCAGGCCTGGCACCGGCCCGGGCGGCGGGCGGATTTTCAGCCCATCACCATCGAACACCTCATGGCGTCCAGCGCCATTCCGTTCCTGTTTCCGGCCGTGCCGCTCTGGGTCGAGGGCCACAAGGAGCATTTTGGTGACGGCTCCATGCGCCAGCTCTCGCCGTTGTCGCCGGCCATCCATTTCGGCGCGCGGCGCGTGTTGGTGATCGGCGTGGGTCAGCCCCAGCGCTCAGGCATGGTGTCGCGGGCGGCGGGCGATCCCACCGCCGGCACCATCGCCGGCCACGCCATGGCCAGCGTGTTCCACGACACCTTGCAGGCCGATGTGGAGCAGGCCCAGCGCGTCAGCCAGACCTTGTCGCGCCTGCCGCCTTCGCTGGCGGCGGCCCTGCCCTACCGGCCGGTCGAGGTGCTTGCGATCCAGCCCAGCTTCTCGCTCGACGAGCTGGCCCGCAAACACATCGGCGAGTTGCCCGCGCCCACCCGCAACACCCTGGCCGGGCTGGGCGCGCTGGACACCGCGCGCGGCGCGGCCGGCAGTGCCGCGGCGCTCGCCAGCTACCTCCTGTTCGAACCCGGCTTCGTGCACGCGCTGATCGAACTCGGCGAGCACGATGCCTGGCGGCGAAAAGACGAACTGATGCGCTTTCTGGCACCTCATGCGCCCCTCCCGGGCGCTGCTGCGGTGCCATAATTCGCCGGTCGAACCCACCCCCGGAGAGCCCCATGGACAGCACGCCCCCCAGTTGCGTGCTTTCAGCCACCCCCGCCACCGTCTGATCGTCGCCGTCCGCGCGGCGACCTGAATCGGGCGGCCTGCTGGCTGAAAGCACCTCTCCCGCCCTCGGGCCCGCCCACGCGGCCCGCCCTTTCAGACAGCAGACTTCGCCGGGAGCGCTCCATGCTCAACGTTTTCACCCTGGCCAATGGCCGCCTCTTCCAGGAAGAGATCGAGTCGCTCGAAGAGCTCGCGCAATTCAAGCCGATCTGGGTCGACCTCGAAGACCCCACGCCCGAAGAACGCCGCTGGGTCAAGCAGCACTTCGGTCTGTCGATCCCCGAAGACGCGATGGACGAGGACATCGAGGAGTCGGCCCGTTTCTTCGAGGAAGACAACGGCGAACTGCATGTGCGCTCCGACTTCCTGATCGACGACGAGGAAGACCCGCGCGCGGTCCGTGTGGCCTTCATCCTGAACGAACACAACGACACCCTGAAGAGCCAGGGTGTGCTGTTCTCCATCCACGACGAAGACGTGCCGGTGTTCCGCCTGTTGCGCATGCGCGCGCGTCGCATGCCGGGTCTGATCGAGGACGCCAAGGACGTGTTGCTGATGCTGTTCGACGCCGACGCCGAGTACTGTGCCGACACGCTGGAGGACATCTACGACGAGATCGAGACCGTGAGCAAGAAGGTGCTCAACAGCAACGCCTCGGACAACCTGCTGAGCGAGGCGCTCTCGGCGATTGCGCGCCACGAGGACATGTCGGGCCGCATCCGCCGCAAC
>PNMH01000060.1 GCA_013823505.1 Polaromonas sp. | reverse complement strand
CCTGCGAACCATCCGCACGCTGGCCGAGGCCGGCATTCCGGTGGGCGTGAGCGTGGCGCCGCAGATTCCGTTCATCAACGATGACATGGAGCAGGTGCTGGAGGCCGCGTATGAGGCCGGTGCGCGGCGCGCCTTCTACACCGTGCTGCGCCTGCCGCACGAGCTCAGCCCCATGTTTCGCCAGTGGCTGGAACTGCACCACCCGGACCGCGCCGCGCGCGTGATGGCCCGCGTGCAGGAGATGCGCGGCGGGCGCGACTACAACGCCGACTTTGCGCAGCGCATGAAAGGCAGCGGCGTGTGGGCCGACCTGATCCGTCAGCGGTTCGAGAAAACTTGCGACCGTCTGGGCTTCCTGCGCGAGCGGGAACCACTGAACACCGGTCTCTTCAGGCCGGCGGGGCTGCCGGGGCAGCAGTCGCTGTTCTGAGCAGGTCCAGCGCATCGTCGCGCCAGTAGCCCAGCGCCGTGTAGTAGCCGTCCCACACGCAGCCGTTGCAGCCGCGCCCGCAACAGGTGGTGGGCTCGGGTGGCGGGGGGCGCAGGGCGGCGTCCAGTTCGATGCCGCGCCGCGCCGCGCGCCCGCGCAGGTGGGCGATGAGCGCCGTGGCCGTGGCAAGGTCGGCCAGCCGCAGGTCGGTCAGGTTGTGCCGCTGAAAGCGAGGCTGCGTGCGGCCTTCGAACTCGGCGGTCTCACCAAACATGGCCGCCGGGCGCACCCACAAACCCCAGCCACCGTAGAGCGCACGGTACAGCGTCATGCCCTGCAGGGTTTCGCTGCAGCGCACGGTGTCGAGCACTTCGTACCAGCCGCCCTTGTAGTGGCGGTACAGGCCGGGCGCGGTGGAGTTCAGCGGAGGCAGGTCGTGGTCGGTCATCGCGGGGGTTGGGGTTTGAATTGCTGCACCACATGCGCCGCCATGCCGCGCGCCAGTTCGGTGTCGCCCAGGAAGACGGTGCCCAGGCTTTCCCCGCGCAGCAGTTCGGCCTCCTCGTCGTTGTGCGTGCGCAGGATCACGTTGATCCCGGGGTTGAGCGTGCGCGCGATCTCCACCATCTTGCGTACGCTCATGGTGTCGGGGATGGTGATCACGAGCACGGCCGCGCGCGCGATGTGTGCCTGGATCAGCACCTCGGGCGTGGACGCATCGCCGCTCACCGCCGCAATGCCGTCCTTGCGCAGCGCGTCGACGATTTCGCGGTTTTCTTCGGCCACCACCAGCGGGATGCCTTGCTCGCGCAAGGTTTGCGCGATGCGCGCGCCCACCCGGCCGTGGCCCACCAGCACCACCTGTCTGGCCAGCAGCGACGCATGGGTGGACGCGGGCAGCTCGGCCAGCGGGTCGTCGCGCGCTTCGAGCTTGCGGGCAAAGGCCGAGCGTTCGCGCACCCAGGCTTGCAGCGGCTCCACCGCCGAGAACAGCGCCGAGTTGGCCGCAATCGAAATGAGCGCGCCCGCGAGCACCAGGCTCTGCCCCTCCACCGGCATCAGGTTGAGCGCCACGCCCAGACCGGCGAGGATGAACGAGAACTCGCCGATCTGCGCCAGGCTCACACCCACGGTCAGTGCGGTGTTGAGCGGGTAGCGGAACAGCAGCACCAGCGCCACCGCCGCTGCTGTCTTGCCCAGCATGATGATGGCCACCACCGCCAGCAGTTTCAGCGGCTCGTTCCACACCACCGCAGGGTCGAACAGCATGCCCACCGACACGAAGAACAGCACGGCGAAGGCATCGCGCAGCGGCAGCGATTCGTCGGCCGCGCGGTGGGCAAACTCGGACTCGCGCATCATCATGCCGGCGAAGAAAGCGCCCAGCGCAAACGAAACGTCGAACAGCTTGCCGGCGCCAAACGCCACGCCCACCGCGACCGCCACCACGCTCAGTGTGAACAGCTCCTGCGAGCCGGTGCGCGCCACCCACCACAGCGCCTTGGGCAGCAGCCGGCGTCCCACCACCAGCATGAGCACGATGAAGGCAGTGACCTTGGCCAGCGTGAGGCCAACCGCCTGCCAGATGTCGCTGCCCGAGGTGGCGGCCACGCCTTCGGCCGGCGCGATCACACCCGCCAGCGCCGGCAGCAACACCAGCACCATCACCATGACCAGGTCTTCCACCACCAGCCAGCCCACCGCGATCTGGCCGTTGATCGACTTGAGCAGGCCCTGGGCCTCCAGCGCGCGCAGCAACACCACCGTGCTGGCCACCGACAGGCACAGACCAAATACCAGCGAGCCGGCCAGGCTCCAGCCCCAGAAGTGCGACAGGCCGATGCCGAGCAAGGTGGCCACGGTGATCTGCACGATGGCCCCCGGCACCGCGATGCGGCGCACGGCCATGAGGTCCTTGATCGAGAAGTGCAGGCCCACGCCGAACATCAGCAGCATCACGCCGATTTCGGCCAGCTGGCTGGCCAGCCCCACATCGGCCACGAAGCCGGGTGTGGCCGGGCTGATGACGATGCCCGCGAGCAAATAACCCACCAGCGGCGGCATGCGCAGGCGCACCGCGATGAACCCGAAGATCATCGCCAGGCCGAAAGCCGCCGCAATCGTGGCGATCAGGCTGACGTCGTGCGGCATCGGCGGGGCCTTTCGGTGGGTGGGTGTGCGGTGGTGTTTCCTCCGGTGTGGGCCGGTGTTGCGTTCGATTATGGAGGGCATGGGTGGCGAGCCGCGCAGCGGCCTGCTGAATTCCTGCGTGCCGCTTATCCTCAGAGCCTCACGAAACCCGACCGCCGAGGTGAACGCCGATGCTGGACCTGCTGATCACCCACGCCACCTTGCCCGACGGCCGCACCGACATGGGCGTGGCCGTGCTCGGCGGGCGCATCGTCGAAGTGGCTGCCGGCTTGAATGCCCCTGCGCACGAAACGCTGGACGCCGAAGGCCAGTTGCTCACGCCTCCGTTTTGCGACCCCCACTTCCACATGGACGCCACGCTGAGCTACGGTCTGCCGCGCGTGAACCAGAGCGGCACGCTGCTCGAAGGCATTGCGGTGTGGGGCGAGCTCAAGCCGCTGCTGTTTGAAGAAGCGCTGGTGGAGCGCGCGCTGGCCTATGGCGACTGGGCCGTGGCCAAGGGCCTGCTCGCCATCCGCAGCCACGTGGACACCAGCGACCCGAGCCTGCTGCCGGTGCGCGCCATGCTCGAAGCCAAGCGGCGCATGGCGCCTTACCTCGACGTGCAGCTGGTGGCGTTTCCGCAAGACGGGGTGCTGCGCAGCCCCGGCGGGCTGGACAACCTCAAGCGCGCACTCGATCTGGGCGTGGACGTGGTGGGTGGCATCCCGCATTTCGAGCGCACGTACCAGGAAGGCACCACCAGCGTGAAGCTGCTGTGCGAGCTGGCCGCCGAACGCGGCCTGCCGGTGGACATGCACTGCGACGAGAGCGACGACCCGCTCTCGCGCCACGTCGAAACGCTGGCCTTCGAGGCGCAGCGCCTGGGCCTGCAGGGCCGCGTGAACGGCTCGCACCTCACCGCCATGCACAGCATGGACAACTACTACGTGAGCAAGCTCATTCCGCTGATCGCGCAGAGCGGCGTGAGCGCGGTGGCCAACCCGCTGATCAACATCACGCTGCAGGGCCGGCACGACACCTACCCCAAGCGCCGCGGCATGACACGCGTGCCCGAGCTCATGGCCGCCGGCGTCACGGTGGCCTTTGGTCACGACTGCGTGATGGACCCCTGGTACTCGCTGGGCAGCGGCGACATGCTGGAGGTGGCACACATGGGCCTGCACGTGGCGCAGATGACCAGCCAGGCCGGCATGCGCCAGTGTTTTGATGCGGTGACCACGAACGCGGCGAAGGTGATGGGGTTGAGCGGCTACGGCATCGCGGCGGGCATGGAGGCGAGCTTCGTGCTGCTGCAGGCGCGCGACCCGATCGAGGCGATCCGCCTGCGCGCCACGCGCCTGAAGGTGTGGCGCAAAGGCCGGCTGTTGTCGGAGACGCCGCCCGCCATCCCGCGCCTGAGCCTGCCTGGCCGCACCGGAGCGTCGTCATGAACTCGTTCGGCAAACGCGCACTGGGTGCGCGCCTGGAGCGCATGCAGGCCTCGGCGATGTGGAGCGGCCTGGGCTTTCGCAACGTGCATCCGCCTCTGCCCGGGCTGCGCGATGCCACCGTGCCCCGGCCCACGCTCAAGGAGTTTCTGAGCTCCGGCGGCCGGCGCGCACCCACCGGGCCGCTGCCCTCGCAAGACCCGCGCGAAGCCTGGAGCCGCCCGGTGCAGAGCGGCTTGCGCGCCACCTGGCTGGGCCACTCCACGGTGCTGATCGAGATCGACGGCCACCGTGTGCTGACCGACCCGGTGTGGGGCACGCGCGCGTCGCCCTTTCGCCTGCTCGGCCCCAAGCGCTTTCAGCCCGTGCCGCTGCGGCTGCGGCAGATGCCCGAGGTGGATGTGGTGGTGATCTCGCACGACCACTACGACCACCTGGACTACCCCACCATCCGCGCACTCGCGAAGCACAGCGCCGTGCCCTTCGTCACCTCACTGGGCGTGGGCGCCCACCTGCAGGCCTGGGGCGTGGCGGCCGAGCGCATCACCGAGCTGGACTGGTGGGAGAGCCACCGTGTGCCCGGCACGGGCCTCACCATCACCGCTGCGCCGTCGCAGCATTTTTCAGGGCGGGGATTGAAAGACCGCAACGCCACGCTGTGGTCGTCCATGGTGGTGCAGTCGGATCGTCACAAGGTGTTCTTCAGCGGCGACACGGGCCTCACCACCGAGTACGCCGCCATCCGCGAGCGCCTGGGACCGTTCGATCTGGTCATGCTCGAAGTGGGCGCCTTTCACCCTTCGTGGGGCGACATCCACCTCGGCCCGGTGAACGCGCTGAAAGCGCACGCGCTGCTGGGCGGCGGCGCGTTCCTGCCGGTGCACTGGGGCACTTTCAGCCTGGCCATGCACGCGTGGGACGAGCCGGTGGAGACCCTGCTGCAACTGGCGCCTTCGCAAGGCGTGCCGCTGCTCATGCCGCGCCTGGGCGAGGCGGTGGAGCCCGCCCACCGGGAAGCGGTGGTGCCGTGGTGGCGCGGGCTGGATGAGGGCGCGCCGCCTGTGCGTCCCGCCGAGGCGCCAGCCCTGGCGCGTGAGCTGCCCTGGCCGCTGGACTGAGTGCGCTGACGAACAGACAGCAACCGTCTGTGCACGGCAACCTGCGGGCAGTGCGCGGCGTTCTCCCGCACCTCTGCATGCCGCGCAGCCCTTGGCTCTGCGTGCGCCATGCCCGTCCCCATCCCACTGCTCGGCCTTTCCAAGCGCTGACATGCAACACCAGGAAACCCCATGAAGATTCTGATGATCCTGACCTCCCACGACCAACTCGGCGACACGGGCAAAAAAACCGGCTTCTGGCTGGAAGAGTTCGCCGCGCCGTATTACGTCTTCAAGGACGCTGGTGCCGAGCTCGTGCTCGCTTCTCCCCAAGGTGGTCAGCCCCCACTGGACCCCAAGAGCGATGACGAAGACGCGCAGACCGATGACACGCGCCGGTTCAAGCAGGACCCGCAGGCCATGGACGCACTGGCGCACACCACCCGGTTGGCCGAAGTGTCGGGCGAAGGATTCGACGCGGTGTTCTATCCGGGTGGCCATGGCCCGCTGTGGGACCTGGCGGAAGACACACACTCCATCCAGTTGATCGAGACCATGTTCGCTGCCGGCAAACCGGTCTCGGCGGTCTGCCACGCGCCGGGCGTGTTTCGTCACACCAAGTCGGCCGACGGCGCGCCGCTGGTCAAGGGCAAGAAGGTCACCGGTTTCACCAACACCGAAGAAGAGGCCGTGCAGCTGACCCAGGTGGTGCCCTTCTTGGTGCAGGACATGCTGGAAGCCAACGGCGGTCTGTACCACAAGGGTGACGACTGGCAATCTTTTGTGGTCACCGATGGCCACCTGATCACCGGACAGAACCCCGCCTCTTCAGCCGCCGCCGCGCGCGCCGTGCTGGCGCAACTCCAGGCCGCTTGAAGCGACCGCCCGAGCCTCATCACCGGAGAACCCATGGCCTATCAAAGCACCAACCCCTACAACGGTCAGATCGTCAAATCCTTCGACGACATCGACGACGCCCAGCTGGAGAGCAAGCTGACCGCTGCGCAGGCCTGTTTCGAACAGGTGTGGCGCCACAAGAGTTTTGCCGAGCGCAAGGCGGTGCTGTCCCGCGCCGCTGCCCTCATGCGCGAGCGGACGCAGGAGTTCGCCCAACTCATCACGATCGAGATGGGCAAGCTGATCGCCCAGAGCGAGGGCGAGGTCAAGTTGAGCGCGGCCATCCTCGACTACTACGCAGAGCACGCAGAGGCCTTTCTGGCGCCGGAGAAGCTCGACACGGCCAAAGGTGACGCCGTGGTCGAGAGCAGCCCGATCGGCGTGCTGTTCGGCGTGGAACCCTGGAACTATCCGTACTACCAGATCGCGCGTTTCGCGGCTCCCAACCTGATGGCCGGCAACGTCGTGATGGTCAAGCACGCATCCAACGTGCCGCAGTGCGCACTGGCGTTCGAGCGTCTGCTCGAAGAGGCGGGTGCACCCGCGGGCGCGTACACCAACCTGTTCATCTCCAAGGACCAGGTCGCCAAAGTCATCGACGATGACCGCATCCGGGCCGTGGCCTTGACTGGCAGCGAAGGCGCAGGCGCCGTGGTGGCCCAGCGCGCCGGCAAGAACCTGAAGAAGTCCACGCTGGAGCTCGGCGGCAGCGACGCTTTCATCGTGCTCGACGACGCTGACCTGGACAGTGCCGTCAAGCACGCGGTGAGCGGCCGCATGGGCAACAGCGGACAGGCCTGCACGGCTTCCAAGCGGTTCATCGTGGTCGAGGCCTTGGCCGATCGTTTCCTCGACAAGTTCCAGACCGCGATGCAGGGTTTTGAAGCAGGCGACCCGATGGACCGCAAGACCACGCTGGCTCCGCTGTCGTCGGTGCAGGCGCTTGAGACGCTGCTGGGCCAGGTGGACGAGGCTGTGGCCCACGGCGCACGCATCGTGATGGGGGGTCAACGCATCGAAGGACAGAGCGGTGCCTTCATGCAGCCGACCATCCTCACGGACATCGAGGCGGCCAACCCGACGTACAAGCAGGAATTCTTCGGTCCGGTGGCGCTCTTCTTCCGGGTGCCCGACGAAGCCGCGGCCGTGGCGCTGGCGAACGACTCGCCGTTTGGTCTCGGCGGATCGGTGTTCACGCAGGATCTCGAACGCGGCAAACGCGTGGCCCGTCAAATCGACACCGGCATGGTGTTCATCAATTCGGCGGCCGTCTCGATGCCTGACCTGCCGTTCGGCGGCGTGAAGAACTCGGGCTACGGGCGCGAACTCTCCAGCGCCGGCATCCACGAGTTCGTCAACAAGAAGCTGATCCGGGTGAGCTGAGTACCAGGCCCTTCACGGCGCTGGCCGCGCACCGATTGATCTGTGTCAACCGCCATGGACCCGCCCGGGTCCAAACTGAAGACAAGGCCAGCACATTCCCTCAAGTCCGCGATCCCCGCGGCGCTCACCGAAAGGCACATCCATGTTTCCAGAGTACCGAGAACTCATCAGCAGCCTCAAGGGCAACGACCACCACTTCACCCGCCTGTTCGACCAGCACAACGCGCTCGACCAGAAGATCAAGAACATGGAAGCCGGCCTGGAGATCGCGACCAACGTCGAGATCGAGACGCTCAAACGCGAGAAGCTGCAGCTCAAAGACGAGATCTACGTGATTCTTCAAAAGGCCAGCGCTGCCTGACCCCAGCCCCGGGGCTGTCCAACCATTTCAGGAGGGCCCATGGCCACCATGATGAAAGCCGCCGTGTTCGTGGAGAAAAACCGCATCGAGGTGGTGGACAAGCCCATCCCCGATGTGGGCCCCAACGACGCGCTGATCCGCATCACCACCACCACCATCTGCGGCACCGACGTGCACATCCTCAAGGGTGAGTACCCGGTGGCCAAGGGCCTGACCATCGGCCACGAGCCGGTGGGTGTGATCGAAAAACTCGGCAGCGCCGTGCTGGGCTACACCGAAGGCCAGCGCGTCATTGCCGGCGCCATCTGCCCCAACTTCAATTCGTACGCCGCTCAAGACGGCGCACCTTCGCAAGACGGCAGCTACCTCATTCCCCAGGGCCTGTGTGGCTGCCACGGCTTCAAGGCCACGGCGGGCTGGCGCTTCGGCAACCTCATCGACGGCACCCAGGCGGAGTACGTGCTGGTGCCCGACGCGCAGGCCAACCTCGCGCCCATCCCTGATGGCCTGACCGACGAGCAGGTGCTGATGTGCCCCGACATCATGTCCACCGGCTTCAAGGGCGCGGAGAACGCGAACATCCGCATTGGCGACACGGTGGTGGTGTTTGCGCAAGGGCCCATCGGCCTGTGCGCCACGGCCGGCGCGCGCTTGCTGGGTGCATCCACCATCATCGCGGTGGACGGCAACGACCACCGCCTGGGCATCGCCAAAAAGATGGGTGCCGACCTCACACTCAATTTCAAGAACTGCGACGTGGTCGACGAGATCATGAAGATCACCGGCGGGCGCGGCGCGGACTCGTCCATTGAAGCGCTGGGCACGCAGACCACGTTTGAATCGGCCCTGCGCGTGCTCAAACCCGGCGGCACCTTGTCCAGCCTGGGCGTGTATTCGAGTGACCTCACCATTCCCCTGGGGGCGTTTGCCGCCGGCCTGGGCGACCACCGCATCGTCACCGCGCTGTGCCCCGGCGGCAAGGAGCGCATGCGCCGCTTGATGAACGTGGTGGCCTCGGGCCGCATCGACCTGGGCCTGATGGTCACGCACCAGTTCAAGCTCGACGACATCGTGGCCGCCTACGAGCTGTTTGCGAACCAGCGCGACGGCGTGTTGAAGGTGGCCATCAAACCCTGAGGCCACAGCCTCATCTCTCGGGCTCTTCCATGGGGGCGGTGTGGCCACCATGGCCTGCCTCACCGGGTGGAGGTTTGCTTGGGCCAGGCGCTGGTGGCGCCCGAGCACAGACTGGGCAGTCAGGCGGCATGATCTGGCTGTTCCAAGTCCACCCCACCCGGAGGCTTCATGGCCCGTCTCTACTCCAACCGTGATCGGTCGTTCGATCTCGGTGTCTTGCCCACCGAGCTTCTGCCACGCGCCGACGTGGAGCCGACGGCGGGCGTGCTCCAGCCCGGCGATGCGGTGCAGCCCGGTGCCGATGCGGTGCTGGGCGCGCTGCCCGAATACCGCGCGCTCTTTGACCAGCACCTGGATGGCGCGATCGCGCCCGCTCGTGCGCCGGTGCCCGACGACCTCGTCACGCGCGCCCGCAACCTCAAGGCGTCGGCCTATTTCCTCGAAGTCACCCTGGCCGGCGTCTGCGAGCTTGGGCCGCAGGACTGGCTGCAGGCAGAACATCCGTCACACACCCATGCGGTTGTGCTGCTGATGGAGTTCAGCCGCGAACCCAAACCGGGTGAGCCCGGCGCGGAATGGATCCGCGGCACCAACGCCGAGCGCACCGACCTGCGCTGCGCCGAGGTGGCGGTGGTGATGGCCGGCTACATCCGCGCGCTTGGCTGGACGGCGCGCGGGCACGTGGCGGGGAGCACGCAGGTGGACCTGAGCACCCTGGCCCAGCGCGCGGGCGTGGCCAAGGCGGTGAACGGTGAACTGGCCATGCCCTTTTCAAAGCGCGGCTTTCGCATCGCCGTCGTCACCACCGACTACCCGCTGGCCACCGACCTGCCCATCGCACCCGATGCCTCGCTGGACTGGCCGGACGCCGAGACCTACATGGGGACACCCGGCACCCGGCCCGGATTTGAAGACGATGAACTCGCGAAGCGCCCGGTGCACATGGGCCGCTACGCGATGGAGCGCATCCGCCGTGTTGACGAGCCCACCACCCTGGTGCTGCGTGAAGAAATCACCCGCGTGCCCAAACGCGCCGACCTGTTCACCCGCGCGCTGGCCGGCGACCTCGGCGACAAAGCGAAAACCGAGCGCACCCGCTTTGCCGTGAAGCACCCGCTGGCCTTGGCCATGACGCCCCTGATCCGCGCCCTGGTCCCGATGCAGGGCACGCGCGAGCCCCTGCAGCCCACCGGCGTGGGTGGTGACCTGTCGGACCCGCAGCGCAATGCCGACGCCATCAAGGCCCTGGCCCATGTGATGGGGGCCGACCTGGTGGGCATCTGCGAGGCCGAGCCCTGGATGTACTACTCGCACGACGAAGTGGAGGGAAAGCCGATCGAGCCCTACCACCGCTACGCCGTG
The DNA here is from genome assembly GCA_013823505.1 of Polaromonas sp. Next base: position 13,785 of record PNMH01000060.1, on the reverse strand, counting down.
GTGATGCTGATGGACCAGGGCTTCGAGACCATGGAAGGCGCCTCGGGCGACGACTGGATATCGGGCGCGCAATCGATGCGGGCCTACCTGCGTGGGGCCACCATGGCCGGCGTGATGGCCGCCCATGTGCGGCGCATGGGGTACTCGGCGCGCGCGCATTCCAACGCCCACTCCGAGCTGTTGCACCTGCCAGCTGTGCTGATGGCCGGCCTGGGCGAACTCTCTCGCATCGGCGAGCTGATCCTCAACCCCTTCATCGGCCCGCGATCCAAGTCGGTGCTGTTCACGACCGATCTGCCGCTGGCCGTGGACAAGCCGATCGACTTCGGTCTCCAGGCCATGTGCAACTTGTGCATGAAGTGCGCGCGGGAGTGCCCCTGCAACGCCATCCCCTTCGGCCCCAAGGTGATGTTCAACGGCTACGAAATCTGGAAACCCGACGTGGAGAAGTGCGGCAAGTACCGGCTCACCAACATGAAGGGATCGGCCTGCGGCCGCTGCATGAAGACCTGCCCCTACAACCGCGAGGACCTGGTGGAGTCCGAGCGTTTGCTGTGGCTGTCCATCGACGTGCCGGCCTCACGCCGCCAGCTGATTGCGCACGACGACAGCAGCGGCGGCGGCCAGCGCAATGCGGTGAAGCGATGGTGGTTCGATCTGGAGATCGTGGATGGTGTAGCGGTGGCGCCGCCGGGTGGCGCGAACGAGCGCGACCTTGATCCGTCGCGCACCGACAAGCTCGCCAAAGCGCAAAAGCTCGCGTTCTATCCGCCTGTGTTGCAGCCGCCCGGCGGCACCACCTTGAAGACCGTGTTGCCGATCGACCGCCCGGCGGGATTGGCCGCCTACGCGGCGGCCGAGTCGCCCCTGGCCGCGCGGCGGCGACGCGACAAAGGCGCGCCAGAGGCTTGAAGCTCTGTTTATGGCACGCGGTACAGCGCGCAGAGCTTGTTGCCGTCCGGGTCGCGCACATAGGCCAGGTGCATGCTGCCCGATGGGCCGCCACGCGGGCCGGGTGCCTCTTCAATCGACACACCACCGTGCGCCACCGCCGCGTCATGAAACGCCTGCAACTGCTCGGCTGACGCGCACTTGAACCCGATGGTGCCGCCGTTGGCGGGGCAGGCCGCTTCCCCGTTGATGGGTTCGCTCACGCAGAACGAGGTGCCTTCGTGGCGGAAGAAGAGCCGCTTGTGGCCTGAACCTGCTGTGTTTTCCACCGGTGCGCCCACACCGAGCGTGCCGAGCACCGCGGTGTAGAACATCTTCGAGCGCTCCAGGTCGTTGGACCCCACCATCACATGACTGAACATCTTGTCTCCTTCCGGCAAAAAATCTTGCAGGCGGATGCTATCGCGAGGTTAAGAGTCGAGTGGGTTGCAAGGCTGAAAACGGCCGTGCGCTTAGCCGCCAAGTTTGACGTTGCTTTCCAATCAGAAGGGTTGTGAGGCAACTGCAGACTGGTCTCGGACGTTCGTAGTCGAAGCACTGAATCGTCACGACGGTGCCTTCCGGTCATTGCGGCAAGCCGCGCTCGAGCGTCAGTAGGTCCTTCCATACCTGTCGTTCGAATGCGTTCGGTGGACTGGGACGTCCGAGCACGGCTTGCAATGATGGATTGTTGGCATTGGATCCAGCGGCCTTGCTCTGCCTTACAACACAAACGCCTTGCTGAAGCAGACACAGACCATCTCAGTGTTTAGGCTGGAGCAAGCTTGACAACCTACACTCGACCGAACTACATCTCTTTGGCACAACTCATGCTGATTCGGCCGCGCCTCACTGACCATTTTGGTGTTCATAAATCACAGGCCGAACTCGACTTCGTCATCCAGTTCTTGGATGAAGACTTGCCTCTTTATGTCGATCCGTTCTTGCTATGGAAGTCTCCGTCCCAGCAAGACCAGGCCCTTCATACATCGATAGTGAACTCCTTCAACCACCTGAACTATTTGACCAAGAAGGGCAAAAGAGATACTGCCATCGAAACCCTCGTCGAGCTCTCCGAGTGCAGTGAAGTCGGTTTGGGTTTATCAAAGTCCAGACGTGGTGTTCGTATAAGTAAGGATCAAGCAGCAGAAGTACTCGGGCTCTTTGAGGCAATCCCAGAATACAGTCAGTTTGGATTCACGCACTTTGAAGTCATTCAACTCTACGTGGGCGGGATATCAAAAGACAGAATAAGTGACATTTCGTGTAACTACCTAAAATCGTTTTTGATTGATTACACGTTCGAGCAATGTGAAATAAATGCTATTCCAACTCAGCTTGTATCGCTCGAGTCGGTGTATAGCTACAGGTCCAATGCGCTTGAACGAAACGTTAAAGTGCGTCTCCCGATTAATCCACACAGCGGCGAGCCGCTCATCTTCACGCCGAAACGTTGGTTGCGCTTTACTCCTTGGATCAACTTTGAAGACTATTTCAAAACAGCGTGCCCGCGAGACGAAATTTTCAATCCAAATGAGCCGGCCGACAGAGTTAAGGTCCTGCAGTACAACCGTGATAACTACGGTGTAGTCGAACGCTACATTGACCTGAAGAAGAAGGCTGGTGCAGATTGCAAGAACGATCCGATGTTTTCGCAGATCCCGGTTCTCTCAGCACGGCGAAAACTAGCTGACTTGCTGAAGCTTCCGTCCGGCAAAGACGATGGAGCAGACGCCAAGTACGAAAGCCTGTGTACCGAGCTAATGGCAACACTGTTATACCCACACCTTGACTTTGCCCAACCGCAGAGCCGCACAGAATCAGGTCGCCATGTCCGCGACTTGATTTTCTACAACAACCGAAGCATCGACTTTCTCGACGAAATTTTTGCTGAATATGGTAACCGGCAACTAGTTTTTGAGATGAAAAATGTTGCGAAGATTGACTCGGATCATTTGAATCAACTAAACCGATACCTTCAGGGCGGAATCGGAAACTTTGGTGTTTTCTTGACGCGCCATCCTCTACCGTCTGCGATGTACAAGAATACCGTTGATCTTTGGTCGTCGCAGCGCAAGTGCATGATTGCGGTCACCGATGCAGACATTCAATTGATGGTTGATGTCTACGAGAGTAAGCAGCGGACACCCATCGAAGTTCTGAAGAAGAAGTACATCGAGTTTCGTCGCACTTGCCCATCTTGAAAGGATTACCATGAATTCATTGGACGTAGACAGATTTGAAAAGTTGGCTGGCCAGGTTCTTGGCCTCTATGAGGAAATGTCAATACTTTCAAAGAAAAGCCCTAACGACGCGGTCAACAAGTTCAAGTTGAAGTTCATCAACAGTCAGTTGAGTGAAAGCAACGCACTTCTGGCTGAACGCTATAGGCCGTTTGACGACTTTGAAGTCTTCTCAGAAGACGATATTCCTCAGAATAGCGACGTTGTCTTTATTCTCTCCCAGTACCTGCAGTGCATGGAGAAGTTTCGTGGCAACCAAGTTGTCTTGCGGAATGGCTCTTGGTACTGGAGCGTGAAAGGTGGAGAAGGCGACAAAGTGGATGAGCATGGAAACATACTAATTCGCTCAACCAAACCGAAGTATCTGAAAGACTGATATGGCCAAGAATCAAGCGACGACCACTTCGAAGAAGGCATCGACCCATGACGTCATGACGCCACTGCTCGCCGCGATGTTCGAAGAGTTCAAGGACCTTGCGAAGAAGAAGCCCGATGCCGTTGTGAGCAAAAGCAAGTTGGTAATGGCCAATCGTCTTTTGAATCGAGTCCGAGAAGTCTTGGCAGACGAGGAGTCCATCGAGTTCCTAGACTTGCTAAACGAGGATGATGTTCCGCAAGCGAGTGACGTGACTTTGGTCTTTTCGCAGTATGTCGCGGCTATGCAGGCGTTTAGAGAAAAGTACCACGGCTGGAACGGTACCGAGCTCGCTTGGTTTCTGAAGTAGTGTGCCGTGACTTCTGATACTTCGCTCAAGCTGACCCGCTACGGCAGGCAGCTTAGCGCTAACGTTATGCGTCAAAGGAAACCATGCCCGCACCCTCCCAGACACCGTTCTTCTCGACGCCCGAGAATCTCGAGGCGCTGCGCCATTTCTCGAGGACGCTTCGTAGCTACGCATCAACGTCGGACATGTCTCAAGTGGCCAAGTCACTTCTGCAGATCGTTGAGCTGATGATCGCGAACGCAGCGCGATTCGATGAATACTGCACCGCCAATATTGAATGGATAGGCGATCACTTCATGCGAGAAGTGCGTGAGTTTCCGGAGTTAGCAGAAGAAAAGAGGACTGCAGCGACTACTTCGACTTTCACCTCGGCCTTTCGCTTTCTCTGTGAGCTTGAGTTCACACAGCCTTCTGACCCAAGCTTTGAGGTCCGTCGAATCGGAAATTTTGTTGATGAGAACCTGGAGCTATTTACCGGTAACGATCGTCAGCAGATTACGTTTGCAAGATACTCGATGCCAGTCCAAGTGGCGAAGAAGTTGCTGAACGATCCTTCGATCGCAGAGTTTCGCAAGTTCTCGGAAACTGTTGAAGCGGCGACAAAACTTAAGTCAGACTGGGACTCCGAGCTCGATCAACGACGCTTACACGTTGACTCTATCAAGCAAGGACTAAAGGACGCGACATCGTCCTACAACTTTGTTGGACTAGTCGATGGATTTCGGCATTTAGCAAAGATGAAGATCACCGAGCGCAGAGTCGCCTTTTGGTCTCTAACAGTGCTCGCTATTGTGATGATCCTCCCTCCGGGAGCCCAAATAGGTTATGTACTTTCTCATATGGACACCATCGAGTCCGAGAAGGGGTTGCTGCTGTACACCCTTCCTGCCATCCTCACCATTGAGGTGATTCTTATCTATTTTTTCCGAGTAGTCCTTGCACAATTCCGCTCCGTAAAGGCGCAGGTTCTTCAGCTAGATCTTCGAATCGCCCTGTGCCAGTTCGTACAAAGCTACGCCGAGTATTCAACAAAAATAAAGAAAGACGATCCGACTGTACTTTCAAAGTTCGAGGCCGTTGTCTTCAGTAGCCTCGTACCGGATAGTGAGGGGATCCCGTCAACATTTGATGGCGCTGAACAACTTGCCAATCTCATCAAGAGCATTCGGGGCACTTAGCGCGATGACGCCTAGACGCATGAAAGCGCCGCGTACGCGCCACACAGAGCGCTGCAACGGCTGCAGCACCCTCACGAGCTGACACTCAACAGATGTGATTGCCTGGGCCTGGATGACCGAAATGCGGCAAGGACTGCAGGCTCAGCTTTCTATCCACAAAGTCAGCAATCGCTGCATGCCGGCCGATCAAATCCGCGTGCAACGGCGATCAGGACGTATCACTCCACCTCTGCAAATGAAGCTCCCGCCACTTTCCCCACCGACCTCAACATCTCTTCCGCCGCCTGCGGCGCAGTCATTCCCTCAGGCTTCCCGCCCGCCTGCGCCATCGCATCGCGAAGCGCTTCAAACGCACTGATCGCGAGCATGAAGCGTTCAGGGAAGTGGCTACCACTGCGGCTGCGCTGTGCATGGGTGCAACGGTGTGCACCCTTGGCAGGTCGGAGGACGCCGCATCATGCCGGTCGGCCGCGCAGCCGTTTCCACCACGCGGTCTGGCTGACGATCGTGAAGGTGAGTGCCGCGAGGATGATTGCGGACAGTGGGGAGGTGAAGAACTCGCCGACGAACTGGCCCACGTTGCCTTCGGCAGAAATCATCGCCTGCCGGTAGCTGCGATCCATCATGGGTCCGAGGATGATCCCCAGGATCACGGGGCCCACCTGGTATCCATACATCTTCAGGAAGTAGCCGAGCACGCCGAATCCGAGCATCCAGTAGACATCGGTGGGGTTGTTGCTGATCGCGTAGGCGCCCACCGCAGACAACACCAGGATCAGCGGCAGCAAGACAGGCTTCGGGGTTTCCACAATCTTGGCAAACATCTTGATGCCGGTCAGGCCAAAGATGAGCAAGAAGATGTTGGCCAGCGTCAGGCACCCGACCGTGAACCAGAACAGGTGGGGCGTTTCCACCATCAACAGGGGTCCCGGCTTCAAACCATGGATGTACATGGCGCCGATGATCACGGCGGTCACGGCGTCGCCGGGGATGCCCAGGGTCATCATGGGAATGTAGGCACCGCCAATGGCGGCGTTGTTGGCGGACTCGGGTGCCACCAAGCCCTCAACCGCGCCTTCGCCGAACGGCACCTCGGGGTTCTTGACGCTGCGTTTGGCGTGGTCGTAAGCCATGAGCGCTGCAATGTCGCCGCCGGCGCCAGGCAGTGCACCGACCACGACCCCGATGGCCGATGTCCGAGTTGCCAGAGGGAGGTGTTTGCGAACCACGCTCCACGACGGGATGATCTTCGACACGTTTTGCTTGACGGCCTGGAGCTTCAATTCGTGCAATTGCGCCAGGATCTCGGCAACGCCGAAGAAACCGATCATGGCGGCGACATACGAGATGCCCGCGGTGAGCTGGAGATTGCCGAAGGTGAAACGCGCCTCTGCGGTCATGGGGTCCAGTCCGACCGAACCGATGAGGACGCCGAGCGCACCCGCGAAGATGCCCTTGGACAGGGAGTCGCCGGACAGGCTGCCGACCAGCAGGATGCCCCACAGTGCCAGCATCAGGTAGTCGCGGGGCGCGAACTTCAGGGCGAGTTCGGACACCGCAGGCGCGGCCAGCGCGAGCGCGATGATGCCGATGAAACCACCGAAGACCGAGACAATGGTGGTCAGCCCGATGGCCTGGCCCGCCTCGCCCCGTTTGGCCATGGGATAGCCGTCCAGCGCGGTGGCGATGGCCGAAGGGGCCCCGGGAATGTTCAACAGAATGGCGCTGCGCGACCCACCATAGACACCGCCGAAGTAGATGCCGGCAATCAGTGCGAGGGCCGAATTGACGTCCCACTTGAAGGTGAACGAGATCAGGATCGACACCGCCATCGTCACCGACAGTCCGGGTATGGCGCCGATGTAGATGCCGGCAAATGTGCCGAGCGCGGTCAGCATCAGCAGCTGGGGATCCAGCCAGGAAATGAGGAAGTAGCCGACGATTTCACTCATGACGTCAACCCCTGCAGCCATTTCCCGCTGGGCAGGACGACCGAAAACGCCGTTTGAAAGACCACATAGATGGCGGCCAGACTGAGCGCGGAAACCACCAGGTTGAGCACGAAGCGGCGGCTGCCGAGCAGCCACATCGAGACCACCAGAAAGACATACGACGACAACAGGAAGCCCGCCCATTCCAGTGCCAGCATGTAGGCCACGATGGCCAGCGTGAAGCCGATGAGGACAACCGGTGTGAGCTGACGAATGAATTGCCGGGGCAGCGATTCACCCTCCAGGGGTGGGCTCGGCTTCTCGCGCAGGGTGTGCACGACATTGACCAGACCGGTGATGACCATGACACCGGTGGCCACCATCGGGAACGAACCGGCGGACGTCAGCGACTCGAAGCCCGAGATGCCATAGGCAGTCCAGAGCATGAAGGCACTGAAGATCAACAGCAGCACGGTGAATGCGGTTTCGCCGGGCAGCCGGCTCAGTTGGTTATGCATGGTGGAAGGTTCCTCGGGGATGTGTCAGATGTCCGTGGTCGTGCGGGGTCTGGCGGGCTCGCGCCCGCCAGACCCCGCGGTAACGCTCAGGGCTTCGCGATGCCCAGGTCGGCGGGGTTCTTCTTCGCCACACCCACTTCCTGGTAGGTCCACGCGGTGACCGACTGCCACTTCTTCAGGAAGGATTCGGCCTCGGCGCCCGACAGGTTCATCACCACATTGCCTCGGGCAACCATCAGCTCCTTGAACTTGGGGTCGTCGACGGCCTTCTTGAACGCGGACGTCAAGCGGGTCTTGGCGGCGTCGGGCGTGTCCTTCTTGACGAAGACGCCATAGAACGGACCCCAAGGCAGGTACTTGTCGAGGGCGGGGAGATCTTTGGTGATCGGGGGGACGTCGCCGAAGGGCTTCTCGTCGATGGCGGCCAGTGCCTTCAGGCGACCGGCCTTGATGTGTTCGGCCGCAGCGCCTGCGCCCACGAACATCAGATCCACGTGGCCACCGAGCAAGGCGGTCACGCCCGGGCCGTCACCATCGAACGGAACCGAGGTCACGGGAAACTTGGTGACGGTGGAGATCATGGCGCCCACCGTGAAGGGCAGGCCACCGGTGCCGGTGGACGCCTGTTTGATCTTGCCGGGGTTGGCCTGCACGTCGGCCAGCAGATCCTTGAAAGAGGTCCACGGCTTGTTGGGGGTGGTGACCACCAGCACATTGCCCCTGCCCACGATGTTCACCGGATAGAACTTGGAGTAGTCCAGATCGCTGATGCCCAGGATCGGGTGCAGCTGCGGGTTCTCGGCCCCAAAGAGCAAGGTGTAGCCGTCGCTGGCCTGCTGGTTGATGAAGTTGGTGGCGATGGCGCCCACACCACCGGGCTTGTTTTGCAGAACGATCTTTTTGCCCAACGCCTCTTCGGCGCCGGGTGTCAGCGCGCGGCTCACCACGTCGGTTGCGCCACCGGCACCCCATTGAATGATGCCGGAGAGCTCGCGCTCCGGAAAGCCTTGAGCTGATGCGCCTGCCATGGCGGCCAAGCACGCCACGGTGGCGACGATGTTTCGGATCGGTTTCATTGTTGTCTCCTGATGGTTGGGGAGTGGAAAAATGGTCGACATGCGACCGGAGGAAAACTTGCTTCTCGGGGTGCGTTGATGCTCGTTGGGGCGGGGTTGGTTCAGTAGCGGTTGATCAGCATGCCACCGTCGACCTTGATGGCTTGACCCACGGTGTAGGGCAGCAAACCCAGCGCCAGTGTGCTGACGGTTCTGGCCACTTCCTCAGGCCGGCCCCAACGAGGCGTCACCAGCCAGCCGCGCTCAATTTCGGCGTCGTAGTGCGCTTTTGAGACCGAGCTCATCTCGGTTTCGATCAGCCCGGGAATCACTTCATAGACACCGATGCCTTCTTCGCCAAGACGCACGGCGAAGAGGGAGGAGACCATCGCCAGGGCGGCTTTGGAGACACAGTACTCGGCGCGCTGAATGGAAACAGCCTGAGCATTCGAGGATGTGATGGTGATGATGCTTCGGTGGTGTGTGGTCTCCGTGTCCTTCAAAAGTCCGCGGGCAAATGCCTGGGTGAGAAAGAACGTGCCACGCGTGTTGATGCGCAGGCAGTGATCAAACGCCTCGGGCGTTACATCCAGCAGGTCCGAGCGCGACAACACGGAGACACCAGCGTTGTTGACAAGGCAGTGAATGCGCCCGATGGCGGCTTGCGAGCGCTCCAGAAACCCCATGTGGGCGGAAACGTCGGCAAGATCGACCGGGACCGCAGCAGCCCGCACCCCCATCGCGTTCGTCTCGTCCACCACACGCTGCAACTCGTCACTGTCTTCAAGGTCGGAGAGAACCAGGTCAAAGCCCGAGCGCGCCAGGGTCAGCGCGATCGCCTTGCCAATGCCCCGGCGGGCGCCGGTGACCAGCGCGACGGGGCGGGAAGGTGGGGTGCAACTGGTGGACGACATGGTGGAAGGGATGGTGGTGCCGGCTGATCAGGCTGCCTGTGCGCGATCGGAAATCGCGCTGCGCACGGTCCGCATGGCGGGATGATCGGCTTGGCGAAGTTCCTTGGCAATCGAGCCGTACCCGAAGAAATCCAGGTAGTCGGGGATCTGCTGAACCAGCATTTCGTGCCCGGGGAAAACACGGATGCCTCTGTCCAGACAGGCGCGCTCCAAGGGTGTGGGTTGGCGCTTCATCAAGATGTCGATCACGGTCGAGCCCCGCTCCAGGCGCAGGGGGTCCAAGGGCATCGGGTCGGTTGCGTTGAGTCCCAGAGGCGTTGTGTTGATCACCAGGTCAAACCCCGACGGGTTGTTGCTGTCGGCGACTTGGGCGCTCGTTCGAACCGGGTTGATGGCTTTCAGGGCGCCCACCAGGTGGTTCGCGCGCTCAGGGGCCGAGTCGAAGATCGCCAATTGAGCGGGGCCGTCGCTGCAGGACGCCAATGCGCTGGCAATGGCCAGGCCGGCGCCGCCAGCGCCCAGAAGGAGGACCCTCTTTCCTGCCAGGTCGACCTCATGGTGGCGAAGCGCACCAACGAAACCGCTTCCATCAAAAAGTGCACCTTCCAGGGCTGCGTCGCCTGCGCGGCGCACTGCGTTCGCCGCGCCCGCCAACCTGGCTGCTGAATCGACCCGATCGAGCATCTTCACCAACCGTGTCTTGTGTGGAATGGAGACCAACATGCCCCGAACATTGCCTGCCACGAGTGCGTTGGCCACGAACGGTTCGAACTGCTGCTCGTCGACATGGATCGGAACGCACGCCGCATCCACCTCGAAATGGGAAAAGATCAGGTTCAATGCCTGTGGCGCCATGACCTGTGCAATCGGGTGAGCAGCGGTGAAGATCAGTTCGGTGGTTCCTCGAACCGCTGGAGTCGCCGAGGTTGAAGACTTGAGATGAGGCATGGCGGCGACTTTACGAACAGCCGACCGGCTCGTCGAGCGACATTCCCCCTTGTGCGACCGATAATCGGACACGCTTGTCCGATCTCCGGGCAGTCCTATCGCTTTCCCTATGTCCGCTTCCACACTGCATCCCGAGTTTCCGATTGATCCGGCCGACCTGATTGCCGGTCTGGGCCGAGGTTTGTCGGTGATCGAGGCTTTTGACGACGAGCACCCGAGGATGACCGTCAGTGAGGTCTCGCAACGCACCGACATCCCTCGCACAGCGGCGCGACGCTACCTCTTGAGCTTGTGCCATTTCGGCTACGCACAGACCGATGGCAAACACTTCTGGCTGGCGCCCCGCGTGCTTCGGTTGGGCCAGAGTTACCTCGGTGCCGCACGCTTGCCGCGGCTTGTGCAACCCTTTATTCAGCGGCTGTCGATGGCGACCGGCGAGACGGTCAACGTCAGCGTGCTCGATGGCCATGAGGTGGTCTACATCGCCCGCAGCAACAGTCCCCGGGTGGTGTCGATCGGCTTTCACTCTGGCGCGCGGGTGCCTGCCCATGTGGTCACGCCTGGTGTTGTGTTGCTGGCGCGGTTGAGCGACGAGGCCATGTTGAAGTGGATCAACGAGCATGAGTTCGCCGTGTTCACCACACACGCCACGTGCGACGCCGAAAAGTTTGTCGAGTGGGTGCGTCAGGCCCGGCGCATGGACCACTGGATCACCCAGCAGCTGCTGGACCCGGGGCTCATGGGTGTGGCGGTGGCGCTGGTTGATCGGCACGGCAACTGCAAAGGCGCGCTGGGCATGACGCTGCAGGTCCGCAACTGGTCGATCCAGTCGGTGGAAGAAAAACTGCTGCCGCACTTGCGCGAAACGGCGATGTCGCTCCTGCCCCTGATCTAGGCGTGCGTGGCCGGCGGTGGCGCAAGGTGTGCCTGCGAAACCGCCCGCAACACCTCTTCCGCCGTCCCCGGCGCATTCATCCCCTCCGGCTTCCCGCCCGCCTGCGCCACCGCGTCGCGCAGCGCTTCAAACACGCTGATGGCCAGCATGAACGGGGGCTCGCCCACGGCTTTGCTGCCGTGCACGTTGTCTTCCCGGTTGGGCTCGGGCCAGAGGTCCACCCGGAAGTGTTCGGGGATGTCGCCGGTGGCGGGGATCTTGTAGGTGCTGGGGGCGTGGGTTTGCAGGTAGCCCTTGTCGTTCCACACCAGTTGCTCCGTCGTCAACCAGCCCATGCCTTGCACGAAGCCGCCTTCAATTTGCCCGATGTCGATGGCGGGGTTGATGCTGCGGCCCACGTCGTGAAGGATGTCGACCTTGAGCACGCGGCTCTCACCCGTCAGGGTGTCGATGGCGACTTCGGTCACCGCTGCGCCGTACGCAAAGTAATAGAACGGCCGGCCCTGCATGGTGGTCTTGTCGTAGTGGATCTTGGGCGTGCGGTAGAAGCCGTCGCTCCAGAGCTGGATGCGGTTGGCGTAGGCGGCGTGCACCACGTCGTTGAAGGTGCGCGTGGTCTTGGGCGTGATCACCTGGCCGGCTTCAAACCGCACCGCACCGGCGCCGCAGCCGTCGAGCCCGGCCACAAAGGCGGCGAGGTTGTCGCGCACGTGGCGGGCGGCAAACTGCGCGGCGCGGCCGTTGAGGTCGGTGCCGGCGCTGGCGGCGGTGGCGCTGGCGTTGGGCACCTTGCTGGTGTCGGCCGCGGTGGACATGACTTGCTCGAACGGCACGCCCAGCTCGTCGGCCACGATGGCGGCCACCTTGGTGTTGAGGCCCTGGCCCATTTCGGTACCGCCGTGGTTCACCTGCACGCTGCCGTCGGTGTACACGTGCACCAGCGCACCGGCCTGGTTGAACAGCGTGGCGGTAAAGCTGATGCCGAACTTCACCGGCGTGAGCGCAATGCCTTTTTTGATGACGGGGCTCTTCGCGTTCCAGGCCTGGATCTGTTCGCGGCGCTCGCGGTAGTGGCTGGTGGTGGCCAGCCGGGTCATGAGCGGTTCAAGGATGTTGTCCTCCACCTTCATCTGGTAGTGGGTGACGTTTCTTTCTTCAATGCCGTACAGGTTGCGCAGCCGTACGTCCAGGGGGTCCAGGCCGAGCGTTCGCGCGATGTCGCTCAAGATGCGCTCGATCACGATCACGCCCTGCGGTCCGCCGAAGCCGCGAAACGCGGTGTGGCTTTGCGTGTTGGTCTTGCAGCGGTAGCTGGCCACGGCCACGTCTTCGAGAAAGTAGGCGTTGTCGGCGTGGAAGATGGCGCGGTCGGCCACGGGGCCGGAGAGATCGGCTGAAAAGCCGCAGTTGGCCAGCATCTCCAGCTCCAGCCCGCAGAGCAGGCCGGTGGTGTCGAACCCGGCGCGGTAGTGGTACGCGAAGGGGTGGCGCTTGCCGGTGATCATGAAGTCGTCGTCGCGGTCCAGCCGCAGCTTCACCGGGCGTTGCAGTTTGTGCGCGGCGATGGCGGCCCACACGGCCAGGTGGCCAGCCTGCGTTTCCTTGCCGCCGAAGCCGCCGCCCATGCGCCGGCATTCCACCGTCACCGCGTGGTTGGCCAGGCCCAGCGCGTGCGACACCCAGTGCTGCACCTCGCCGGGGTGCTGCGTGCTGGTGTACACCCACCACTGGTTTTGCTCCAGCGGCAACACGTAGGCGATCTGGCCTTCCAGGTAAAAGTGCTCCTGGCCGCCCACTTCAAACGTGCCTTCCAGCACGTTCGGGGCGCGCTTCAGGGCGGCGGCAGCGTCGCCGCGTTTCACATGCACCGGCGGCAACACATAACTTTCCAGCGCGTGGGCCTCGTGCACGCTGATGACGGCGGGCAGGGGGTCGATGTCGAGCTTCACCAGGCGCGCGGCGCGCCGCGCGGTCATCGTGTCGTCGGCCAGCAGGAGGGCGACCACCTGGCCGGTGAACTGCACGAGGTCGTTGGCGAACACGGGTTCGTCGTGACTGAAGGCGGCGAGCACCGGGTCGCCCGGGATGTCGCGCGCATCCACGATGCCGCGCACGCCGGGCAGGGCCAGCGCTGCGGTGGCGTCAATGCCGCGCAGCCGGCCGTGGGCCACGGGCGAGCAGATGGGGGCGGCGTGCAGCGTGCCGCGCACCTCGGGGATGTCGTCGATGTAGGTGGCGCCACCGGCCACCTGGGCGCGCGCGCTTTCGTGGTGGCGGGACACGCCGGCTGCGCGCTGTGGAGCCAGAGGCGCAGGGGCAGAAGTCTGGGTCGAATCGTCGGGTGTTTCGTCCGCGTCGGCGCGAGACGAAATCACCACCGGGGTGGCCGGGGTTTTGTCTCGCGCGTTCATGCCAAGGCCTCCATCGACACCGACTCCAGGTTGATCG
>PNMH01000059.1 GCA_013823505.1 Polaromonas sp. | reverse complement strand
GGGGTGTTGGGCATGGCGCGCACGATGCGCTCGCTGCCCAGCCAGGCGGCCATGCTGTCGCTGGTGATGCCGGCGGCCACGCTGAGGTGCAGCGCGTCCCGCACAAACGGTGCGGTTGCCAGCGCGGCATCCTTGAACGTCTGCGGCTTCACCGCCCAGACCACCAGCGACACGGGCTTCAGCGCGTCGCTCGCGCCGGGCAGCACCTGAAGGCCCGGGAATTGCGCCGCGAGCCGGGTGCGCTGCTCGTCCCAGGGCTCGACCACGCTCAGCGCACTGGCCGGATGGCCCTGGCGCAGCAGCCCGCCGATGATGGCGCTGGCCATGTTGCCGCCGCCGATGAATGCAATGAGAGGATGCTGGTGGGAGTTCATGGCGACATTGTGCCGCGCAGCCTCGCGCAGGCGTCGACGGCGTCAGGGTGCGACCGTTTGGCGCACTGCGCGCTCCCAGCCCGCCAGCCGCTCGGCGGCCTGTTCGCGTGTCATCCGGGGCAAGAAGGTGCGCTCGGCCTGCCACTGTTGTGAAAGCTCGTCGAGCCCGGCGTACAGCCCGGTGTGCAAACCAGCCAGGTAGGCAGCACCCAGCGCGGTGGTCTCGATCACCTCGGGCCGCACCACCGGAATGCCCAGCAGATCGGCCTGGAACTGCATCAGCAAATCGTTGACGCAGGCGCCGCCGTCGACCCGCAATTCGCTGACCGCCACGCCCCCAGCTGCCACCGCGTCGCGGCTCATCGCCGCCAGCAGCGCGGTGCTCTGGAAGGCGATGCTCTCCAGCGCGGCGCGCGCGATGTGGGCCACGGTGGTGCCGCGGGTGAGGCCGGTCAGGCTGCCTCGGGTGTCGGGTTGCCAATAGGGCGCGCCCAGGCCTGTGAATGCTGGTACCAGCACCACGCCGCCGGTGTCGGGCACGGTTTCGGCCAGCGCCTGCACCTCGCTGCTGGACTGGATGGCGTTGAGGCCATCGCGCAGCCACTGAATCACCGCCCCGCCGATGAAAACGCTGCCCTCCAGCGCGTACTGCGGCAGGCCGGGCGGTTGCGCGGCGGCAGTGGTGATCAGCCCGTTGCCGCTGATCTGGAATTGCTCGCCGGTGTGCATCAACATAAAGCAGCCGGTGCCGTAGGTGTTTTTCGCCATGCCTGCGGAGAAGCAGGCCTGACCGAAGAGGGCGCTTTGCTGGTCGCCCGCCACGCCTCCGATGGTGAGCGGCGCACCCAGCCATTCGGCTTGTATGCGGCCGAAGTCGGCGCTGGAAGGCAGGGCCTTGGGCATCAGGCAGGGCGGTATGTTCAAGGCAGCCAGTAACTCGCTGTCCCACTCGCGCGTGTGGATGTTGAACAGCATGGTGCGCGCGGCATTGCTGAAGTCGGTGGCGTGAACCGCCCCACCGGTGAGTTTCCAGATCAGCCAGCTGTCGACTGTGCCGAATGCCAGCTCACCACGTTCGGCCTGCGCACGCACGCCAGGCACGTTGTCCAGCACCCACTGAAGCTTGGTCCCAGAGAAGTACGCATCGATGCGCAGCCCGGTCTTTTTCAGCACCGTGTCGGTCAGTCCCCGCTCGCGCAGCGCTACGCAGGCCGCTTCGGCGCGCCGGTCTTGCCAGACGATGGCGTTGTAAACCGGCTCGCCGGTTCTGCGATCCCACACCAGGGTGGTTTCGCGCTGGTTGGTGATGCCGATCGCGCGGATGCTTCCGGCACGCAGGCCCGCTCTGGCCAACGCTTGGCGCGCTGTGTCGAGCTGGGTTTGCCAAAGCGCCTGTGGATTGTGCTCAACCCACCCTGGCTCGGGGTAGATCTGGGGGAATTCGGTCTGAGCCATCGCCACAACCCGACCGGTGCGGTCGAACACGATACTGCGGGAGCTGGAGGTGCCTTGGTCGAGGGCGAGCAAATGGTCTGTCATGGACTTTCCTTGGTGTGGACGGGCGTTTCGCCAGCCACCACACATTGCACGTCGCCCTGAATCATCAGCTCGGCGAAGGGCTGCGGCGGCGGCGCATCGGTGAACACCACGTCAATTTCTTCCAGGCGGGCCAGTTCCACCATGGCCGGGCGGTTGAATTTGCTCTGATCGGCGGCCAGCCACACCTCCCGCGACTGTTCGATGATGGTGCGCGCCACCTTCACCTCGCGGTAGTCAAAGTCGCGCAGCGTGCCGTCGGCCTCGATGCCGCTGATGCCGATCAGGCCAATGTCGACCTTGAACTGGCGCATGAAATCGACGGTGGCCTCTCCGACGATGCCCTGGTCGGCCGCGCGCACCACCCCGCCCGCCACGATGACCTCGCAATCCGGGTTGGTGCTGAGCAGGGCCGCGATGTGCAGGTTGTTGGTGATGACGCGCAGACCGCGGTGGTCGCGCAGTTCGTGCGCCACCGCCTCGATCGTGGTGCCGATGTTCAGGATCAGCGAGCAGCCGTTGGGCACCCGCTGCGCGATTGCGCGTGCAATCGCGCTCTTCGCTTCGGATGACATCGCTTGGCGTTGTCGGTAAGCAATGTTCTGGGTGGTCGATCCGGGTAGGCGCACACCGCCATGAAAGCGCGACAGCAGGCCGGACTCGGCCAGGCGTTGCACGTCGCGGCGCACGGTTTGAAGCGTGACGCCAAAACGCTCGGCCAGGGCCTCGATGGTCTGGGGTCCGTGGGCATGCACTTCGGCGAGCAGCTGGGTGTGTCGTGGCGATAGGTCCATGGCGCAGCGTGGGATTTTCTGAACGGTGTCGAACATAACGGAAAACTGATTCGCGAATGCAAGGGTAAATACCGAATAAAAAAGAACAGAAACGAAACATAAAATTGCGGCAACGAAAGCCAAACGGTTGGCGTGTGACTTCTCAGGAACCACGAATGGAACTGACTCTGGAGCGTGTGGGCAAGACGGTAGGGCCGTCGGTTCACCTCTACCCGCAAAGCTTGTCGCTTGTACCCGGCGCGGTGACGGTGTTGCTGGGCGCTACGCAAGCGGGCAAGACCAGCCTGATGCGGCTGATGGCCGGGCTGGATACGCCCAGCACTGGCCGCGTGCTGGTCGATGGTGTGGATGTGTCGGGTGTGCCAGTGCGCGAGCGCAACGTCGCCATGGTCTACCAGCAGTTCATCAACTACCCGTCGATGACGGTATTCGACAACATCGCTTCGCCGCTCAAGCTTCGCGGCGAACGCGGCGCGTCGCTGCAGAGCAAGGTGCAGGCGCTGGCAGAGAAGCTGCATATTGAGGTGTTCCTGGAGCGCTTGCCAGCCGAGTTGTCCGGCGGACAACAGCAGCGGGTAGCGCTGGCGCGTGCGTTGGTCAAAAAGGCGCCACTGATGCTGCTCGACGAGCCACTGGTGAACCTGGACTACAAGTTGAGAGAGGAGCTGCGCGATGAGCTGTCGCAGCTGTTTTCCAATGGCGAATCCACCGTGGTTTATGCCACCACCGAGCCGGCAGAAGCCTTGCTGCTCGGGGGCTACACGGCAGTGATGGACGCCGGAGAGCTGCTCCAGTACGGGCCGACCGCCGAGGTGTTTCATCGGCCCGATTCTCTGCGTGTGGCGCGCGCCTTCAGCGATCCGCCCATGAACCTGATGGCGGGGCTGCAGACTGTCGACGGGATCCAGCTCGTGGGTGGGCCTGTGGTTCCGCTGCCAATGCTCAGCCAGGCTGGCCGGGAGCTGACGCTCGGCATCCGTGCCAGCGCCCTGCGCGTGCGAGCCCGTCAAGGCGACCTGCTGCTCAGCGGGACGGTCGATCTGGCGGAGATTTCGGGTTCCGACACCTTCGTGCACGTACACACGCCCATCGGCGATCTGGTGGCCCAGCTCACCGGAGTGCATAACTTCGAATTGGGTGCGCCCATTCACCTTCATGTGAGCCCGGCGCAGATTTACGTTTTTGACGCGACCGGCGCCTTGTTGCTCGCGCCCGAGCGGGCTGGAAGGAACCCCTGATGGCCAAGATCGAACTCGACCTGGCGCACTCTTACAAGCCCGACCCCAAAGCCGACGGCGACTACGCGCTGCTGCCGCTGAAAATGGCGTTTGAAGACGGCGGCGCCTACGCCTTGCTAGGTCCTTCGGGCTGTGGCAAGACCACCATGCTCAACATCATGTCGGGCCTGGTCGTTCCCTCGCACGGCAAGGTGCTGTTCGATGGCCAGGATATGACGCGGGCCACACCGCAGCAGCGCAACATTGCCCAAGTGTTCCAGTTTCCGGTGATCTACGACACCATGACGGTGGGCGAGAACCTGGGTTTTCCGCTAAAAAACCGCAAGGTTCCGGTCGACCAGATCCGCGCCCGCGTCGGTCAGATCGCCGAGATGCTGGAAATGAGCCATCAGCTTGACATGGCCGCGGCTGGCCTGTCAGCCGACCAGAAGCAGAAGATCTCGCTCGGCCGTGGCCTGGTGCGGCCCGACGTGTCGGCGGTTCTGTTTGATGAGCCGCTGACCGTGATCGACCCTCACCTGAAGTGGCAGCTTCGGCGCAAGCTCAAACAGATTCACCACGAGCTCAAGCTCACTTTGATCTACGTGACGCACGATCAGGTGGAAGCACTCACATTTGCCGACCAGGTGGTGGTGATGACGCGCGGCAAGGTGGTGCAGATGGGGACGCCTGAGGCACTGTTCGATCGACCGGCGCACACCTTTGTGGGGCACTTCATCGGCTCACCTGGCATGAATTTTCTGCCTGTGACGGTGGCTGGCGACGTGCTTGATATTGCCGGCACCCGCCTGCGGGCGGGTGCCGGGCGACAGTTGCCCGATGGCTCGCTCATGCTGGGCATTCGCCCCGAATACCTGACCCTGACTGCGCCCGATGTCCCGGGTGCGGTGAGCGCCCGGGTGCAGCAGGTGCAGGACGTGGGCACCTACTGGCTGGTGAACTGCGACGCAGCGGGTGTGCAGCTCAGGTTGCGCCTTGCCCCCGATACCGCGCCTCCCGCCGTTGGTGACGCGGTGGGTTTGCAGCTCTTGGGTGACAACACCTGTTTCTACAAGAACGAGGAGCTCTTGCCATGACCGAGAAACCGGTGAACCAGAAGGCGTGGTTCCTGATACTTCCTGTGTTGGTTTGTGTAGCCTTCTCAGCCATCTTGCCGTTGATGACGGTGGTGAATTACTCGGTGCAGGACATCTTCGGCCCCGAGCGGCGGGTGTTTGTCGGCACGGAATGGTTTGCTGCCGTGATGCGGGACCAAGACCTGCACGCTGCGCTCCTGAACCAGCTGAAATTCTCTGGTGCGGTGCTGCTGGTGCAAATCCCGCTGGGTATTGCGCTGGCGCTTGCCATGCCTGCTTCTGGCTGGAAGGCCTCTGCCACGCTGGTGCTGGTGGCCCTGTCGCTGCTGATTCCCTGGAACGTGGTGGGTACCATCTGGCAGATTTTCGGCCGGACCGACATTGGTCTGATGGGCGCCACGCTGGCCCGCATGGGTATCGAATACAGCTACACCGGCAACGCCACCCACGCTTGGCTAACCGTACTGCTCATGGACGTTTGGCACTGGACGCCGCTGGTTGCGCTGCTCGCCTACGCTGGCCTGCGCAGTATTCCCGATGCCTACTACCAGGCTGCGCGTATCGACGGTGCGAGCAAGTTCGCCGTGTTTCGCTACATCCAGTTACCCAAAATGCGCGGGGTGCTGATGATTGCGGTGCTGCTGCGTTTCATGGACAGCTTCATGATTTACACCGAGCCATTTGTGCTGACCGGTGGCGGGCCTGGAAATGCCACCACATTTCTCAGCCAGTACCTGACGCAAAAGGCAGTGGGCCAGTTCGATCTGGGACCAGCTGCTGCCTTCTCGCTGATCTACTTTTTAATCATCTTGCTGTTCTGCTTCGTGCTCTACAACTGGATGTTGCGACTCGGCCAAGCGGAAAAGCAAGGGGGACAGCCATGATGGAAAAGCGCTTCCACAAACGATCAATTTTTCTCGTCTGCTATCTGATCTTCGCCTTGTTGCCCATCTACTGGATGGTCAACATGAGCTTCAAGACCAACGAGGAAATCGTATCCAGCTTTTCTTTGCTGCCACAGCAATTCACGTGGGCAAACTACAAGCTTATCTTTACCGACGCAAGCTGGTATTCGGGCTATATCAACAGCCTGATCTATGTGGCGATCAACATGGTCATCACCATCACCGTGGCATTGCCGGCCGCCTACGCGTTTTCGCGCTACCGCTTTCTTGGCGACAAACACGTGTTCTTCTGGTTGCTCACCAACCGCATGACGCCGCCTGCCGTGTTTTTGCTGCCCTTTTTTCAGCTCTACACCACGGTCGGCCTGATGGACACGCACCTGGCCGTGGCGCTGGCGCACCTGCTGTTCAGCGTGCCGCTCGCGGTCTGGATTCTGGAGGGTTTCATGTCGGGCATTCCACGTGAAATTGATGAGACGGCCTACATCGACGGCTACAGTTTTCCGCGATTTTTTCTCACCATCTTTCTGCCGCTCATCAAGGCAGGCGTGGGCGTCACCGCGTTCTTCTGCTTCATGTTCAGCTGGGTCGAGTTGCTGTTGGCGCGCACGCTAACCAGCGTCAATGCCAAACCCATCGTGGCCACCATGACGCGCACGGTGAGCGCCAGCGGCATGGACTGGGCCACACTGGCCGCCGCTGGCGTACTGACGATCGTGCCCGGTGCCATCGTGATCTGGTTCGTCAGAAATTACATCGCCAAGGGCTTTGCCATGGGCAGGGTATGACAGAGCAAGAGACGCAAGGAAAAACCATGAAGCCAGATCGAGCAAGAGCAAATCTCAAGACGCAGCGCAGCAGGCTTTGCCTGGCTGCCAGCGCTGTTGCCTCTGAGGGAAGAAGCGCTGCACTCTCGCAGGGGAATCACGATGTTTGAGTGGATGGCCTGGACCACGCCAGTCGCTGTGTTCTTCACCTGCATTGCCCTGATGCTGGTCGGCATGACGGTATGGGAAATCAAGTCGCCGACCGCGCTGCGCAAGGGCTTTCTGCCCATGACCACCACGCGTGGCGACAGGCTCTTCATCGGACTGCTCGGCGCGGCGTACATCAACCTTGCCTTCATTGGCATGGCAGGTTGGTTTGCGAAGTGGTTTTCTCTCGATCAGGAGCCCAGTATCTGGATCAGCTTTGCGTTGTCCATGGGCTGGCTGATTCTTGCCTTGCGCAAAGGCTGATCCAGTTTGGTTACCGGCATCCGGTCCTCCGCTTCCCCGGGGCCGAGCCATCTTGCAACACACCGGGGAAGCAACCGCCAGAGGAGACATGATGAAATTCCGACACACTGCCCTTGCCGTCGCGGCGATCGCCGCGTTCAGCACCAACCTGGCTTGGGCTGACGCCGCAGCCGCAAAAAAATGGATTGACAACGAGTTTCAGCCGTCCACGCTGACCAAAGCTCAGCAAGCCACGGAGATGAAATGGTTCATCGACGCAGCCGCGAAGCTCAAGGCCAAGGGCGTGACAGAAATCTCGGTGGTTTCCGAGACGATTACGACGCACGAGTACGAGAGCAAAACACTCGCCAAGGCCTTCGAGGAGATTACCGGCATCAAGGTCAAGCACGACCTGATCCAGGAGGGCGACGTGGTCGAGAAGCTGCAGACCTCGATGCAGTCGGGCAAGTCGATTTATGACGGTTGGATCAGCGACTCCGACCTGATCGGCACCCACTACCGCTACGGCAAAATCATGAACTTGACCGACTACATGGCGGGCAAGGGCAAGGAGTGGACCAATCCGGGTCTGGACCTGAAGGACTTCATCGGCCTCAGCTTCACCACTGGACCCGACAAGAAGCTCTACCAGCTGCCCAGCCAGCAGTTCGCCAACCTGTACTGGTTCCGCGCCGACCTGTTCGCGCGCCAGGACCTGAAGGACAGGTTCAAGGCCAAATACGGCTATGACCTCGGCGTGCCGCTGAACTGGAGCGCCTACGA
Organism: Polaromonas sp.; assembly: GCA_013823505.1. Next base: position 16,397 of record PNMH01000059.1, on the reverse strand, counting down.
GGACATCGCCGCCTTCTTCAGCGAAGACGTGAAGACCATCGACGGCAAGCCCATCTACGGCCACATGGACTACGGCAAGAAGGACCCGAGCCTGGGCTGGCGCTTCACCGACGCCTGGCTGTCGATGGCCGGCACAGCCGACATCGGTATCCCCAACGGCAAGCCTGTCGACGAATGGGGCATCCGCGCTTCGGCCGACGGTTGCACGCCGCAAGGTGCGAGCGTTTCGCGCGGCGGTGCCACCAACTCGCCGGCCGCCGTCTACGCGCTGACCAAGTACGTCGACTGGATGAAGAAGTACGCGCCCAAGGAAGCCACCGGCATGACCTTTGGCGAGGCTGGCCCGGTGCCGGCGCAAGGCCAGATCGCGCAGCAGATATTCTGGTACACCGCTTTCACCGCCGACATGACCAAACCGGGGCTGCCGGTGGTCAACGCCGACGGCACGCCGAAGTGGCGCATGGCGCCAGGCCCCAACGGCCCGTACTGGAAGCAGGGCATGCAGAACGGCTACCAGGACGTCGGCAGTTGGACCTTCTTCGAGAAGCATGACGAGAACAAGACCGCGGCCGCGTGGCTGTACGCGCAGTTCGTCACCGCCAAGACGACGAGCCTTAAGAAGACCATCGTCGGTCTGACCCCGATTCGCGAGTCCGACATCCAGAGCAAGGCCATGACAGACCTGGCGCCCAAGCTCGGCGGCCTGGTCGAGTTCTACCGCAGCCCAGCTCGCGTGGCCTGGACGCCCACCGGCACCAACGTGCCCGACTATCCCAAACTGGCCCAGCTCTGGTGGCAGAACGTGGCACAGGCCGTGACGGCAGAGAAGACGCCGCAGCAGGCCATGGACAACCTGGCCGAGCAGATGGACCAGGTCATGGCTCGCCTGGAGCGGGCTGGCATGGAGCGCTGCGCGCCCAAGCTCAATCCCAAAGGTGACCCGAACAAGTACTTGAGCGACAAAAATGCCCCATGGAAAAAACTGGCCAACGAGAAGCCGAAGGGCCAAACCATCGCTTATGAACAGCTGCTAGATGCCTGGAAGGCGGGCCGCGTGCGCTGATCGCGAGTTCACCTGTTGTCCCTCGCCCTGGTGCCTTTAGGCGCCAGGGGTATGAATGGTTTTTATGACCCGCGCAAGCATTATTCAGGCGCTGTCCCAGCACCACGTCTTTGACCTCGCCATCGTCGGGGGCGGTGCGACCGGCCTGGGTGTCGCGCTGGACGCGGCGTTGCGCGGTTTTTCCGTTGTCCTGCTGGAATCACACGACTTTGCCGGCGGCACTTCGTCGCGCTCCACCAAATTGCTGCACGGCGGCGTGCGCTACTTGGCGCAGGGCAACGTCGCGCTGGTGCGCGAAGCACTGGCCGAGCGCGCCACCGTGCTGCACATTGCACCCCACCTGGCGCAACCCCTTGCGTTTGTCATGCCATCCTACGGCTGGTGGCAAACCCCTTTTTATGGCATCGGTCTCAAACTGTACGACCTGATGGCGGGCCGGGCCGGGTTGGGCCGCACCGACTTCCTGAACCAGCAGCAGACCCTGGGCGCGCTGCCCGGGGTCAACCCGCAAGGCCTGCGCGGCGGCGTGCGCTACTGGGACGCTCAGTTCGACGACGCGCGTCTGGCCCTGGCGCTGGCCCGAACGGCCGAGGCCGCTGGCGCCCTGGTGCTCAACTACGCCGATGTCACGGGCTTGCGCAGCCTGCAAGCGGGCGGCGCCAGGATGGCTGAAATGGATGTGAGTGATCGCGTCACTGGGGGAGCCAGCCGAATCAGAGCCTGTTGCGTCGTCAATGCCACGGGCGTCTGGGTCGACACACTGCGAACCCGGGCCGCCACAAGCGATGCCGCCGACATCCCCGCGCGCATGGTGAGCCCGAGCCAAGGCGTGCACGTGGTGGTGGACCGCGACTTTCTGCCTGGAAGCCATGCCCTGCTGGTGCCCAAAACGCGCGACGGGCGCGTGCTTTTTGCGGTGCCCTGGCTGGGCAAGCTGATCCTCGGCACCACCGACACCCCGCGCCAGGACCTGCCGCGCGAACCCGATGCGTTTGCCGCTGAACTGGATTTCATCCTGGGTGAAGCCGGTCATGTCCTCAGCCGACCGGTGAAGACCGACGACATCCGCAGCATATGGGTCGGTCTGCGCCCCCTGGTGGCACCCCCGCAGACCAGCGAGGGCGGCACCAAGACCCTGTCGCGCGAACACACCATCGTCGTCGATGCGGGCGGATTGGTCACAGTCACCGGCGGCAAATGGACCACCTACCGTGCCATGGCCGAGGACGTGCTCGCCCGCTGCTTTGCCAACGGCCTGCTGCCGGCGCGCGCGGGTGGCCTGAGCGAACACCACCGGCTGCTCGGGGCGCCCGGCGCAGGCGCCATCGCAACGCCCTTGCACGAGGCGCCCGGAATGCATTTGTATGGCGCCGAAGCGGCGCAGGTGGCGGCCTGTCCGGGGCACCAGCACGAGCTGGGTATGGGCTTGACCGAGGCCATGGTGCGCTACGCCGTGCGATTCGAACACGCCCACACCGTGGAGGACGTGCTGGCGCGGCGCTGGCGGGCATTGTTCCTGGACGCGCGAGCCGCAGCGAACATGGCGCCAGCAGTGGCCGCCATCTTGGTGCAGGAAGGGGTGCAAGCCCCGGCGCTGGACCGGTTTTTGAAGCTGTGCCACCACTATTTGCCCCGGCGCAGCGCGACTTGATCGCGAAAGCGTGTTGACGCGCGAACAAAATGGTGCAATAATCTGCGGCTTCGCTGTAATAAAGTGAAGTTATCCGCCCACCGAAGCGGGTTGGGTCCGGCCCGCAGCAAGCCTGCAGGCCAGGCACAGCCAGCAACGACGGGCCCAAGACTGATCGCTGTTGGCCATGGTGGCTGGCAGGATTCAAGTTGGGACTTAAATCAAATGATCCAAACGCAATCTCGACTCGATGTTGCTGACAACACGGGCGCCAAGTCCGTGATGTGCATCAAGGTGCTCGGTGGCTCCAAGCGCCGTTACGCCAGCGTGGGCGACGTCATCAAAGTCACCATCAAAGAAGCAGCGCCGCGCGGCCGCGTCAAAAAAGGCGAGGTTTACAACGCTGTGGTGGTTCGCACCGCCAAGGGCATCCGTCGTCAAGATGGAGCCCTGATCAAATTCGACGGCAACGCGGCAGTGTTGCTCAACGCCAAGCTGGAGCCCATCGGCACCCGCATCTTCGGACCGGTCACGCGCGAGCTGCGCACCGAGAAGTTCATGAAGATCGTGTCGCTGGCGCCCGAGGTTCTCTGAGGAATCATCATGAACAAGATTCGTAGTGGCGATGAAGTCATCGTGATTGCCGGTCGCGACAAAGGCCGGCGCGGCAAGGTCGTGCAGCGCGCCGACGACAGCAAGCTGGTCGTCGAGGGTGTCAACATCGTGAAGAAGCATGCCAAGCCCAACCCCATGAAGGGTGTGACCGGCGGCATCATCCAAAAGACCATGCCGATCCACCAGTCCAATGTGGCCATTTTCAATGGCGCCACGGGCAAGGCTGACCGCGTGGGCATCAAGCTCCTGGCAGACGGCAAGAAAGTGCGCGTCTTCAAGTCCAGCGGCGAAGAAATCAAGGTGGCCTGAACATGACACGCTTTGCTGAAATCTACCGCGACAAGGTCGCGCCCAGCCTGATCGAGAAGTTCGGCTACAAGTCGGCCATGGAAGCGCCGCGCATCACCAAGATCACCCTGAACATGGGTGTGAGCGAGGCGGTTGCCGACAAGAAGGTCATGGACAACGCTGTGGCTGACCTGACCAAGATCGCTGGTCAAAAGCCGGTGGTGACCAAGGCCCGCAAGGCCATCGCGGGTTTCAAGATCCGCGAACAGCAGCCCATCGGCTGCATGGTGACCCTGCGTGGCGCCCGCATGTACGAATTCCTGGACCGTTTCGTCACCGTGGCGCTGCCCCGTGTGCGCGACTTCCGCGGCATTTCGGGCAAGGCGTTTGATGGCCGTGGCAACTACAACATCGGCGTCAAAGAGCAGATCATTTTCCCTGAGATCGAGTACGACAAGGTGGATGCCTTGCGCGGACTCAACATCAGCATCACGACAACCGCCAAGAACGACGAAGAGTGCAAGGCTCTCCTGGCTGGTTTCCGTTTCCCGTTCAAGAACTGAGGTGGCGCGTGGCTAAACAAGCACTACTCCAACGCGAAATCAAGCGCGAGAAACTGGCGGCCAAGTTCGCCAAGAAATACGCAGAGCTGAAGTCGGTGTCGACCAGCGCCAAGCACTCCGAAGAAGAGCGCGATGCAGCCCGTCTGGCGCTGCAGAAACTGCCCCGCAACGCCAACCCGACCCGCCAGCGCAACCGCTGCGAGATCACCGGTCGTCCGCGTGGCACCTTCGCCCACTTCGGCCTGGCTCGCGCCAAGGTTCGTGAAATGGCCTTTGCCGGTGAAATCCCCGGCATCACCAAAGCCAGCTGGTAAGCCCTAGGAGAACCCCACATGAGCATGAGTGATCCTATCGCCGACATGTTGACCCGCATCCGCAATGCGCAGATGGTCGAGAAGGCCAGCGTGTCGATGCCGGCTTCCAAAGTCAAGGCGGCCATCGCCCAGGTCCTGAAGGACGAGGGTTATATCGATGGTTTCCAGGTCAAGAGCGCCGACGGCAAGAACGAGCTTGAGATCGCCCTCAAGTACTACGCCGGTCGTCCCGTGATCGAGCGCATCGAGCGCGTGAGCCGTCCCGGCCTGCGGGTCTACCGCGGTCGCAACGCCATCCCCCAGGTCCAGAACGGTCTGGGCGTGGCCATCGTCACCACGCCCCAGGGTGTGATGACCGACCGCAAGGCGCGCGCCACCGGCACCGGTGGTGAAGTCCTGTGTTACGTCGCCTGATGCGGGCATTGAGGAGCAACTGAATGTCACGTATTGGTAAACAGCCGGTCACCGTCCCCGCCGGGGTCGAAGTGGCCGTCAAAGACGATCTGATCAACGTCAAGGGTGCCCTGGGTGCCTTGGCGCTGGCGCAGAACGCCTTGGTCAAGATCGAAAACAACGCTGGCTCGCTGAGCTTCGTTCCCGTGAACGAATCGCGCGAAGCCAATGCCATGTCGGGCACCATGCGCCAGCTGGTGAACAACATGGTCAACGGTGTGAGCAAGGGCTTCGAGAAGAAGCTGACCTTGATCGGCGTGGGCTACAAGGCCCAGGCCCAGGGTGCCAAGCTCAACCTGACTGTGGGCTATTCGCACCCTGTGGTGATGGACATGCCCGCCGGTATCAAGGTGGAAACCCCGACGCCGACCGAAATCCTGATCAAGGGTTCCGACCGCCAGCGCGTGGGCCAGATCGCTTCCGAGGTGCGCGCCGTGCGCCCCCCTGAGCCTTACAAGGGCAAGGGCATCCGTTATTCGGATGAAAAGGTCGTGATCAAGGAAACCAAGAAGAAATAAGGACCAGGATCATGTTGACCAAAAAAGAGCAACGTCTCCGCCGCGCCCGCCAGACGCGCATCCGCATTGCGCAGCAAGGCGCCGTCCGCCTGAGCGTGAACCGCACCAACCTGCACATCTATGCCTCCGTCATCTCCGACGACGGCTCCAGGGTGCTGGCGTCTGCCTCCACCGCCGAAGCGGAAGTGCGGGCCCAGATCGGTGGCGCTGGCAAGGGTGGTAACGCCGTTGCCGCCGCCCTGGTCGGCAAGCGGATCGCTGAAAAGGCGAAAGCCGCAGGCATCGAAAAAGTGGCGTTTGACCGTTCCGGTTTTGCTTACCACGGCCGGGTGAAAGCCCTGGCGGACGCGGCCCGTGAAGCCGGTCTGCAGTTCTGATCAAACGGAATACACAAAATGGCTAAATTTACGGCTAATGTAAAGAACGAAGCGAGCGACGACGGTCTGCGCGAAAAGATGATCGCGATCAACCGCGTGACCAAGGTGGTCAAGGGTGGTCGTATCCTCGGTTTCGCCGCGCTGACCGTGGTCGGTGATGGCGATGGTCGCGTCGGCATGGGCAAGGGCAAGGCCAAGGAAGTCCCGGTGGCGGTGCAAAAAGCCATGGAAAAGGCCCGCCGCAACATGATCAAGGTGTCGCTGAAGAACGGTTCCCTGCACCACAGCGTGCACGGTGAGCACGGCGCCTCCAACGTCATGATGCTGCCCGCTTCCAAGGGTACCGGCATCATCGCCGGCGGCCCGATGCGCGCCGTCTTCGAAGTGCTGGGCATCACCGACGTCGTGGCGAAAAGCCATGGCTCGAGCAACCCCTACAACCTGGTGCGTGCCACGCTGGACGCATTGCAGAACTCGACCACACCGGCCAGCGTTGCCGCCAAGCGCGGCAAGTCGGTTGAAGACATCCTGGGCTGATTGGAGCGATCATGACCACACAAAACACCGTCAAGGTTCAACTGGTGCGCAGCCCGATTGGCACCAAGCAGTCGCACCGCGACACCGTGCGCGGCCTGGGCCTGCGCAAGCTCAACAGCACCAGCGAGCTGCAGGACACGTCTGCCGTGCGCGGCATGATCAACAAGATCAGCTACCTGGTCAAAGTACTCTGAAGAACAGGCGCAAGTCATGGAACTCAACACCATCAAGCCCCAAGAAGGTGCCAAACACGCCAAGCGTCGCGTCGGTCGCGGCATTGGATCGGGTCTGGGCAAGACAGCTGGTCGTGGTCACAAAGGCCAGAAATCGCGTTCGGGCGGTTACCACAAGGTGGGCTTCGAAGGCGGCCAGATGCCCCTGCAGCGTCGCCTCCCCAAGCGCGGCTTCAAGTCGGCGCAACTGCAGTTCAACGCCGAAGTGACCCTGACCGACATCAGCGCGCTCGAAGTGGCTGACATCGACATGCTCGTGCTCAAGCAGGCAGGTCTGGTGGCCCACCTTGCCAAGCGCGTCAAGGTCATCAAGACGGGCGAAATCACCCGTGCCGTGAACCTCAAGAGCATCGGCGCCACCGCCGGAGCCAAGGCCGCCATTGAAGCGGCTGGCGGCTCCTTGGCCTGAGCTAAAAACAGCGGAAGCAACCTGTGGCAGCTGCATCAACGACCCTCGCCAAGACAGGCAAGTACGGCGACCTCCGTCGCCGTCTCGTCTTTCTGTTGTTGGCATTGGTGGTGTACCGCATCGGGACGCACATCCCGGTGCCCGGCATTGATCCGGTCACGCTGGAACAATTGTTCAAGGATCAGGCTGGCGGCATCTTGAGCCTGTTCAACATGTTCTCTGGTGGCGCGCTGTCGCGCTTCAGTGTCATGGCCTTGGGCATCATGCCGTACATCTCGGCCTCCATCATCATGCAGCTCATGACCTACGTGGTTCCCACGTTTGAGCAGCTGAAGAAGGAAGGCGAAGCGGGTCGACGCAAGATCACCTCCTACACGCGTTACGGCACGCTGGGCCTGGCCATTTTCCAGTCGATCGGCATCGCCATCGCGCTGGAGGGGCAGGCCGGTCTGGTGATCGATCCCGGCATGGCCTTTCGCCTGACGGCCGTGGTCAGCCTGGTGGCGGGCACCATGTTCCTGATGTGGCTGGGCGAACAGATCACCGAGCGTGGTCTGGGCAATGGCATCTCCATTCTGATCTTCGCAGGCATCGCCGCAGGACTGCCGAGTGCCATTGGGGGCTTGCTGGAGCTGGTTCGTACGGGCGCCATGAACATCCTGGTGTCGTTGCTGATCATTGCGCTGGTGATCCTGGTGACCTATTTTGTGGTTTTCGTCGAGCGTGGGCAGCGAAAAATTCTGGTGAACTATGCACGCCGTCAGGTGGGCAACAAGGTGTACGGTGGCCAGTCGTCGCACTTGCCGCTGAAGCTGAACATGGCGGGAGTGATCCCCCCGATCTTTGCCTCCAGCATCATCCTGCTGCCCACGACCGTGGTGAGCTGGGTGAGCACCGGGGATTCCACCCGCTGGCTGCGAGACATCGCTTCGGCGCTGTCGCCAGGGCAGCCGATCTATGTGGCGCTGTACGCCGCAGCGATCATCTTTTTCTGCTTTTTCTACACCGCGCTGGTGTTCAACAGCCGTGAAACCGCCGACAACCTGAAAAAGAGCGGTGCGTTCATTCCGGGTATCCGGCCAGGGGATCAGACAGCGCGTTATATCGACAAGATATTGCTGCGCTTGACACTGGTGGGTGCGATCTACATCACCGCGGTCTGTTTGCTCCCAGAGTTTCTGATCCTGAAGTACAACGTGCCGTTCTACTTTGGTGGCACCTCCCTGCTGATCATCGTGGTGGTCACCATGGATTTCATGGCCCAGGTTCAGAATTACATGATGTCGCAGCAATACGAATCGCTGTTGAAGAAGGCAAGCTTCAAGAATTAGCCCGGCAGTTTGGTCGTATATGTCTAAAGACGATGTGATTGAGATGCAGGGTGAGGTGGTTGAAAACCTCCCCAACGCGACCTTCAGGGTCAAGCTGGAAAACGGGCATGTGGTCCTGGCCCACATTTCCGGCAAGATGCGGATGCATTACATCCGGATACTGCCAGGAGACAAGGTCAAAGTGGAGCTCACGCCTTACGACTTGACCCGGGCGCGGATTGTGTTTCGGGCCAAGTGACAAGTCAGCGGTTGAATGTTTTGGAATATCTAGGAGAAGACTATGAGAGTTTCGGCGTCGGTCAAGAAAATGTGCCGCAACTGTAAGATCATCAAGCGCAAAGGCGTCGTGCGAGTCATCTGCACGGACCCGCGCCACAAACAGCGTCAAGGCTGATTCGGAAGTTCAGAGGACCCAACATGGCTCGTATTGCAGGCATCAACATTCCGCCGCACAAGCACGCCGAGATCGGCTTGACGGCAATTTTCGGCATCGGTCGCACCCGCGCACGCAAGATTTGCGAGGCCTGTGGCATCGACTACGCCAAGAAGATCAAGGACCTGAGCGACGCGGAGCTTGAAAAAGTCCGTGATCAGGTCGGCGTCTACACCATCGAAGGCGATCTGCGCCGTGAAACCACGATGAACATCAAGCGTTTGATGGACATCGGCTGCTATCGCGGTTTCCGTCATCGCCGCGGTCTGCCGGTTCGCGGTCAGCGCACCAAGACCAATGCACGCACGCGCAAGGGTCCCCGCAAGGCCGCCCAGTCGCTGAAGAAATAATTGGATTGAAGGATTTCCATGGCCAAGTCTCCCTCCAGCGCCGCATCCGCTCGCGTTCGCAAAAAAGTCCGCAAGAACATTGCTGACGGCATTGCGCATGTGCACGCGTCGTTCAACAACACCATCATCACCATCACCGATCGTCAGGGCAACGCCCTGTCGTGGGCTTCGTCCGGTGGTCAGGGTTTCAAGGGTTCGCGCAAGTCCACGCCGTTTGCTGCTCAGGTGGCCTCGGAAGTGGCCGGTCGTGCTGCCATTGAACAAGGCATCAAGAATCTGGATGTTGAGATCAAAGGTCCCGGACCGGGTCGCGAGTCCTCGGTGCGTGCGCTGGGTGCCTTGGGCATCCGCATCAACTCGATCGCTGATGTGACCCCGGTGCCGCACAACGGCTGCCGTCCGCAGAAGCGTCGTCGCATCTGAACCGCCTTTTTCTGGCGGTGCCGCCCGCGCGGTACAATCAAAAGCTTTTTTGAGCGCCACCGCAGTCGCCTGCGGTGGCATTTTTGCTAAGCCCACTGCCTGCTTCTACGGAAGTCGGCTCCCGCGACAACCGGTTGCGGTAGAAACCTAGGACATCAACGTGGCACGTTACCTCGGCCCCAAGGCCAAACTCTCTCGCCGTGAAGGCTCCGACCTGCTGCTCAAGAGCGCCCGCCGCTCCATCAGCGACAAGGCCAAATTCGACTCCAAGCCCGGCCAGCATGGCCGCACCTCTGGTCAGCGCACTTCCGACTTCGGCCTGCAGCTGCGCGAGAAGCAGAAGGTCAAGCGCACCTACGGCGTGCTGGAGCGTCAGTTCCGCCGCTACTTCGCCGAGGCCGATCGCCGCCGCGGCAACACCGGCTCGAACCTTCTGTTCCTGCTCGAAGCCCGGCTGGACAACGTTGTTTTTCGCATGGGTTTTGCATCCACCCGAGCCGAAGCCCGTCAGATGGTGTCGCACAAGGCGATCACCGTGAACGGCAAGTCGGTCAACATCCCTTCTTACTCGGTCAAGGCCGGTGACGCCATCGCCGTGCGCGAGAAGTCCAAGAAACAGGCTCGCGTGATCGAAGCCTTGGAACTGGCCAAGCAGATCGGGTTTCCTGCCTGGGTGGACGTGGCCGTGGACAAGGCCGAAGGCGTGTTCAAGAAGTCGCCTGACCGCGATGAGTTCGGCTCGGACATCAACGAATCGCTGATCGTCGAACTGTATTCCCGTTAATTTCGCTCCCGGTCTCCGCCTCTGGGTGGTGGCCGGGCCATGCTCCGTCTGCCTTATCGGTGTAACGAGCCGAGGGTACTGAAGGAAGTCTGAATGTTGAACAATCTGCTCAAGCCCAAAACCATCAACGTCGAGCAAATTTCGACCAATCGCGCCAAGGTCACGCTGGAGCCTTTCGAGCGTGGCTATGGTCACACCCTGGGCAATGCACTGCGTCGTGTGCTGCTGTCCTCCATGGTCGGTCATGCGCCGACCGAAGTCACCATCGCGGGGGTGGTGCACGAGTACTCTTCCATCGATGGCGTCCAGGAAGACGTGGTCAACATGCTCCTGAACCTCAAGGGCGTGGTGTTCAAGCTGCACAACCGCGACGAAGTCACCCTGAGCCTGCGCAAAGACGGTGAAGGCCTGGTGACGGCAGCCGATATCCAGACCCCGCACGATGTGGAAATCGTCAATCCGGGTCATGTGATTGCGACTTTGTCTGCCGGAGCCAAACTGGACATGCAGATCAAGGTCGAAAAAGGCAGAGGCTACGTGCCCGGCAACCTGCGTCGCAACGATGACCCGTCGCGTTCGCTGGGTCGCATCGTGCTGGATGCGTCGTTCTCGCCGATCAAGCGCGTGAGCTACAACGTGGAGAGCGCACGCGTTGAGCAGCGCACCGATCTGGACAAGCTGGTTCTCGAAATCGAGACCAACGGTTCCATCGGTCCGGAGGAGGCTGTGCGTGCATCGGCCAAGATCCTGGTGGAGCAACTGGCGGTGTTCGCGCAGCTCGAAGGCGTGGAACTCTCGGCGTTCGACGCCCCGGCGCAGCGCAGCTCGCAACAGTTCGATCCGATCCTGTTGCGTCCGGTGGACGAGCTCGAACTCACGGTTCGCTCGGCCAACTGCCTCAAGGCAGAGAACATCTACTACATCGGTGATCTGATCCAGCGCACCGAAAACGAACTGCTCAAGACCCCCAACCTGGGTCGCAAGTCGCTCAACGAAATCAAGGAAGTGCTTGCCTCGCGCGGTCTGACCTTGGGAATGAAGCTCGAAAACTGGCCACCAGCCGGTCTCGACAAACACTGATCCCGTCAATCAATCGTCTGACGAACCCCTCCCAGTACCTGATCCGGCTGGGGGCAAAACACTGAAAGGACATCACCATGCGTCACGGACACGGACTTCGAAAACTCAACCGCACCAGCGAGCACCGCCTCGCCATGCTGCGCAACATGATGAATTCGCTGCTCACACACGAAGTCATCAAGACCACCCTGCCCAAAGCCAAGGAGCTGCGCCGCGTGGTTGAACCCATGATCACCCTGGCCAAAGAGCCGACGCTGGCCAACCGCCGCCTCGCCTTTGACCGCCTGCGCGACCGGGATGTGGTTGTGAAGCTGTTCAACGAACTGGGGCCGCGTTTCAAGGCCCGTCCAGGTGGCTACACCCGTATCCTGAAAATGGGTTTCCGCGTCGGCGACAACGCACCGATGGCCTTGGTTGAACTGGTGGATCGGGCAGAAGATGCCGCCCCGGCCGCTGAAGCCGCCAAAGAGTGATAGAATACAAAGCTTGTCGCGCGGTGGAGCAGCCTGGTAGCTCGTTGGGCTCATAACCCAAAGGTCGCAAGTTCAAATCTTGCCCGCGCAACCAATCAAATCAAGCACTTGGCTTGTCATCAAGGCCCACCAACCGGTGGGCTTTTTTGTGTGCGCCCAGCATGGGCGCACTCTTGGTGGTGCATCAACCGCAGGCTCCATACCGATTTTTCGCCGGTACTGGCGAGGCTCAGCCTCCGGGGTCAGCCCGGTAGCACCGCTGTGACCTCGATCTCCACCTTGGCGCGCGTCTCCACCAGCCGACCGACCTCGACACAGGTCATGGCCGGAAAGTGTTTGCCCATCACTGCGCGGTAGGCCGTGCCCAGCTCGCGCAGGCGGGCGTTGTATTCGTCGCGGTCGGTGATGTACCAGGTCATGCGCACCATGTGCTCGGGCCCGGCGCCCGCGCAGGCCAGCACGGCGCGCACGTTCTCCAGCGCTTGCCGGGTCTGCACGATGAAGTCGTCACTGTAAAACTGCTGCTCGGCGTCCCAGCCGATCTGTCCACCGACGAACACGAAGCTGCCTTTGGCGGTGATGCCGTTGACATAGCCTTTGGGGGTCGCCCAGCCAGGCGGTTGCAGTTTTTGCATGGGAGGTTTCTGGGGGTTGTCAGGCATGGGAATCGGTGGCCATCCTGCGCAGCGCAAAACGTTGCAGTTTGCCGGTCTCGGTGCGTGGCAGGCTGGGCACGAAGTGCACCTGGCGCGGGTACTTGTAGGGCGCCAGCGAGTGTTTCACATGCTCCTGCAAGGCTTTCGCCTGCACCGCGTCCGCGGCCTGTCCGGGTTTGAGCACCACGAAGGCCAGGATGATCATGCCGCGCTCATCGTCGGGCCTGCCGACCACGCCGCATTCGGCCACCGCCGGGTGCTGCAGCAGGCAGGCCTCCACTTCGGGGCCGGCCACGTTGTAGCCGGCGGTGATGATCATGTCGTCGGTGCGGGCCTGGTAGACAAAGTGGCCATCTGCATCCTGCAGGAAGGCGTCGCCGGGGAAGTTCCAGCCGTTTTGCACGTAGTGGGTCTGCCGCGCGTCGTCCAGGTACCTGCAGCCAGTGGGGCCTTTCACCGCGAGGCGGCCTATCTGGCCACGTGGCAGCTCGTTCCCCTGCTCGTCGACGATTTTGGCCTGGTAGCCCGGCACGACGCGGCCAATGGCGCCGCGCTTCACGTCGGCAGGTGCGGCCGAGATGAAGATGTGGAACATCTCGGTGGCGCCGATGCCGTCCAGCATCTCAAGGCCGCTGGCCTCTTTCCAGAGCTGGCGCGTGGCGTCGGGCAGGCCCTCGCCGGCGCTCACGCTGATGCGCAGTTGGCCAATGCCGTGCTGCTTCGCGAACGGCGCCATCTGGCGGTAGAAGGTGGGCGCCGTGTAGCAGAGGGTGGCGCCCACCTGGGCGATCAGCTTGACCATGGCTTCGGGCGTGTAGGGGATGCCGGGGAAGTAGACCGAGGCGCCTGCCCACATGGGAAAGATCAGCAGGCCACCCAGGCCAAAGGTGAAGGCCAGCGGCGGCGATCCGATGACGATGTCCTCGGGCGTGGCGCGCAGCACGTGGCGTGGCCAGGTTTCACAGGCCGCCAGCACATCGCGGTGCGTGTGCACGGTGGCCTTCGGGCTGCCCGTGGTGCCGGAGGTGAAGGCCAGCAGGGCGATGTCGTCGGCGCTGGTGGGGCATGGCGTGGCCTGCGCGCTCGCATGGCGGGCCAGCGCTTCGAGTGAGTCGCTCAGGACCACCGCAGCGTCGCCGGTGTTGAACAGGTGCAGCGGTAGCGCCGCCGTGTCCGCGCTCTGTGCCAGGGCCGACTTCAGATCGTCCTGGAGCTTCACGTCGCACAACACCGCCGCCGGGTGTGACTTGTCGATGATGGTTTTGAGTTCGGTCGCGCGCAGCAGCGGCATGGTGGCCACGGCGATCAGCCCGTTTTGCACCACGGCCAGCCAGGCCAGCGCCATGGCAATGGAGTTGCCGCCGCGCAGCAGCACCCGGTTGCCCGGCTGCAGGCCCAGACTGGCCAGCACGTTGGCGATGCGGTTCACCTCGGCACGCGCCTGGGCGTAGGTCAGTGTGCGTTCGTCGCTGCGGAACAAGGGGCGGTTGACATGGCCGTTGGCGAACGCGCGATCAAACAGGGCTTGCACCACGTTGAGCTGCGCGGGCAGCGCCCGCAGCTCGGGCAGGTCGTAGCGCAGCTCGGGCCACTGGTCCGGTGGCGGAAGGCGGTCGTGCACGAAGCGGTCGGTCTGGGCAGAAACAATCGGTTCCCCCCCGCCGCGCTGCGCGCGACCCCCTGCAGGGGGCGACACTTGCAGCCCGTCCTGAGCCTGTCGATAGGCGGTTCCGCGGCTGCCGCTGGAAGAAGGCACTTCTTTGTCGACGTTGCTTGGCATGGCGGTCTCCGGGTCAGGCCTTCAGGGCGTGTTTGCCGAGGATCAGCAACTGCACCTCGCTCGCGCCCTCATAGATGCGCAGCGAACGGATGTTGCGGTAGAGGTGTTCGATCACGTTGCCGACCTGCACGCCGCGACCGCCGAACAGTTGCAACGCCATGTCGATCACCTGCTGCGCGTGCTCGGTGGCGGTGAGCTTGGCGCTGGCTGCCGCTGCGGTATAGGCCGGAGTGCCCGCGCCGCTGGTGGCGCTGCAATCGCGCATCCACGCCGCGCGGTAGGTGAGCAGGGCGGCGGCGTCGATCAACGCGCTCATCTCGCCCAGCTTCGCTTGCGTGAGCTGGAAATCGGCCAGGGTCTGGCCGAACATCTTGCGGCTCTTGGCGTGCGCCACCGCCTCGGCAAAGGCGCGGCGGGCCATGCCCAGCGCGGCGGCGGCCACCGATGCGCGGAAGATGTCCAGCGTCTGCATGGCGAGCTTGAAGCCGCCGTGGACCGGGCCGACCAGCGCGTCGCTGCCGAGAGTGCAGCCCGTGAAAGTGAGCGTGGCCAGCGGGTGCGGCGCCATCACCTGGATGTGCGCGCTGCTGTCCAGACCGGGCGCATCGGCGTCCACGATGAAGGCGCTGATGCCGCGCGCACCGGCGTCCGGATCGGTCTTGGCGAAGGTGAGGTAGAAGTCCGCCATGCCGCCGTTGCTGATCCAGGTCTTCTGGCCGTCGAGTTGCCAGCCAGCGGTGGTCTGTGTGGCGCGCAGGGCCATCGCGGCCACGTCGGAGCCTGCTTCAGGCTCGCTCAGGGCGAAAGCGGCGATTTTTTCGCCCGTTGCCACGGCGGGCAGGTAGGCGGCCTGCTGCGCAGCGGTACCGGCGAGCGTGATGGCACCGCTGCCCAGACCCTGCATGGCAAATGCAAAGTCGGCCAGCGGCGAGTGGTAGGCCAGCGTCTCGCGCAGGATCACCAGCGCGCGCGAATCGAGCGCGGGCAGCGCCCCACCGTGGGCAGCGGGCACGCAGTAGCGCAGCCAGCCGGCGCCGCCCAGGCGCTGCACCCAGTCCTTGCACGCGGCACGGTCGTCGGATTCGTCGACGCGCTGCTCGCGCGTCCATGCCACGAGGCCGTTGGCCAGCGCACGGTGCGCGTCGTCGAAAAACGGCAGTTCGAGGTGCGCGGTCGGGGCCAGCGCGCCGTGCGGATGGGGGTGTTCGAAGGCGACCATGGGGTGTCCTGATCAGTTGCCCTGGAACTGCGGACGCTGCTTGGCGGAGAAGGCCTCATACGCGCGGCGGAAGTCCTGCGTCTGCATGCAGATGGCCTGCGCTTGCGCTTCGGCCTCGATCGCCTGGTCCAGCGTCATGGCCCATTCCTGGTGCAGCATGGTCTTGGTCATGCCGTGCGCGAAGGTCGGACCCTGGGCCAGCTGCGAGGCCAGCTTGTGCGCCGCAGGCAGCAGCGCATCGCTCTCGTGCAGCGCGTTGAAGAAGCCCCAGGCATGGCCTTCTTGCGCGCTCATGGCGCGGCCGGTGAACAGCAGTTCGCTCGCGCGGCCCTGGCCGATCATGCGCGGCAGCAGCGCGCAGGCGCCCATGTCGGCACCGGCCAGCCCGACGCGGGTGAACAGGAAGGCCACCGTGGCCGCGGGCGTGCCCAGGCGCAGGTCGGAGGCCAGCGCCATCATCGCGCCGGCACCGGCGCACACACCGTCCAGCGCGGCCACGATCGGTTGCGGGCAGGCGCGCATGGCGCTGACCAACGCGCCCGTCATGCGGGTGAAGGCCAGCAGCTCGGGCATGCTCATCTTGGTGAGTGGGCCGATGATCTCGTGCACGTCGCCACCGGAACAGAAGTTGCCGCCCGCGCCGGTGAGCACCACCGCCTGGATGTCGGTCGCGCGCTGCAGGCCGAGGAACCAGTCGCGCAGCTCGGCGTAGGAGTCGAAGGTGAGCGGGTTCTTGCGCTCTGGCCGGTTGAGCGTGAGCGTGGCCACGCCGTCGGCGACGCTGAGCGCGAAGTGTTGCGGCGTGGTGGTGGCCATGGCGCGGTACTGCGCGCGCATGGGGTTGTGGTCGGGGATGGGGTGTTTCATT
>PNMH01000058.1 GCA_013823505.1 Polaromonas sp. | reverse complement strand
GGCACTGTGCGGTGCCTGCACCGTGCACCTGGACGGCCAGGCCATCCGCTCCTGCATCACGCCCATTGCTGCGGCCGAGGGCAAGAAGATCACCACCATCGAAGCGGCCACCAACGGCAGCGACCGCGTGGGAGCGGCCGTCCACAAGGCCTGGGTGCTGCACGACGTGGCGCAGTGCGGCTACTGCCAGAGCGGCCAGATCATGAGCGCCACCGCCTTCCTCAAGTCGCTGCCCAAGGGCAAACAACCCACCGCCGCCGAAATCGACTCGGCCATGGCCGGCAACGTCTGCCGCTGCGGCACCTACGCCCGCATCCGCGCCGCCGTGACCGACGCCGCCAAATCCCTCGCCTGAAGGAACCCACCATGCTGAACCACATCGATCCCACCGAGCTGCCGCGCGCCTTGCAACACATCCTCGACCGCGATCAGGCAGACACCCCCGCCACCCTGCCGCGCCGCAGCTTCCTGAAAGTGGTGGGTGCCGGCGGCTTTGCGCTGGGCGCCTTCCCGCACCTGGCCTCCGCACAAACCGCCCCCGCGGCCACCGGCCTCAAGCCCACCGAACAGCCGCTGGCCTTCGTGCAGATCGCGCCCGACGGCTGGGTCACGGTCACCATCAACCGCCTCGAATTCGGCCAGGGCGTGCAGACCGGCCTGCCCATGATCCTGGCCGAGGAGCTGGACGCTGACTGGAGCAAGGTGCGCAGCCAGCATGGCAACGCTGATGCCGCCTACCTGGACCCGCTGTTCGGCATCCACCTCACCGGCGGCTCCACGGCCATCAAGCACAGCTACACGCAGTACCGCGAACTCGGTGCGCGTGCCCGCGCCATGCTGCTGTCGGCAGCCGCCGCGCGCTGGAACGTGGACGTGTCCACCCTGCGCACGCAGGCCGGCACGGTGATCGGCCCCGGCGGGCGCAAGGCCGGCTACGGCGAACTGGCCCAGGCCGCCATGGCCCTGCCGGTGCCCGAGAAGGTTGTGCTCAAGGACCCGAAAGACTTCCGCATCATCGGCAAGGCGACCACCCGCCTGGACGCCCGCGCCAAGAGCAGCGGGCAGCAGGACTTCGGCATCGACGTGCGCCGCCCCGGCCAGCTAACCGCGCTGGTGGCGCACCCGCCGGTGTTCGGCTCGAAGGTGAAGACCCTGGACGACAGCGCAGCGCGCGCCGTCAAGGGCGTGAAGGCCGTG
This sequence comes from Polaromonas sp., assembly GCA_013823505.1. Next base: position 23,251 of record PNMH01000058.1, on the reverse strand, counting down.
CTGCGCGTGCCGCTGGACCGTGGCGCCGAAGGCGTGGTCGTGATCGCCGACGGCTACTGGCCCGCCAAGCAGGGGCGCGACGCGCTCAAACTGACATGGGACGACGCCGCCGTGGAGAAGGTCGACAGCGCTCGCCAGCTGGTGCAGTACCGCGAACTGGCCAAACAACCCGGCCCGCGCGCGTTTGATGCCGACATGGCGCCGCTGGCCAACGCGCCGCGCACGATCGAGGCCGAGTTCGTCTTCCCCTACCTGGCGCATGCGCCCATGGAGCCGCTGAACTGCACGGTGCAGTTGTCTGAAGGTCGCGCCGAGCTGTGGGTCGGCACGCAGTTTCCGGGTGTGGACTCCGCCGCGGCCGCGCGCGTGCTGGGCCTCAAGCCCGAGCAGGTCAAGATGAACGTGCAGATGGCCGGTGGCGGCTTCGGCCGCCGTGGCCTGCCCAGCAGCGACTACGTGGTCGAGGCCTGCGAGATCGCCAAGGCCGCACGCGCCGCCGGCATCAACGCCCCGGTGCGCATGGTCTGGAGCCGCGAGGACGACATCAAGGGCGGCTACTACCGCCCCATGCACCTGCACACCGCGCGCATCGGCTTTGACGAGCGCGGCAACGTGCTCGCCTGGGACCACGTGCTCGTGGGCCAGTCGATCGTTTCGGGCACCTTCTTTGAAGGCGGCATGGTCAAGAACGGCATCGACAGCACCGCGGTGGAAGGCATGCGCGAACCCTACGGCCTGCCCATGCGCCTGACCGTGCACCACCCCAAGGTCAATGTGCCGGTGCTGTGGTGGCGCAGTGTGGGTTCGACCCACACCGCCTTCGTCATGGAGACGCTGCTCGACGACATCGCGCGCGCCACGAAGCAGGACCCAGTGGCCTACCGCATGCGCCTGTTTGGCGACAAGCACCCGCGCCACCGCGCCGCGCTGCAGCTCGCCGTGGACAAGAGTGGGTACGGCAAGAAGCAGTTGCCCGCCGGGCGCGCCTGGGGCGTGGCGGTGCACGAGTCGTTCAGCTCGGTCGTGGCCTATGTGGTGGAAGCCTCGGTGAAGGACGGCAGCCCCGTGCTGCACCGCGCCACCGCCGGCGTGCACTGCAACCTGGCCATCAACCCCAAGAGCGTGGAAACGCAGGTGCAGGGTGCCGCCGTCATGGGTCTGTCGATGTGCCTGCCCGGCTCGGCCATCACGCTGAAAGACGGCGTGGTCGAGCAGAGCAACTTCGGTGACTACACGGTGGCCCGCATCACCGACATGCCCGAGATCAACGTGCACGTGGTGCCCAGCGCGGACGCGCCCACCGGCATCGGTGAACCCGGCCTGCCGCCGCTGGCGCCCGCGTTCGCCAACGCCCTCGCGCAACTCACCGGCAAGCCGCTGCGCGAGCTGCCGTTCAAGCTCGCCTGAAGTCGCACGGAGCCCATTGATGGAAGACCTCGACACGCGCGTGCTGCGCACCGCCGTGGGCTGGCACGCGGCTGGCCTGCCGGTGGTGCTGGTGACGGTGGCGCGCACCTGGGGCTCGTCGCCCCGGCCGCCGGGCTCGCTCATGGCCATCAACGGTCGTGGCGAGACCGTGGGTTCGGTCTCGGGTGGCTGCATCGAAGACGACCTGATCCACCGCATCCGCGAAGGCGGCGTGCAGGCGGCCTGCGCCACCGACACGCCCGCCGTGCTGCGCTACGGCATCTCGGCCGACGAGGCACACCGCTTCGGCCTGCCGTGTGGCGGCACGGTGGAGCTGGTGCTGGAGCCCGTCTCGGTGCGCAGCCGGCTGCCCGAATTGCTGCAGGCTTGCCTGCAGCGCCGCAGCACCGAGCGCGTGCTCAACCTGACCACAGGCGAGGTGGAGCTGCGCGATGGGCAGCGCGACGGCCTGCCGTATCTCGACGATCAGCACCTGACCACCCACCTGGGGCCACAGGCCCGGCTCATCGTCATCGGCGCGGGCGACCTCTCGCGTTTTCTGTGCCAGATGGCGCTGGGCCTGGGCTTCGAAGTCATCGTGTGCGACCCACGCGAAGAGAGCCGCGCGAGCTGGCAGCTTGACGGGGTGGTGTTCAGCCAGGAGATGCCGGACGACCTGATCCTGCGCCTGAAGCCCGACGCGCGCACCGCCGTGGTAGCCGTGACGCACGACCCCAAGCTTGACGATCTGGCGCTCATTGACGCGCTGCAGTCGGACGCCTTCTACGTGGGCGCCATTGGCTCGCGGCGCCACAGCGAGCTGCGCAAGACACGGCTGCACGAACACTTCGACCTCTCGCACCAAGCGCTGGATGCGTTGCACGGACCGGCCGGCCTCTACATCGGCAGCAAGACACCGGCCGAGATCGCGCTCTCGATCATGGCGGAGGTGGTGGCGGTCAAAAACGGTGTGGGGGCGTCTGCGGTGACGCCGGTGGCAGCGGGCAAGGCCCGGCTGGATCAGCCGCTGAGCGAGGCATTCACCGCGCCGGTCTGTGCGGTCTGAGGTTCACAGGCTCAGGTCGTACTCGATCGTGATCGGCGCATGGTCGCTGAACTTCACGTCCTTGTAGATGTGCTCCGTGCGCGCCAGCGCCGCCAGGGCCGGTGTGGCCAGGTGGTAGTCCAGCCGCCAGCCCACGTTGTTCGCGTAGGCCTGGCCGCGGTTGCTCCACCACGTATAGCAGGTGTCGGTAGTGTCGGGCTGCAGACGGCGGTACACATCCACCAGGCCACCGTCGGTGAGCAGTGTGGTCATCCAGGCGCGCTCTTCGGGCAGGAAGCCGCTGTTCTTCTGGTTGCTGCGCCAGTTCTTCAGATCGGCCTGCTGATGGGCGATGTTCACGTCACCACACAGGATGAATTCGCGCTCGCACTTGAGCCCCATCAGGTGCGGGTGAAACGCCGCCAGAAAGCGGTACTTGGCCTCCTGCCGCTCGGGGCCTGAAGAGCCGCTGGGGAAGTAGGCGCTGATCAGCGAGAGCTTGCGCCCGGGCGTGTCGAAGCGCAGTTCGGTGTAGCGGCCCTCGGCATCGAACTCCTCGCACTGGAACCCGGTGATCACGTCGCTGGGTTCGTGGCGGGTGTACACGCCCACGCCCGAATAGCCCTTTTTCTGGGCAAAGTGGAAGTGGCCGCGCAGACCGGCGAGGTGCTCAAAACGCCCGGCCACGTCCAGCTCCTGCGCCTTCACCTCCTGCACACAAATACAATCCGGCTGGTGCGCGGCGAGCCAAGTCTCCAGGCCTTTGGTGGTGGCGGAGCGGATGCCGTTGAGGTTGAGGCTGGTCAGTTTGAACAAGGAAACCCCCATGGTGTTGGATACAGGCGCGGCCCATGCGGGCGCCCCGGACGCTGCGCTCGCGCAGGAATTCGTGCAATTCTGTGTGGATGCCGGCGTGCTGCGCTTCGGCGAATTCAAGACCAAGGCAGGCCGTCTCTCGCCGTACTTCTTCAATGCCGGGCTGTTCGACGACGGTGCCAAGCTCGCGCGGCTCGCGCAATTCTATGCAAAGGCCCTGATCGCCAGCGGCGTCGAATTCGACATGATCTTCGGCCCGGCCTACAAGGGCATTCCGCTGGGCGCGGCCCTCGCCATCGAGCTCTCGCGCCTGGGTCTCAACGTGCCGTTTGCCTACAACCGCAAGGAAGCCAAGGACCACGGCGAAGGCGGCACCCTGGTGGGCGCGCCGCTCAAGGGCCGCGTCCTGATTGTGGATGACGTGATGTCGGCCGGCACCGCCGCGCGCGAGTCCATCGCCCTGATCCGCGCCGCCGGCGCCACACCGCACGCGGTGACCATTGCGCTGGACCGGCAGGAGAAGGCCACCGAGGTCGGCCCGGACGGCACGGTTCGCGACGTGGATCACAGCGCCGTGCAATATGTGCAGCGCGAACTTGGCCTGCAAGTTTGTGCAATTGCCACCCTGGCCGATTTGCTGCAGTATCTGAGCGTTCACACCGGGGGGGAGCTCGATGCGCACCGCCAGCGGGTGCAGGCCTACCGCCTGCGCTACGGCGTGAACTGACACCCACACCATGAACCTTGCCCATCCGTCGAACCCCCTTCTGCCGAGCGCCATCCGCCTGGGTGCCTGCACGCTGGTGGCGGGATCGCTCTGGTGGGTCGTGGCCGACGCACAGGCCCAGGGCATTTACACCTGCACCGACGGAAAAGGTCGGCGCATCACCTCCGACCGCCCGATCGTGGAATGCCTGGACCGCGAGCAACACAAGCTGGGCAACACCGGCATCGTGCGCCAGGTGGTGCCACCCAGCTACACCGCCGACGAGCGCGCCAAGCTGGAAAACAAGCAGCGTGCAGAAAACGAGATCAAGGCACGCGCCGCCGAAGAAAAACGCCGTGAGCGCGCTCTGCTGATCCGTTATCCCAACCAGTCGGTGCACGACAAGGAGCGCGCCGAAGCCCTGGCCCAGATCGACGATGTGGTGGCGGCCGTCAAGAAGCGCGAAGCAGCGCTGCTGCAGCAGCGCAAAGAGGTCGACGCGGAGATGGAGTTCTACCAGGCCGACCCGAGCAAGGCGCCGCTCTGGTTGCGCCGCAAGCTCGAAGACAGCGACAAGCAGATGGTGGTGCAGAAGCGTTTTCTGGATGAGCAGAGCCAGGAAAAGCTGCGCGTCAACCAGCGCTTTGACGAAGAGCTCACCAAACTGCGCCAGCTGTGGTCACCCACGGCGGCGGTGAGCAACACGGCCACCGTCAACCGCTGAAGCCCGCCGCCTCCGGCGGCGACCCGATCACTGAAGTTTCTGGCGCAGCACGTCGTTGACTTGCTGCGGGTTGGCCTTGCCTTTGCTCGCCTTCATGACCAGACCCACCAGCGCGTTGAAGGCCTTGTCCTTGCCTGCGCGGAACTGCTCGACCATGGGTGCGTTGGCCACCATCACCTCGTCGATGATCTTTTCCAGCGCGCCGGTGTCGTTCATCTGCTTGAGGCCTTTGGCTTCGATGACGGCGTCAACCTCGTTGCCCTCGCCGGTCCACAGCGCGTCGAAGACCTGTTTGGCGGCGTTGTTGCTGATGGTGCCATCGGCGATGCGCCCGATCAGTGCCGCCAGCTGCGCCGCGCTCACGGGCACCGATGCCATGTCGCCTTCGTCGGCGTTCAGCCGGCGCGAGACCTCGCCCATGATCCAGTTGCTCACGAGCTTCGCCTGTCCACTGGCCTTTGCCGCGGTCTCGAAATAGGCGGCCATGGCCGGGCTTTGCGTGAGTGTGGTGGCGTCGTACTCGGGCAGGCCGTAGTCGCGCACCAGGCGCTCGGCCATCTGGCGCGGCAGCTCGGGCATGCCGGCGCGCACCTGCTCCACCCAGTCGCGCGCAATCACCAGCGGCGGCAGGTCCGGGTCGGGGAAGTAGCGGTAGTCGGCCGCGTCTTCCTTGGTGCGCATGGAGCGCGTCTCGCCGGTGTCGGGGTCGAACAGCACCGTGGCCTGCTGGATGGCGCGGCCGTCTTCGATCTCTTCGATCTGCCAGCGGATCTCGTAGTCGATGGCCTGCTGCATGAACTTGAACGAGTTCAGGTTCTTGATCTCGCGGCGTGTGCCCAATGGCGCACCGGGCTTGCGCACCGACACGTTGGCGTCGCAGCGGAACGAGCCCTCCTGCATGTTGCCGTCGCAGATGCCGATCCAGGTCACGATCTTATGCAGCTCTTTTGCGTAGGCCACGGCCTCGGCGCTGGAGCGCATGTCGGGCTCGGTCACGATCTCCAGCAGCGGCGTGCCGGCGCGGTTGAGGTCGATGCCGCTCTGGCCAATGAAGTCTTCGTGCAGGCTCTTGCCCGCGTCTTCTTCCAGGTGCGCGCGCACCAGGCGCACGGTCTTTTTCTCATCGCCGAGAAAGAACGACACCTCGCCACCTTGCACCACCGGGATCTCGAACTGGCTGATCTGGTAGCCCTTGGGCAGGTCGGGGTAGAAGTAGTTCTTGCGCGCGAACACGCTCTGCTCGGCGATGTGCGAGCCCAGCGCCAGGCCCAGTCGGATCGCGAGTTCCACCGCGCCCTGGTTCATGACCGGCAGCGTGCCCGGCAGGGCCAGGTCCACCGCGCAAGCCTGCGTGTTGGGCTCGGCGCCGAACGCAATCGGGGCGCGGCTGAAGATCTTGGATTGCGTGGCGAGCTGGGCGTGCGTCTCGAAGCCGATGACGACCTCGTAGCCTTGCACCAAAAGGGATTTGCTTGTGTTGCTCATGATCAGAATCCCGAGGGCGAACGGCTGTGCCAGTCGGTCGCCTGCTGGAAAGCGTGCGCCGCGTGCAGCAGCTCGCCTTCCTTGAAGTAGTTGCCCACGAGCTGCAGGCCCACCGGCATGCCACCAGCGCCAAAGCCCGCCGGCACGCTCATGCCGGGCAGACCAGCCAGGCTGGTGGAGAGGGTGTAGATGTCGGCCAGGTAGTTGGCCATCGGGTCGTCGCTTTTCTCGCCGATCTTCCACGCCACGGTGGGTGCCACGGGACCGGCGATCAGGTCGCAGCGCTCGAAGGCGGATTGAAAATCCTGCGCGATGAGCCGGCGGATCTGCTGGGCCTTGAGGTAGTAGGCGTCGTAGTAACCGTGGCTCAGCACGTAGGTGCCGATCATGATGCGGCGCTGCACCTCGGGGCCGAAGGCCTCGCTGCGCGACTTCTTGTACATGTCGAGCAGGTCGTCGTACTTGGCGGCGCGGTGGCCGAACTTCACGCCGTCAAAGCGGCTCAGGTTGCTCGACGCTTCCGCGGGCGCAATGATGTAGTAGACCGGAATCGAAAGCTCGGTGCGCGGCAGCGAGATGTCGACCAAGGTGGCGCCCAGCTTTTCGTATTCGGCCAGCGCTGCCCGCACGGCGGCCAGCACATCGGGCGCGCAGCCCGCGCCAAAAAACTCGGCGGGCAGACCGATGCGCAGACCCTTGAGCGGCTGGGCAGCGGTGGCGCCTTCGCGTGGGCGATTGAGCGCAGCGCTGTAGTCCTCGGCCGGGTGGTCCAGGCTGGTGGAATCGCGGTCGATGTCGGGGCCGGCCATGGCGGTGAGCAAGGCGGCGCAGTCCGCCGCGCTGCGCGCCATGGGACCGGCCTGGTCGAGGCTGGAGGCGAAGGCCACCATGCCGTAGCGCGAGCAGCGCCCGTAGGTGGGCTTGATGCCGGTGATGCCGGTGAAGCTGGCGGGCTGTCGGATCGAGCCGCCGGTGTCGGTGCCGGTGGCGGCCGGCATCAGGCGCGCGGCCACGGCCGCTGCCGAACCGCCCGACGAACCGCCGGGCACGCGGGTGGTGTCCCAGGGGTTGTGCGCGGGTCCGAAGGCGGAGTTGTCGTTGCCCGAGCCCATGGCGAACTCATCGCAATTGAGCTTGCCCAGCGACACGGCACCTTGTGCGGCCAGGCGCTGCACCACCGTGGCGTCGAAGGGGCTCTGGTAGCCCGCCAGCATCTTCGAGCCGGCGGTGGTGGGAAAGTCTTGCGTGACGAAGATGTCTTTGTGCGCCAGCGGCACACCCAGCAGCGGCGTGCGCTCGCCCGCAGCGATGCGCGCGTCGGCGGCGCGGGCCTGGGCCAGCGTGGCGTCTTCATTGAAGGCGAGGTAGGCACCGAGTGAAGCAAACTGCTTGGCGCGGGCCAGCAGGTGCTGCGCGGCCTCGACGCTGCTGGTCTGCTTCGCGGCAATGGCGGCGGCGAGCTCGAGCACGCCCAGATCGTGAAGCGCTTTCATTCGATCACCTTCGGCACGAGGAACAGACCGCGTTCAACGGCGGGGGCGCTCTTTTGGTTGGCTTCGCGGTTGTTGGGCTCGCTCGCCACGTCGGGGCGCAGGCGCAGCGACACATGGTCGATCACGGCCGTGGGGTGGGCCAGCGGCTCCACGCCGGTGGTGTCCACCGCGTTCATCTGCTCCACGGTGTCGAAGAAGCCGTTGAGCTGGGTCAGCATGCGTTCGCTCTGCGGCTCGGTGAGCTCCAGCCGCGCCAGGTTGGCGATGCGGCCGATGTCGGACAGGGTCAGGGACATGTCGTGGTGGTTCCGGAAGTTGGGATCTGCGGCGCCCCAAGGTCGGCCAAAGGCGCTGAAACGCCGTGTAAATCGCAGAAATGGGGCCAGCTTGCGTGCAGTTGTGCACAGGGGATACGGTATTATCCAAGGTTTAACGGCAGACCCCGTGCCGCCACGGTTTTTGCCTTGGAATCAAACACTTAGAACCGATGTCCGGCCTACCTTCTGGCTCCATCCCAGGTCCCGCATTCGGCCTCACTTCCGGCTTGGAGCGCGCCATGCCACGCCCCGGCCCCACAGGATCCATCCACCATGTTTGAAGCTTTCCGTCGGCAATTCTCGACCGACCTGGCCATCGACCTCGGCACCGCCAACACCCTCATCTACGTTCGCAACAAGGGCATCGTGCTCGACGAACCCTCGGTGGTCTCGATCCGCCACGAAGGCGGGCCCCAGGGCAAGAAGACGATCCAGGCCGTGGGCCACGAAGCCAAGGCCATGCTGGGCAAGGTGCCCGGCAACATCGAGGCCATTCGCCCCATGAAAGACGGCGTGATCGCCGACTTCACGGTGACCGAGCAGATGCTCAAGCAGTTCATCAAGATGGTGCATCCGCGCTCGATGTTCAAGCCGAGCCCGCGCATCATCATCTGCGTGCCTTGCGGCTCCACCCAGGTCGAGCGCCGCGCCATCCGCGAATCGGCCCTGGGCGCTGGCGCCTCCGAGGTCTACCTGATCGAAGAACCCATGGCCGCGGCCATCGGCGCCGGCCTGCCGGTGTCCGACGCGTCGGGCTCCATGGTGGTCGACATCGGTGGCGGCACCACCGAAGTGGGTGTGATCTCGCTGGGCGGCATGGTCTACAAGGGCAGCGTGCGCGTAGGCGGTGACCGTTTCGACGAAGCCATCATTGCCTACATTCGCCGCAACTACGGCATGTTGATCGGCGAGCCCACGGCCGAAGCCATCAAAAAGCAGATCGGCTCGGCCTTCCCGGGCTCGGAAGTCAAGGAAATGGAAGTCAAGGGCCGCAACCTCTCCGAGGGCGTGCCGCGCAGCTTCACCATCTCCAGCAACGAGATCCTGGAAGCCCTGACCGACCCGCTCAACAACATCGTCACCGCAGTGAAGATGGCGCTGGAACACACGCCGCCCGAGCTGGGTGCCGACATCGCCGAGCGCGGCATGATGCTCACCGGCGGTGGCGCACTGCTGCGCGACCTGGACCGCCTGCTGGCCGAAGAAACCGGGCTGCCGGTGCTGGTGGCCGAAGAGCCGCTGACCTGCGTGGTGCGCGGCTGCGGCATGGCCCTGGAGCGCATGGAGCGCCTGGGCACGATCTTCACCAGCGAATAAGCGCGCGCCGCACCCCGGCGCACCCGCACCCGCACCACCAGAGCCACCCCGAGCGTCATGCCACTGGGCACCCTGGACCGCACCCCGCCCCCCTTCTTCAAGCAGGGCCCGTCGGCCCTGTCCAAACTGGTGGTGTTCAGCGCGCTCGCGCTGTTCCTCATGGTGGCCGACCTGCGCTTTGAAGTGGCGCGCCCCGTGCGCGCAGGCATTGCCGCCGCGCTGTACCCGGCGCAGTGGCTGGTTCTGCAACCGGTGCAGGCCATGGCCAGCGTGGGCGGGTATTTCACGTCTTTGCACAGCGCCCAGCAAAGCGAGGGCGAAGCGCTCAAGCGCCTGGCCACGCAGGCCGACCGCAACCTTCAACTCGAACAGATGCAGCTGGAGAACCAGCGGCTGCGCGCACTGCTGGCCATGCGTGAGCGCGCCAGCACGCAGGCCATGGGCGCCCAGGTGCTGTACGACGCGGCCGACCCGTACTCGCGCAAGATCGTGATCGACCGGGGCCAGACACAAGGCGTGCAAGCCGGCTCACCGGTGATCGACGAGAACGGCGTGCTCGGCCAGGTGACGCGTGTGTACCCGCTGGTGTCCGAGGTGAGCCTGCTGATCGACCGCGACATGGCCATCCCGGTGCTCAACGTGCGCACCGGCGTGCGCAGCGTGGCCTACGGCCAGCCGTCGACCAAGGGCGACGGCATGGAGCTGCGCTACACACTGGCCAGTGCCGACATCGCCGAGGGCGACCTGCTCACCACCAGCGGTGTGGACGGCGTGTACCCGCCCGGCTTGCCGGTGGCCCGCGTGACCCTGGTGGCGCGCCAGGCCGAATCGTCCTTCTCACGCATCGAGGCCGAGCCGCTGGCGCAGGTGCAGGGCGCCCTGCACGTGCTGGTGCTCTCGCTCGCGGGCGCGCCCTTGCCACCCTCGCCCTTGACAGACGCCACCCGCGCGCCCGCCGTGGTCGACCGGCCCGGTACCCGGAGCAACGCGCCATGATCATGCGCCCCGGCCAGCAGCTGCTGCTGCCTGCCAACCCCGCTTTCATCTGGTTCAGCCTGCTCAGCGCACTGATGTTCAACATGTTGCTGAACATGGGCGTCTGGGGCCGCTCGGCCTGGGTGCCCGACCTGCTGGCGGTGACGCTGGTCTTCTGGAGCGTGCACCAGCCGCTGCGCATCGGCGTGGGCGTGGCCTTTGTGTTTGGCCTGGCCATGGACGTGCACCAGGGCGCCCTGCTCGGTCAGCATGCGCTGGCTTACACCGTGCTCGGCTTCCTGGCCATTTCCATGCACCGCCGCCTGCTGTGGTTCGGCGTGCCCAACCAGGCCGTGCAGGTGCTGCCGCTGTTCGTGGCGGCCCATGTGCTGGAGCTGCTGGTTCGCATGGCCTCGGGCGGCAGCTTCCCGGGCTTGCCTTACTTCATCGCGCCGGTTCTGGCGTCGGCGCTGTGGCCGGTGGTCAGCGTGCTGTTGCTCGCACCGCAACGGCGTGCCCCCAACCCTGACGACAACCGCCCCCTGTAGCCATGACCGAACTGCGAAACGTCGAAGCCGACCTGGCTCAGTTCCGCACCCGCTTGCTGGTGATCGGGCTGGCGGTGGTGTTTGCGTTTGGCCTGGTCGCCGCGCGCATGGTGTACCTGCAGGTGGTGCGCCACGATGATCTGCTCGCCCAAGCCGAGAGCAACCGCACCGCGGTGCTGCCGGTGGTGCCCAACCGGGGCCAGATCGTGGACCGCAACGGTCGCGTGCTGGCCACCAACTACTCGGCCTACACGCTGGAGATCACACCCTCGCGCGTGCTCGACATGCAGGCCACCATCGCCGGGCTGGGCGAACTGATGGAGATCACGCCGCGCGATCAGCGCCGTTTCAAGAAGCTGCTGGAAGAGTCGCACAGCTTTGACTCGCTGCCCATCCGCACCCGCCTCACCGACGAAGAGGTGGCCCGCTTCACCGTGCAGCGCTACCGCTTCCCCGGGGTGGACGTGCGCGCGCGGCTGCTGCGCCAGTACCCCAACGGGGAGACCGCCAGCCACGTGATCGGCTACATCGGGCGCATCAACCAGCGCGAGAAAGAATCGATCGCCGACTGGGCCGAAGAAGAGCAGGCCAACTACCGCGGCACCGAATACATCGGCAAGCTCGGCGCCGAACAAAGTTACGAACAAACCCTGCACGGCACCACCGGTTTCGAGCGCGTGGAAACCTCGGCCGGTGGCCGCGCAGTGCGCTCACTGGCCAACACGCCCGCCACCCCCGGCGACACCGTGGTGCTGTCGATCGACATCCAGCTGCAGAAGCTGATCGAAGACATGTTCGGCGAGCGGCGCGGCGCGCTGGTGGCCATCGACCCGCGCACCGGCGAAGTGCTGGCGTTCGTGAGCAAGCCCACGTTCGATCCCAACCTCTTCGTCGAAGGCATCGATGTGGAGAACTGGCGCGCACTCAACGAGTCGCTGGACAAACCGCTGCTGAACCGGGCCCTGCGCGGCACCTACCCGCCAGGCTCCACCTACAAACCCTTCATGGCCCTGGGCGCCTTGGAAACCGGCACGCGAAGCGCGAACTTCGTCATGAACGACCCGGGCTTCTGGATGTTCGGCAACCACCGCTTCCGCAGCCACGGCGACGGCGGCCTGGGCGCGGTGGACATGAAGCGCAGCATCGTGAAGTCCAGCAACACCTACTACTACTCGCTGGCCAACGACATGGGCGTGGACACCATGCACGACTTCATGAAGCCGCTGGGTTTTGGCCAGATCACCGGCATCGACCTGCGCGGCGAGGTGCGCGGCGTGCTGCCCAGCCAGGAGTGGAAGCGCAACACCTACAAGCGGCCCGAACAGCAGCGCTGGTATGCGGGTGAGACGATCTCGCTGGGCATTGGCCAGGGCTACAACAGCTTCACCATGGTGCAGCTGGCCCACGCCATGGCCACGCTGGCCAACGGCGGCGTGAAGCATGCGCCCCACCTCACCATGGCCACCGAAAACGTGATCACCCGTGAGCGCAAGCCCCTGCCCAACCCGCCCGCGGTGAACCTGGGTTACAAGCCCGAAAACGTGCGCGTGGTGCTCGAAGCCATGCAGGCCGTGACGACCGAGGGCACGTCAACGCGCGTGTTTGCCAATGCCGGCTATGCCAGCGGCGGCAAGACCGGCACGGCGCAGGCCGTGACCATTGGCCAGCGCGACCGCTACGACGCCCGCAAGCTCGAAGAGCACCAGCGCGACCACGCGCTCTACGTGGCCTTCGCTCCGGTCGACCAGCCCCGCGTGGCGATTGCGGTGGTGGTGGAAAACGCCGGCTTCGGCGCCGCGTCCGCTGCACCGATTGCACGGCGTGTGTTCGACTACCTGCTGCTCGACCAGTACCCCAACCCGCAAGACCTGGCGGCGGTGAGGGTGGGTCAGGCTTCAGCGCCGATGGGAACGCCACTCAAGGCCAGCACCATGCCTTGGCCACCGGAGTCGGTGGCCACCCCCGCGCCGGTCCGCGTCACCCCCTGATCCACGCATCAAAGGTGGTCTTCAGGATCAGCGCCGACACCACCACGATGAAGGCGATGCGCACAAAGCCGCTGCCGTGCTTGAGCGCCAGGCGCGTGCCCAGCAGACTGCCGACCACGTTCGCCGTGGCCATGGCGAGCACGAAGTGCCACCACACATGGCCTTTCCAGGCGAAGAGCATCAAGGCCGAGAGGTTGGTGGCGGTGTTGATGAGCTTGGCGCTGGCGCTGGCGTGCAGGAAGTCGTAGCCCAGCCAGCGCACGAACAGGAACACAAAGAAGCTGCCGGTGCCCGGGCCGAAGAAGCCGTCGTAGAAGCCGATGGTCAGGCCGAGCAGGCAGGCCGCGGCGGCTTCCTGCCGGCCGCTGAAACGCGGTGCGTGGTGGCGGCCCAAGTCCTTGCGCGCCAGCGTGTAGGCCAGCACGCCGACCAGCACCACGGGCAATGCTCGGCGCAAGAAATCGGGCGAGATCACGGTGACGGTCCAGGCGCCGGCCATCGACCCGGCAAAGCCCACGGCAGCAGCAGGCAGCAACGCATGCCACGGCATGTTCACGCGCCGCGCGTATTGCAGGGTGGCCGCGGCCGTGCCCCACACCGAGGCGCCCTTGTTCACGCCGAACAGCGTGGCTGGGTGGGTGGTGGGAAACATGGCAAAGAGCGCCGGCACCAGGATGAGGCCACCGCCACCCACGATCGAATCCACGAAGCCGGCGAACAACGAGGCCAGCGAAACAAGCAGCAATTCCATGAAGGGGATTGTCACCGCCATGCTCCGGCGAAAAAAAACCGACCCACTGGGGGTCGGTTTGAGGAATCTGGCATCTCTGGGGACGCTGAAACACGTTTTTGGTTCTGGACTGGGTTGTCTCCTCGGTCCCCCGCGGTCACCAGCGCAGTGCGCTTGAGCGAGTGCATGCACTGTATCGGCTCGCACCAGCGATGTGCATCCGGGGTTTCCCTTGGCCGGGACAACCCTTGGCACAGTTGATGCACGGGCCCCGGGGTCGTTGGAAACAGGTAACAAAATGCACCACAACCGTGTGACCGCCCTTTCCCATTCCCTTCAACACCAGAGAAGCCTTCTCCCCCACTTCGCATTGATCACCGCTTTGCTGGCGCCACTGACGGCTGCTGCGCAAGCCACTCCCGCAGACCCACCTGCGGCGCTCACTTCACCCGGGCTGGTCGCGGCCAGCACGATATCGGGTGCCGACACCGCCTGGCTCATGGTCAGCACCGCGCTCGTGCTGCTGATGACGCTGCCGGGTATCGCACTGTTTTATGGCGGCATGGTGCGCCGCTTCAATGTGATCAACACGATGGCCAGCGTGGTGGGCATCGCCGCCGTGGTGAGCCTGCTGTGGTTCGGTGTGGCGTACTCGCTGGCCTTCACGCCGGGTGGCGCGCTCGGAGGCTTCATCGGCGGCGTGGAGCGCATGGGCTTCTCGGGCATGGAGTTCCTGGGCTCCACCGGCCAGGTGGCCGTGAGCCACATTGCCAAACACGTGCCGGAATCGGTGTTCGCCATGTTCCAGCTCACCTTTGCCATCATCACCTGCGCCCTGGTGGTGGGCGCGCTGGTGGAGCGCATGCACTTCGGCGCACTGCTCACCTTCACCGGCCTGTGGCTGCTGCTGGTGTACGCGCCCATCGCCCACTGGGTGTGGGAGCCGGGCGGCTGGCTGGCGCAACTGGGCGCGCTCGACTTTGCGGGCGGCTCGGTCGTGCACATCAACGCCGGTGCCGCCGCGCTGGTTTGCGCCTACGCGCTCGGTCCACGCGAAGGCTATGGCCGCGAGCCGTTCATTCCGTTCAACCTGGGTCTGACCATGGCGGGCACCGGCCTGCTGTGGGTGGGCTGGTTCGGCTTCAACGCCGGCTCGGCCCTGGCGGCCGACGGCCGCGCCGGCCTGGCGATGGCGGTCACGCACATCGCGGCGGCAGCGGGCGCGCTCTCGTGGATGGGCGCCGAATGGCTGGCGCGCAAACGCGCCTCGTTGCTGGGTCTGTGCTCGGGCGTGGTGGCGGGTCTGGTGGCGATCACGCCGGCCGCCGGTTTTGTCACGCCGCGCAGCGCACTCATCATCGGCCTGGTGGCCGGCGTAGCCTGCTACTGGGGCGCCACCGCGCTCAAGCGCACGCTGCGCGCCGACGATTCGCTCGATGTGTTCGGCGTGCACGGCGTGGGCGGCCTGGTGGGCGCGCTGCTCACCGGTCTGCTGGCCGACCCGGCCATCTCGGGCGTGGAGGCGAGCTTCACGGCCCAGGTGATCGCATGTGTGGCCGTGCTGGCCTACAGCCTGGTCATGACGGCCGTGGTGCTGTGGATCACCTCGCGCTTCACCACGCTGCGCGTGCGCGAGTTCGAGGAACGCGCGGGGCTGGACGTGTCGCTGCACAACGAACAGCTCGGCCACTGAAGGCGGCACCCCCATGACCGCCAACGACGTCTTTGCCATCGCAGCCCACCTGCACGTGCTGCTGCGGCGCAAGACCGGCCGCGTGACCGACACCGAATGGCTGGCGAGCAATGCCGACTACGCGCGCGAGATCGTGCGCTTCACCCGCGAGAAAGCCACCGCGAGCGACCACGCCGACCTGATGGCCCTGGCCGACAAACTCGAAGCGGCGATTCCACTGATCGCCAGCCCGGCGCGCAAGCCCTTGCTTCAAGCCGCGGCGGACACGCTGAAGGCTGGCCAGGTGAGTGCCGCCACCGCGCAGCGCGCGGCCACGCCCCGCTCGGGCGGGTTTGCGAATTCGGTGCCCGGCCACCACAGCGGCTTCATCGAGTCCACGCTGATCTCGGCCTTTGGAGGGCCCCGCAAGGAAGGCGAAGACCCGGACGCCCGCTACGTGGGCGGCATCCGCTGATGGCCTGAGGCGCCCGGCTTCGCGGCGAGAATCGCCCGATGCCGTTCCTCAAAGACCTCAACCTCTCGGCCGCCACCGCCGGCTTCGTCGCGGTGCTGGTGGGCTTCACCAGCTCGGTGGCCATCGTGTTCCAGGCCGCGCAGGCGTTTGGCGCCACGCCGGCGCAAATCACCTCGTGGATGTGGGCGCTCGGCCTGGGCATGGGGCTGTGCTCGGCCATTCCGTCGCTGATCCTCAAGCAGCCCGTGATGGTGGCCTGGAGCACGCCCGGCGCGGCGGTGCTGGCCACGGCGGGCCTCGCGGGCGGCTTCTCCATGGCCGAGGCCATCGGCGCCTTCATGGTCTGCGGCGCGCTGATCACGCTGGCGGGCGCCACCGGCTGGTTCGAGCGCGTGATGAACAAGATCCCGATGGCGCTGGCTTCGGCCCTGCTGGCCGGCGTGCTCGCGCGCTTCGGCCTGCAGGCCTTTGCCGCCGCGCAGACCGCGCTCGTGCTGGTGGTGCTCATGCTGCTGGCGTATCTGCTGGGCCGACGCCTGGCGCCGCGCTACGCGGTGGTGATCACACTGCTGGTGTCGGTGGTTTATGTGGTGCTCGGCGGCCAGTTCAACGCCGGCGCGCTCACGCTGGAGCTCGCCCGACCCGTGTTCACCCTGCCGGTGTTCACACTGGCCGCTTTCACCAGCCTGGCGCTGCCCTTGTTTGTGGTGACCATGGCCTCGCAGAACCTCCCGGGCGTGGCCGCCATCCGGGCCGCCGGGTACGACATGCCGATCTCGAAGATCATCACCCTCACCGGCGTGGCCACGCTGGTGCTCGCGCCGTTTGGCGCCTTCGCGCTCAACCTCAGCGCCATCACGGCGGCCATCTGCATGGGGCCCGAGGCGCACCCGGACGCGAAGAAGCGATACACCGCCGCCGTCACCTGCGGTGCCATCTACATGCTCATTGGCCTGTTCGGTGCGGCCGTCACCGGCCTGCTCATTGCCTTCCCGCGCGAGCTGGTGCTGGCGATTGCCGGCATCGCGCTGCTGGGCAGCATCGGCGGCGGGCTGCACGCGGCCTTGAAGGACGACACGCACCGCGAAGCCGCGCTCATCACCTTTCTGGTCACGCTCAGCGGCGTGGTGATCGCCGGCATCGGCTCGGCCTTTTGGGGTGTGGTGGCCGGCGCCCTCGCGCTGTTTGTGCAACAGTACGGCCTTCGTCCGAAAAGCAAGCCATGAACATCCTCGTTGTCGCCGACCCGCTGGTCACCTTCAAGACCTACAAAGACACCACCTTCGCCATGATGCGCGAGCTGCAGAAGCGCGGCCACACGCTGGCCGCCTGCGAACCGCAACACCTGCAGTGGCAGACCGGACACCCGGTGAGCGCGCTGGTGCGCCGCATCGAGCTCACCGGTGCCGCCGACGACTGGTACCGCGTCCTGCACCAGGGCCGAGAAGCCCTGCACACCTTTGACGCCGTGCTGATGCGCAAGGACCCGCCGTTCGACAGCGAGTTCTTCTACGCCACGCACCTGCTGGAGCAGGCCGAGCGCGAAGGCGCCAAGGTATTCAACAGCCCGCGCGCGCTGCGCGACCACCCCGAAAAACTCGCCCTCATGGAGTTTGCGCAGTTCGCGCCGCCCACGCTGGTGACGCGCTCGCCCGAAGCCATTCGCCACTTCCACGCGGAGTACAAGGACATCATCTTGAAGCCGCTGGACGGCATGGGTGGCATGGGCATCTTCCGGGTCGGACCCGACGGCATGAACCTGGGCTCCATCACCGAAACGCTCAACCAGGGCGGCGCCACCAGTGTGATGGTGCAGGCTTATTTGCCGGCCATCGTGGACGGGGACAAGCGCCTGCTGCTCATCGGCGGAAAAGTGGCGCCCTTCGTGCTCGCGCGCATCCCGCAAGGCAGCGAAATCCGTGGCAACCTCGCCGCCGGCGGCAAGGGTGTGGCCCAGCCGCTGAGCGACACCGACCGCGCGATCGCCGAGGCCATCGCCCCCACACTGGCCTCGCGCGGCCTGCTGCTGGTGGGCCTGGACATGATCGGCGACAAGGTCACCGAGATCAACGTGACCAGCCCGACCTGCTTCCAGGAGATCCAGCAGCAGACAGGGTTCGATGTGCCCGCCATGTTTGTGGACGCGCTGGAAGCGGCGATGGCATGAGCGAAGAGGACGAAGCAGCGGCCCCGGCGCCGGGCCAACCCAGAAACCCGCTGCACGGGCTCACGCTGGAGGCCATCGTCACCGCGCTGGCGGACCACTATGGCTGGGAAGAACTGGGCCAGCGCATTCCGGTGCGCTGCTTCAACGTGGATCCCAGCGTGGGGTCGAGCCTGAAGTTCCTGCGCAAGACACCGTGGGCGCGCGAGAAGGTTGAAGGCCTGTACCTGTTCATGCTGCGCGAAGAGCGCAGAGCCGGCCGGGGTTGACAGCCGCCTCGGCGCTCAGTGCGCTGTGGCCTTGGAAAACACGTTGAGCACCAGCACGCCGGCGATGATGAGCCCCATGCCGATCAGGCCGGCCAGGTCGATGCGCTGCCCGTACAGCAGCCAGGCCACCGCGGTGATCAGCACGATGCCCAGTCCCGACCAGACGGCGTACGCAATGCCCACCGGCACACTTTTCAGCACCAGCGACAGGCAGTAAAACGCCACGCCATAGCCCACCACCACGATCAGCGAGGGCACGAGGCGCGTGAAGTTTTCGCTGGCTTTCAAGGCGGTGGTGCCGATCACCTCGGCCACGATGGCCAGTCCCAGGATCATCCAGGCATTCAATCGGTGGTCTCCCATGTGCGGCGGGTCTTTGAAGAAGCAGGACTCTGCCACAGGCAGGCGTCATGTGTGTGTCCACATGGCTCGGCACGTCATCGACAGATGCGGTAGGGGCCCCGGTCCAGGTGGAAGTGGTCGCGGTGCGCCGCGTTGTAGTCCGGGCTGAGCGTACCCCGGAAGAAGCGGCACGCGCCGTCGCGCACCTCGCGCAGAAAAACCGCGTCCGGATCACCGCCGGACCAATCGGCGAGCACGCCGATGCGCCGGCCGTTGCCCAGGCGAAAGCCGGCCACATCGAAGGCGTTGGCGCTGGCGTGCTGGCTGCGCCGGTCGCCCTCTCCGCCAGCGCCTCGCACGTTGCGGCAGGCGTAGCTGCCGAGGTGTTCGACACGCGCCACCGGTTGGCCGAAATGAGTCATGGCTGCCGGCTGCAGGGTATGGCGCTCCCACAGGGCCAGCGAGAGCGCCGCGCCGCACGTGAGCGTGAAGGTGGGCGCGAAGCGTGCATCGTTCACCCGCACCGCGTCCTGCCAGCCGCAGCCATCGCCCGTGTCGTTGTCTGCCAGAAGGGCATGCTTCAGGCCGGCGTTCTGCAGCGCAGCGACGCACAGGGCCAGATCGGCCGCGGTGCGCTGCAGCTTGTAGCCCGTGAGCCAGTTGGGCGGCTCGGCCAAGTTCAACAGGGCCCAGGGGTTCCAGTGCGGCGGCACGGTGATGCGCCCGCCTTGCACAGCCCAAACCCCGGCCACGGCGGCGGCGACGATGAGGGCAGGCAAAAAACGGAGCGGGGTCATGTGAGCAGCAAGAAGAAGGGAACGGGCAAGACCACATCCTGGACGACAAGCCCTGCCGCGCGTGGTGGCCGTTTGACGTTGTGGCGCTGCCTGCAGGCGCTCACAATTTCTCCGTCTCACCCACCTTGGGCTGCCACTTCATCAGCCGTTTCTCGATCTTGCCCACCACCGCGTCGAGCACCAGCGCAAACGCGGTGAGCACCACGATGCCGGCCATCACGGTGTTGATGTCGAAGCTGCCTTCGGCCTGCAGGATGAGGTAGCCCACGCCCTGGCTCGAACCCAGGTACTCGCCCACCACCGCGCCCACGAAGGCCAGGCCCACGCTGGTGTGCAACGAGCTGAACACCCAGCTCGTCGCGCTGGGCAAATAGACGTGGCGCAGCAGCTGCTTCTGG
Source organism: Polaromonas sp. (assembly GCA_013823505.1). The sequence continues at coordinate 3,583 of PNMH01000058.1, read as the reverse complement.
CTCGCACCCAGCATGCGCGCATTGGCCAGGATCACCGGGCTCACTTCCTTCACGCCCTGGTAGACGTTGAAGAACACGATGAAGAAGACCAGCGTGACACCCAGCGCCACCTTGCTTGCGATGCCCAGGCCGAACCACACCGCAAAGATGGGCGCGAGGATGATGCGCGGCATGGAGTTCATGGCCTTGATGTAGGGCTCCAGGATGGCCGAGGCCATGGGCGAAAGCGCGAGCCACAAGCCGCCACCCAGACCGCCGAGCGCGCCGATGGCAAACGCCAGCACGGTCTCGGTGAGGGTCACACCCAGGTGCTGGTAGATGTCGGCGTCGGTGACGAACCAGGCCCAGATGCGCTCGGCCACACGCAGTGGCTCACCGAAGAAAAACGCGGCTTGCCGGTCGTTTTCGAACATGAAGTTCGGCAGCAGGCCCGGCCGGGTCATGGCGTACCAGAACGCGATGAGCGCCACCAAGAGCCCGAGCTGCCACAGGCGCAGGGTCTTCGGCTGCGGTTTGATGAGGTTCCACATGGTTCAGGCCACCTTGAGTTGTTGCTGGTAGCCCTTGAGCACTTCCTCGCGCATCACGGCCCAGATGGCGGCATGCAGTTCGATGAAGCGGGTGGTGGTCTTGATCTCGGCCACATCGCGCGGGCGCGGGATGTCGATGGTGAATTCGCCAATGGGGTGGCTGGCCGGGCCGGCGCTGAGCACCACCACGCGGTCGCTCATGGCGATGGCTTCGTCCAGATCGTGGGTGATGAAGAGCACGGCCTTCTTCTTGGCCGCCCAGAGGTCGAGCACCTCGTTCTCCATCAGCTGCCGTGTCTGGATGTCGAGCGCGGAAAACGGCTCGTCCATCAGGATGATGTCGGGGTCGAGCACCAACGTCTGCGCGAGGCTCGCGCGCTTGCGCATGCCCCCGCTCATCTGGTGCGGGTAACGGTCGCCGAAGCCGCCCAGACCCACACGGCGCAGCCAGTCTTCGGCCTGGAGCTTCGCTTGCGTCTCGGGCACGCCGCGAAACGACAGGCCCGCCATCACGTTGCCCAGCGCGGTGCGCCAGGGCATGAGGCTCTCGGTCTGGAACATGTAGCCGGCGCGCGTGTTGATACCCGCCAACGGCTGACCGAACACGTTCACCGTGCCGGTGCTCGGTGAGAGCAGGCCGGCCGCGACGTTGAGCAGCGTGCTCTTGCCGCAGCCGGTGGGCCCCACCACGCTCACGAACTCGCCCGCACCAACGGTCAGCGTCACGTCGCGCACGGCGGTGTAACGCTGCCCCGGGTCGTCCTTGCTGATGAAAGTGCAGGAAACACCCTGCAGGTCGATCGCCGCACTCGTCACATCAGCCTTTCGGGTACTTCGCGTTGGCCTTTTGCACAAAGGCGTTGGTGTAGACCGCGTTCAGGTCGAGCTTGGCCGCGGCCAGTTCCTTGTCCACGCTGGCCAGCGCACGAAATGCCGTGTCCGCGCCCTTGGTCGGGAAGCTGCCGTCGGGCGACAGCGCGCCCTTGGCGGCCATGAAGGCGTCGATGTAGACCGCGCGATCACCCAACAGAAAGCCCTCGGGCACCACCTTGATGATGTCGCCCGGGCCGGCGGCCTGGATCCACTTGTTCGCCCGCACCATGGCGTTGGTCAATGCCTGCGCGGTGTTGGGGTTCTTGTCGAGAAAGGGCTGGGGCGCGTACAGGCAGCCCGCCGGCATGGGGCCGCCGAACACCTTCTCCGACTCGGCCACGATGCGCGTGTCGGAAACGATCTTCATGTCGCCCGACCGCTGCAGCAGCGTGACCACCGGGTCCAGGTTGCTCATGGCGTCGATCTGGCCCGCGCGCATGGCGGCCACGGCGCCACTGCCCGCGCCCACACCGACGATGCTCACATCGCTCGGCTTCAGGCCGGCTTTGGCCAACACGAAGTTGACCATCACGTTGGTCGAGCTGCCGGGCGCGGTCACGCCGATCTTCTTGCCCTTGAGGTCGGCGATGGTTTTGTAGCCCGCCATGGTCTTGGGATTGACGCCCAGCACGATCTGCGGTGCCAGACCCTGCAGCACGAAGGCGCGCATGGGCTGACCCTTGAACTGCATGTTGACGGTGTGCTCGAAGGCGCCCGACACCACGTCGGCACTGCCGCCCACCACCGCCGCCAGCGCGCGCGAGCCGCCCGCAAAGTCGGCAATGGTCACGTCCAGGCCCTCGGCCTTGAAGTAGCCCAGCTGCTCGGCAATGGTCAGGGGCAGGTAGTACAGCAGGTTCTTGCCACCCACCGCGATGGTGACCTTGGGCTTCTCGATGCTCTGGGCGAACGCGAACGGGGGCAGGATGGCCGCGGCGATGCCGCCGGCCACGAGGTGTCGTCTTTGCATGGGTTTGTCTCCTTCGTTGCGGGGGTGCGTGTCGGTTCGCGCATGGCGCCCGAGCTGGGCACATGGTAGTCGCAGGGTATGACCCGCGCCACCCGGGAAATCACCGCACCGGCAGGCCGTCCACAAACACCTTGAGCTCGTCGGGCTCGAAGGCTGTCCATTGTTCGTTGCTGGTCAACGGCGTGGTCACCACCACCGCAGCGCGATCGCCGGGGTGGTTGAGGTCGGCGAAGTTCACCGTCCAGTCCTGGTCCATCAGCGTGGCCTGGGCAAACGGATGCTGGCGCACCAACCAGTGAAGCTTGGTGCTGCAGTGCGCCCACAGCGCCTCACCGTTGGAGAGCAGGAAGTTGAAGGTGCCGAAGTGGCGAACCTGAGGCACGAGTTCGCGCAGCGTGAGGGTGAGTTCTTCGACGCTGGGCAGGCTAGCGTGCGACTTGGCCAGCTCCTGCATCAGCCAGCAGAAAGCGCGCTCGCTGTCGGTGGTGCCCACCGGGCGGAAGTGGCTGTGCAGGTGCGGGAAGTAGTCCTTCAGATCGCCGTTGTGCGCGAACACCCACTGGCGGCCCCAGAGCTCGCGCACGAAAGGGTGGGCATTCTCCAGCGACACCTCGCCGATGGTGGCCTTGCGCACGTGGGCAATGATGTTGCGGCTCTTGAGCGGGTAGCCCTGCAGGAAGGTCGCCATGGGCGACTGCGCAGCGCTCGCATGGTCCACAAACAGGCGCAGGCCCTTGCCTTCAAAGAACGCGATGCCCCAGCCATCGGCATGGTGGTCGGTGTTGCCTCCGCGCTGGCAGAAGCCGGTGAAGCTGAACGAGGCGTCGGTGGGGGTGGCGCAATTCAGGCCGAGCAATTGACACATCTGGACATTGTGCCCCTCAGGCGGTGAGCCCTTGGTGGCATGCGCTCAAGTGAACCCCATGCCCCTCGCCTCACGCACCTCGGGCTTGATGCGGTGCTCGGCTTCGAGCTGGGCGATGAATTCCTCGGGCTCCAGCATTTCGGCCAGGATTTCCACCTGCCGCTTCACCGCGGCAAAGTCACCGGGGCACAACTGGTCGAGTTTGGCCAGGCGTGCCGCATGTGCCGCGTCCAGCCGCGACGCATCTCCTCCCAGCGCCTCCACCACGAACATGGTTTCACGCTGCCCGGGGGTGAGCGGCTTGAAGCGGATCTTGAACGTGAAACGCCGCAGCGCCGCCTGGTC
>PNMH01000057.1 GCA_013823505.1 Polaromonas sp. | reverse complement strand
TCGCTGCGTTCGACGGCGAGCCCACCGCTGCCACCGTGGCGCGCGTGGGCGAGCTGCTGACGTATGGTGAGCCCGCCACCGAGGTTCAGACCAAGCTCGAAGCCGCCGGCGCCCCGGCACTGCTGGTGATGCCGCGCCTGGGCACGGTTTCGCCCTGGGCGTCCAAGGCCACCGACATCGCCCACAACTGCGGCCTGGCCCTGCACCGGGTCGAGCGCTTGGTTGAATTCCGCTTGCAGCTCAAAAGCGGCCTGCTGGGCAAAGCCAGCCTGTCCACAGACCAGTTGCGCGCTGTGGCTGACCTGCTGCACGACCGCATGACGGAAAACGTCTCGCTCGACCGCACACAGGCACAGGCCTTGTTCACCGAGCTGCACGCCGCTCCGATGGAGCAGGTCGATGTGCTGGGCGGCGGCCGCGTTGCGCTGGAGCGCGCCAACGCCGACTGGGGCCTGGCCCTCGCCGTCGATGAAATCGACTACCTCGTCAACGCGTTCACCGGCTTGAACCGCAACCCGACCGACGTCGAGCTGATGATGTTCGCGCAGGCCAACAGCGAACACTGCCGCCACAAGATCTTCAACGCGCAGTTCACCATCGACGGCGTGGCGCAGGAGAAAAGCCTGTTCGGCATGATCCGCCACACGCACCAGCTGGCACCGCAGCACACCGTGGTGGCGTATTCGGACAACGCGTCCATCATGGAAGGCAGCGTGGTTGAACGCTTCGTCGCGCGCGCCGGTGGCAATGCCTCTCCCGCCTACGTGGCCGAAACCGCCACGCACCACGTGTTGATGAAGGTCGAAACCCACAACCACCCGACCGCCATTTCCCCTTTCCCCGGAGCTTCCACCGGCGCGGGCGGCGAGATCCGCGACGAAGGCGCCACCGGCCGCGGCTCCAAACCCAAGGCTGGCCTCACCGGCTTCACCGTCGGCAAACTCTGGGGCGGCTTGTCCGACCAGCCGGGCGGCAAGCCCGAGCACATCGCCAGCCCGCTGCAAATCATGACCGAGGGCCCGCTCGGTGGCGCGGCTTTCAACAACGAGTTCGGCCGGCCCAACCTGCTGGGCTATTTCCGCGAATACGAACTGGCGGTGGACGGCGTGCAACGCGGTTACCACAAGCCCATCATGATCGCCGGCGGCGTCGGCGTGATCGACGCCATCCAGACGCAGAAGATCGAGTTTCCGGCGGGTTCGCTGCTCATCCAGCTCGGCGGCCCGGGCATGAAAATCGGCATGGGCGGCAGCGCGGCGAGCTCCATGGCCAGCGGCACCAACGCGGCCTCGCTGGACTTCGACTCAGTGCAACGCGGCAACCCCGAGATCGAGCGCCGCGCGCAGGAGGTCATCAACCACTGCTGGCAGCAGGGAGCGAACAACCCCATCCTGGCGATCCACGACGTGGGCGCGGGTGGCCTTTCGAATGCGTTTCCCGAGCTGACCAACGACGCCGGGCGCGGTGCGCGCTTTGACCTGCGCGCCGTGCCGCTGGAAGAAAGCGGACTGGCACCCAAGGAAATCTGGTGCAACGAAAGCCAGGAGCGTTACGTACTGGCGATCGCGCCCGAATCGCTGGAGGTGTTCAAAGGTTTCTGCGAGCGCGAGCGCTGCCCGTTTGCCGTGATCGGCGTGGCCACCGAAGATCGGCAACTGGTGCTGGCCGACGAAGGCCAGCAAAGCCCTGTGGACATGCCCATGAACGTGCTGCTGGGCAAGCCGCCCAAGATGCACCGCGACGTGAAGACCGTTTCTCGCGCGCCGGCTGCACTGGACCTCACTGGCGTCGATCTGCAAAAAGCCGTGATCGACGTGCTCAGCCACCCCACCGTGGCTTCCAAGCGTTTCCTCATCACCATCGGTGACCGCACCGTGGGCGGACTCTCACACCGCGACCAGATGGTTGGCCCCTGGCAGGTGCCGGTGGCCGATTGCGCCGTGACCCTGGCCGATTTCAAAGGCTTCGCGGGCGAGGCCATGAGCATGGGGGAGCGCACGCCGCTGGCCGCCATCGACGCGGCCGCCTCCGGCCGCATGGCGGTGGCCGAAGCCATCACCAACCTCCTGGCTGCCCCCATCGAACTGCCGCGCGTGAAGCTCTCCGCCAACTGGATGGCCGCCTGCGGCGAACCGGGCGAAGACGCCGCGCTGTACGAGACAGTGAAAGCGGTCGGCATGGAGCTGTGCCCTGGGCTGGGCATCTCGATTCCCGTGGGCAAGGACAGCCTGTCCATGCGCACGCAGTGGAGCGAGGGCGGCGAGACGAAGAAGGTGACTTCGCCGGTGAGCCTGATCGTGAGCGCCTTTGCGACCCTGTCCGACGTGCGCGGCACGCTCACGCCACAGCTGAACAACGCGCTGGACGACACCACGCTGGTGCTGGTCGACCTCGGCAAAGGTCGCCACCGCATGGGCGGCAGTGTGCTGGCCCAGGTGCTGGGGCAGGGCGGTGGCGAGGTGCCTGATCTGGACGAGGCACAAGACCTGATCAGCCTCGTCAACGCGGTGAACACCCTGCGTGCCGAGGGCAAGATCCTGGCCTACCACGACCGCAGCGACGGTGGCCTGCTGGCGGCCGCAGCCGAGATGGCCTTTGCCGGTCACGTGGGCGTGGCGCTCAACGTGGACCTGCTCGTGACCGAAGGTGATGGCATCAGCGACAGCCGCGCCGAGGTGGGCGACGCCAAAAACTGGGCGGGTCAGGTCGGTGCACGGCGCGAGGAACTCACCCTCAAGGCACTCTTCAGCGAAGAGCTGGGCGTGCTGCTGCAGGTGAAGACCGACGACCGCAACGCGGTGATGCAGACCCTGCGCGAGCACGGCCTGAGCAAACACAGCCACTTTGTCGGCAAGACCCGCCCGGCCAGCTCGGCCATGGATGTGGGCAAAGGCCAATTGCAGGTCTGGCGCGACACCAAGGCGGTGTTCTCGGCCAGCCTGTTCGACCTGCACCAGGTCTGGGACAGCGTGAGCTGGAAGATCAACCAGCAGCGCGACAACCCGGCCTGCGCCGACGCCGAGCACGCAGCCGCCGGACGCCCCGAAGACCCGGGCTTGCACACCAAGCTGAGCTTCGACGCCACTGGCCGTGTGTCTGCGCCGTCCCTGAACCTCGCGCGACCTCGTGTCGCGATCCTGCGGGAGCAGGGCGTGAACTCGCACGTGGAGATGGCCTATGCCTTCACGCAGGCGGGTTTCGAAGCGTTTGACGTTCACATGACCGACCTGCAGACCGGCCGTGCCCAACTGACCGACTTCAAGGGCGTGGTGGCCTGCGGCGGCTTCAGCTACGGCGACACGCTGGGCGCGGGCATTGGCTGGGCGCGCAGCATCACCTTCAACCCGGCGCTGTCCGACCAGTTCAAGGCGTTTTTTGCACGCCTCGACACCTTCGGCCTGGGTGTGTGCAACGGCTGCCAGATGTTTGCCGAACTGGCCGACATCATCCCCGGCGCCGAGGCCTGGCCGCGCTTCACCACCAACCAGAGCGAGCGGTTTGAAGCTCGCCTGTCCATGGTGGAAGTGCTCGACTCGCCCAGCCTGTTCCTGCAGGGCATGGCGGGCAGCCGCCTGCCGATTGCGGTGGCCCACGGCGAGGGTTACGCCAACTTCCATCACCGTGGCGATGCATCGAAGGCGATTGCCGCGATGCGCTTCACCGACAACGCGGGTGCGGCCACCGAGGCTTACCCGTTCAACCCCAACGGCAGCCCGGGTGGTCTCACCGCCGTGACCACGGCCGATGGCCGTTTCACGGCGATGATGCCGCACCCCGAGCGCGTGTTCCGCAACATCCAGATGAGCTGGACCGACCAGGACCCGGCGGCCCACAGCGCCTGGATGCAGCTGTGGCACAACGCACGCCGCTGGGTGGGGTGATTGATCGTGAAATTGCCGTTTACCGGTAAACGGTATAAACTGCCGTTCGCATGATCGTTTGCTTCGCTGACCGTGCCACTGCAGCTCTGTATGCCGGCAAGCCCGTGAAGGCGTTCGCCAACATCCTGTCGGTTGCTCAGCGCAAGTTGCAGCAGCTTGACAGTGCCGCGACGCTGGACGCCTTGAAGGCCCCTCCCGGCAACCGCCTGGAAGCGCTCAAAGGTGATCGCAAGGGTCAGCACATTATCCGGATCAACGATCAGTTTCGTCTGTGTTTTGTCTGGGCAGCAGACGGGGTTCGCGATGTGGAAATCGTGGACTACCACTGAGCCTGCAAGGAGTTGACCATGGCTGTTGTTGCACCCATCAACAGGCTTCGCCCCATTCATCCAGGAGAAGTCCTCCGGGAAGACTATCTATTGCCGCTCGGCATGAGTGCCAATGCGCTCGCGCATGCCCTGAAAGTGCCCGCTTCGCGCATCAACGACATCGTGCTGGAGCGGCGTGGAGTGACGGTCGACACCGCCATGCGGCTGGTGCGTTATTTCGGTGGTGATGTGCAGAGCTGGATGAACCTGCAGACTGCGTACGAAGTGAAGGTGGCCCAGAAAGAGCTGGCGCCACGAATTGCAAAAGAAGTGCTGCCCATGGCCGCCTGAACCCTCAATCCTCGAAAGAACCCATGGCCGCCAGCAGCTTGCTTTTGTTGATCGACGACATCGCCGCCATCCTCGATGACGTTGCGGTGATGACCAAGGTCGCTGCGCGCCAGGGCATGGCCGCGGCCGACGATGTGGCCGCCATGACCCAGCTGGCTGCCAAAAAGACGGCCGGTGTGCTGGGCGATGACCTCGCGCTCAATGCCCAGCAGGTCACCGGCGTGAAGGCCGACCGCGAGCTGCCGGTGGTCTGGGCGGTGGCCAAGGGGTCCATGATCAACAAGGCGATCCTGGTGCCGGCAGCCTTGCTCATCAGCGTGGTCGCGCCCTGGGCCATCACGCCGCTGCTGATGCTGGGCGGCCTGTTCCTGTGCTACGAGGGCGTCGAAAAACTCGTGCATGCGTTCGGTGCTCACAAGGCCGAAACCGAGGCCGAACACGCCAAACGGCTGGAAGCCGTGGTTGACCAGAACGTGGATCTGGTGGCCTTCGAGAAAGAAAAGATCAAGGGCGCCGTGCGCACCGACTTCATCCTCTCGGCCGAGATCATCGTGATCAGCCTGGGCACAGTGGCTGCGGCCAGCATGGGTCAGCGTGTCGCGGTGCTGGTGGGCATCTCGCTGCTCATGACGGTGGGCGTTTATGGCCTGGTGGCCGGCATCGTCAAGCTGGACGATCTGGGTCTCCACCTCAACCAGCAGGTGGCCCGCTGGAAGCAGGCGATCGGTCGCGGCATTCTGGCGGCGGCCCCCTGGCTCATGAAGACGCTCTCGGTGGTGGGCACCGCGGCCATGTTCCTGGTGGGCGGCGGCATCCTCGTGCACGGTGTGCCCGCGGTGGGCCATGGCATTGAAGACTTCGCGGCCGGCTTGGGCTGGGTCGCGCCCGTGGTGACCAGCCTGGCCGGTGCGCTGGTGGGCGTGGTGGCCGGGGCGGTGGTGTTGCTGGTGGTGGGTTTCATTGGTCGCCTGCGCGGCAAAAAAGCCCAGCCCGCCTGATGCGCTGATCCCCCGCGTGGGGATGGCACAGGCCGGGGCCGCGTCCTAGAATGACCCGGTCGGCCCCTGGCGCTTGCAGGGTCCGGCACCGGACACCGCACCGATTGGCGGTGAAACCTCGGGTCTTCGCCACATGGACGGGATCTTCATCAGCTACCGCAGGGACGACTCGGCCGGTTACGCCGGACGGCTGTACGACCGCCTTGCCGCCCAATTCGGTGCTGACCGTGTGTTCATGGATGTCGCGGGCATCGAGCTCGGCACCGACTTCGTCACCGCGATCGAGCAGGCTGTGGGCTCCTGCAAGGTCCTGATCGTTGTCATTGGTGACGAATGGCTCAGCACCACCGATGCCGCCGGACGCCGGCGGCTCGACGATCCCCACGACTTTGTGCGCCTGGAAACCAGCGTGGCACTGGAGCGCGAGATCCGGGTCGTGCCGGTGCTCGTGGGCGGTGCCCTCATGCCGCGCGCCGAGGAGCTGCCCCCCGAGCTCAAGTCGCTGGCCCGGCGCCAGGCCATCGAGATCAGCCACAAGCAATGGGAAGCCTCCACGCAGGAACTGATCCGTGCCCTGAACACCATGCTCGGCCAGCGTGCGGACGCCGTCATCAGCGGGCCCGGTGGCGTGCCCGATGCAAAACTCGACACGCACGAACAAGCCGACGTTTCCCGAGAGACTTCCTCCGATGAGCCTGCGGGCCGGCGATGGGCTTTGTGGGCGGGTCTGGGTGCAGGCCTGTTGGCGGTGGCCATCTGGGCAGCCTGGCGCGCATCTCCCGAGCCGGACCCGATCGTCTCAACGAACCCGATGCTCACGGCCGAGGCGCCCGGCACTTCCAGCCAACCGGCCGCAGTGGCCGCCGCACCGAGCCGCGCCAACCCACCGGTGGCTGTGGCTGCGGCGCCCGCCACGGTGCCGGAGCGCCCCGCCGTGGCCGCCGTGGCTCCATCGCCGGCGCCGCCAGTCCCGTCGCCCCCGGTCATTCGCACCTTCCAGAGCCAGGGTGACCCTGCGGGCGCAAAGCTGTGTTACTCGGTGACGCAGGCCGAGAGTCTCACCCTCACGCCCCGACCCGGCGCGCTGGCCCAGGCGGTCAAGGACTGTGTCACGGTGAGCGTCAGCGAGCCCACCACCTTCACGCTCACCGCACGCAACGCCGTGGGCTCGGTCACCCGCAGCCTGACGGTGCGTCCGCGTCCCGCGGTGGTGGCCCCAGCGCCGTCGCCCGAGCCCACACCGGTGGCGGTTGCGCCCGTGCCTGGCACTGACCGAGCGCCTGCCGGCGCGCTGCCCCGCCCGGGGGAGAGCTGGACTTACCGCACCAGCGGCAAATGGCCAACCAGCCCGCGCCGCGACATCGTGATTTCGGTGGAGTCGGTGCGCGATGGTGTGGTGACCGACGCTCTGCGCGCCAATGCCCAGGAGAGCCTGGCGGGCGACATGCGACGTGCCTCGGGCAGCCGACCAGGGTTCCTGGCCTGGCAACAGATCGGGCTGGAATACAGCCCTTACCTGGGTGCGTTCAGGGACCTGGGCACGCTCGGCACGCTGAGCAACTTCGCCACCCCCGATGTGGACACCTGGAGCCAGTGGTATTCGGAAGCCAAGGTGGTCGGCCGAGAAACGGTGAATGTGCCAGGCGGCAGCTTTGATGCGTTCAAGGTCGAGGTGTGGAGCAGCCGAAGCGCCACCGGCGGCACCACCCTGGCCCCGATCGAGCCCGTGCGCATCCACTACCTGGTCTGGTACTCACCGCAGACCAAGCGCTACGTGAAGATGCAACGGCGCATGCTGAGCGCGGCAGGTCGGGAGATGGAGAAAGACCTGTTCGAACTGGTGGCGCACCGCTGATCCCCCGCAGCTTGACCTGTGTCAAGGCGCATCGCAGCGGCCTGCCTAGACTGGTCTCACCCGCCGGGTTGGGCCCGGTGAATCGCGAGGAGACCCCATGACCACCGCCACCCACCCGGGCTCTGAAGCCAACCCGAAGGCCGATGCGCCGCTGACCACCTTCACGGACTGCCATGTCGGCATTCTCAAGCGACTGAAGTCGCTTGACGCATTGCCTGCGCTGCTGGAGCCCGCCGCGCGAGCCCGCCAGATCGCTGCGGACTCGCTCGTGTTTTTCCGCGAAGCAATCTTTGAACACCACCTCGAAGAAGAGCGCGACCTGTTTCCCGCCGTGCTGGCCAGCGCCCAGCCTGGTGCCGAGCGCGACCGTGTGCAATCCATGACCGAGCGGCTCACCAACGAACACCGCGCCATCGAGGCCCTCTGGAAAGGCTTGGAAAAGGCCCTCAAGCGCGTCGGCAAGGGGCAAGACGCCGATCTGGATGGGGATGAATTGCACCGACTCGTGACCGCGTACACCGCGCATGCCGGCTTTGAGGAGGCGGAGTTCCTGCCCCTGTCCGAGTCCATCCTGGGCCGCAACAGCAACCACATGGCCGCGCTGGGCCTGTCGCTGCACATGCGCCACGTGCGCATGCCGACCGCCTACGTCTGACGGCGGCGTCCCCTCAAGGCAGAATCCGGTGGCGCCCACCACCATCGGAGACCTGTATTGACCGCAAACGCCGACCCCACGCCGACTTCCATCGTGCTCGTGCACGGCGCCTGGCATGGCGCCTGGTGCTGGAGCCGGGTGTTGCCCCGGTTGCGCGGCGCGGGTGTCGACACCCACGCCGTCACGCTGAGCGGGCTGGGTGAACGCGCCCACCTGATGGCGCCCACCATCGATCTGCACACCCACATCCAGGACGTGGTGGGTCTGATCGAAGCCGAAGAACTGCAGCGCGTGGTGCTGGTGGGCCACAGCTATGCAGGCATGGTGATCACGGGCGTGGCCGATCGGCTGCAAGCCAGATACCCTGGTTTGCTGGCGCACCTGGTGTACCTGGACGCCGCGCTGCCGTACCCTGGCGACAGCTGGAGCAGCCACCACACGGAAGAGACGAAACAGGCCCGGATCGCGGCTTCGCAGTCCAGCGGTGGCCTGAGTTTTCCACCCCCCGATGCCAGCCTGTTCGGGCTGGACGGCGCCGACCGCGACTGGGTCAACCGACGTCAGACACCCCAGCCGTTCAAGCTGTACCAGCAGCCGCTGCCATTCGACGCCGAGCGGGTGGCAGCCGTGCCGCGCACGTTCATCGACTGCACCCAACCGGCGCTGGCCACCATTGCACCTTCGCGCGTGCGGGTGCGCAGCGAACCTGGATGGAACGTGGTCGAGATGGCGACCGGGCACGACCCCATGGTCAGCGAGCCGGCGGCGCTCAGCCAGATCCTGCTGGACATCCAGCGCCGCGCCTGACGTCGTCATGAACGCGACCATGACGCAGCGCCTGGACCGCATCGACCTGCTGCGGGCCGCCGCCATGCTGTGGATGACGGCGTACCACTTCTGCTTCGACCTCAATTTCTTCCGCCTGATTCGGGAAGACTTTTACCGCGATCCGTTCTGGACCTGGCAACGCACCGCCATCGTGAGCCTGTTCCTGTTCACCGCAGGTCTGTCGCAGGCGGTGGCGGTGCACCAGGGCCAGACCTGGGCGCACTTCTGGCGGCGCTGGCTGCAGGTGGCCGGTGCGGCGCTGCTGGTTACCGCCGGTTCGCTGCTGGTGTTCCCCAACAGCTTCATCTACTTTGGTGTGCTGCACGGCATCGCGGTGATGTTGATCGTGGTGCGGCTGACGGCGGGGTGGGGCGCGTGGCTGTGGCTGCTGGGTGCGCTGGCCATCGGGGCCAAGTTTCTCGCGCCTGCCCTGATACAAGCCTTTCCCGCGCTGGAGGTGCTCAACACACCGTGGCTCAACTGGCTGGGCCTCATCAGCCGCAAGCCCGTGACCGAGGACTATGTGCCCTTGCTGCCGTGGCTGGGCGTGATGTGGTGGGGCATGGCAGCCGGGCGCTGGGCGGTTCGCGAGCGGCCGCAGTGGCTGGGCAGCGGTGCACCAGCCCGAGGTGGGCGCCTGGGCCTGGTGTTGTTGGGGCGCTGGAGTCTGAGCTACTACCTGCTGCACCAACCGGTTCTGATGGCCCTGATCTGGCTCGGCATCCAGGTGGCCTGAAACGAAAAAAGCGCGGAGGTCCACGCTTTTCTTTGGAACCCGGGAGATCGGGTTATTCGATTTTTGCCTTCTCGCGCAAGCCCTTCTGGAACTCGGTCAGCTTTTGCTGCTGCATCTGCTGGGCGATCTGCGGCTTGATGTCTTCCATCTTCGGCAGTTCGGCCTGGCGAATGTCGTCCACGCGGATGATGTGCCAGCCGAACTGGGTCTTCACCGGCACGGGTGTGGTCTGGCCCTTCTCCAGCTTGACCATGGCTTCCGAGAACTCGGGCACGTAGCTGGCTGCGGCCGCCCAGTCCAGGTCACCACCGTTGGCACCAGACCCTGGGTCCTTGGACTGCTTTTTGGCGATGTCTTCGAACTTGCCCTTGCCCTTGAGCGAGGCAATGATCGCCTTGGCTTCTTCTTCCTTCTCCACCAGGATGTGGCGGGCGCGGTATTCCTTGCCGCCGTTGGCCGCAACGAACTTGTCGTACTCGGCCTTGATGTCGGCGTCCGTCACGGGGTTCTTGGCCTGGAAATCGGCGAACAGCGCGCGGATCATGATGGTCTGGCGGGCCAGCTCGAGCTGGTTCTTGAACTCGTCGGTGGTGCCGATGCCGCGCTTCTGTGCTTCCTGCATGAACACCTCGCGCAGCACCACTTCCTCCTTGAGCTGGGCGCGCACGGTGTCGTCCACCGGGCGACCGCTCGCGGCGATCTGCTGCGCCAGCACGTCCAGGCGAGCGGTGGGCACGGCCTTGCCGTTGACGATGGCGATGTTCTGGGCGGAGGCGCTGAAAGCAGCGGCAACAAGCACGGCCACGGTCAGGGCTGAGCGGGAAAATTTCATGGTGTTCCTCGGGGTTGAAAAGGGGTTGGAGCTGCGGGTGCCGACGGGGTTCAGCAGACTCGTATCAGAACGTAGCAGCGGGCTGGGAAGCCGCATCAAGCCTTGATTTCAATGGCCAACGCGTGGAGTCCCGCGTCGATGAATTTTTGCAGCGCATCATACACAAGGCGGTGCTTGGCGACCCGGCTCAGGCCGGCGAAACCGGGCGCTGCAATGCGCACCCGGAAATGGGTGCCAAAGCCCAGGCCGTTGGATCCCGAATGCCCTGCATGGGCCGCGCTTTCGTCCAGCACTTCGAGCTCGGTGGGGTTCAGCACGGCGCGCAATTGCGCTTCGATCGCGGCGGCGGTGGGCATGGCGGCGTCGCTCATGGTTTTTCCACCGGGTCGTCTTTGAGGAAGCGGGAGATGTAAATCCCCTGCCCGATGATGAAGACCACCGGGAACACATAGCCCCAGAGCTTGAAGTTGACCCAGTCTTCGGTGGAGTAGTAGGCCGCCACATAGGCGTTGATGGCCGCCATGAACACGAAGTACGCCGCCCAGGCCACGGTGAGTTTGGCCCACACGGCATCGGGCAGGCTCAGCTGGCTGCCCAGCAGGAGCTTGAGGAAGTTCTTCTTCCAGATCCACAGCGCGGCAGCCAGCACGATGGCCATGCTGGCGTAGAGCACGGTGGGTTTCCACTTGATGAATCGCTCGTCCTGCAGGAAGAGGGTGAGGGTGCCAAACACCAGGATGAGCACCAGCGTGATCTTCTGCAGCGTCTGCAATTTGCGGTCGATGCCGTAGATGATGCCGGTCTGCACCACCGTGGCTGCCATCAGCACGGCGGTGGCGGTGTAGATGTCGGCCATCTTGTAGGCCGCCACGAACAGGGCGATGGGAAAGAAGTCGATGAGAAAGCGCATCGACGGATTATCGGCTGTGCGCCCACCCCTCGCGCCAATGGACCTTTTGAGGCATGGTGGCGGGCTCATGGCGCCAGCGCTGTCGGCCTGCGTCCGCCCGCTGGGCAGCCCGGCGGATCTGAACTTTTCTGCCGCTGCCCGGCTCCATCTCAGCTCTTACTCGTTCAAAGGAAGCACACGCATGTCCACCGATTCCCAGCACGCCATCCTCTCCATTGCCTTGATGGCGGCCTACGCGGACGGTCATCAGGCCGATACCGAACGCGACACCGTGCGCCAGTTGGCGACCTCGCTGGGCGGCAGCGAGGGCCAGGCGCTGGCGCGGGTGGTGCAGGACGTTCTGCTCAAGCGCGTCTCGCTGCTGGATGCGGCCGCCAGCCTGGAAGACGCCGGGCAACGCCAACTCGCGTACGAAATGGCGGTGTGTGTCTGTGATGCAGACGGCAGGCAGAGCGATGCCGAACGGGCGTTTCTGACCCAGCTGAAGACACACCTGAAGCTCGACCCGGTGGCAGCAGCGGCGTTCGAGCGCGAGGCGGACGCGATCGTGGATGCGGCCGAGAAGGCGGTGCCTGTCGCAGTACCCGCAGCCGTGGCCGCAGGCCCGGTGGTGGCCGCCACTGTGGCTTCGGGTGCCGAACTCGACAAATCCATCTTGAACTACGCGTTGCTCAACGGCGCGCTGGAGTTGCTGCCCCAGTCCTGGGCTTCGATGGCCATCATTCCGCTGCAGGTGAAGATGGTGTACGCCATCGGCAAGGCGCACGGCGTGGAGCTGGACCAGGGCCACATCCGCGAATTCATTGCGGCGGTGGGCGTGGGCCTGACGTCGCAGTACCTGGAGCAGTTTGGTCGCAAGCTCCTGGGCGGCTTGCTGGGCAAGGTGGCGGGCCGTGCCATCGGAGGGGTGGGCAGCGCGGCCACCGGCATGGCGTTTTCGTTCGCGACCACTTATGCGCTGGGCCAGGTGGCCAAGCGTTATTACGCGGGTGGACGCGTCATGAGCACGGCGCTGCTCCAGGAGACCTTCCAGGACCTGTTGGGCCCGGCCAAGCAGATGCAGACGCAGTACCTGCCCCAGATCCGGCAAAAGGCCGCGACGCTGGACGCAGGTCAGATCATGCAGATGATCAAACGGTGAGTGGTTCCGTCGTTGCCATCGCCTCTGCCGCAATGTCCAGCGAGCGCAGGCGCAGGGCTGGATCGTAGACGTCGCACACGATCATGAATTCGTCGGCCAGGGTCGCGTCGGCCAGCGACTGCAGGCCTTCGCGCACCGTCTCGGGACTGCCAATCACGGCCGCCGCGAGGAAGTCGGCGATGCCGGCTTGTTCCTGCGGGTGCAGGCGCTGCATGAAGCCCTGCACCGGCGGCGGCAGCTGGCCACGCTGGCCGGTGAGGATGCCCAGCACGCGCTGGTAGGTGCTGCTCGCCAGGTACTCGGCTTCGTCGTCGGTGGGGGCGGCGATCAGCGGCACACCGATGATCACGTAGGGCTGGGCCAGCTGGGCCGACGGCTTGAAGTGACTGCGGTACACGTCGAGCGCCTGCAGCAGCATGCGCGGCGCAAAGTGCGACGCGAACGCAAACGGTAGGCCCCGCTCGGCCGCCAGACGCGCCGAGAACAGGCTGGAGCCCAGCAGCCAGATCGGCACGTTGGTGCCCACGCCCGGGTTGGCGATCACGCGCTGGCCTGGTTGGGCCGGGCCCAGCAGGTGCTGCAACTCCGCCACATCGCGCGGAAAGTCGTCTTCGCTCTCGGTGCGGTTGCGGCGCAGCGCGCGCATGGTCATGGGGTCGGTGCCGGGCGCGCGGCCCAGGCCCAGGTCGATGCGCCCGGGGAAGAGCTCGGCCAGGGTACCGAAGGCTTCGGCCACCACCAGCGGGGCGTGGTTGGGCAGCATGACGCCACCCGAGCCCACGCGCATGTGTTTCGTGCCGCCCGCGATGTGAGCCACCAACACGGCCGTGGCCGAGCAGGCGATGCCACTCATGTTGTGGTGCTCGGCCAGCCAGTAGCGGGTAAAGCCCAGCGACTCGGCGTGTTGCGCGGTGCGCAGCGCAACGTTCAGCGCGTCGCCCACGCTGCCTCCCTCGCGCACGGCGACGAGATCGAGCATGGACAGGCGGATGTCGTTCAGGTTTTTCATGGCGTCAGGCGGGGAGGAAACCGTCCACCGACAGATAACGCTCGCCGGTGTCGTAGTTGAAGCCCAGCACCACGGCGTTGGCCGGCAGATCGGGAAGTTTCTGGGCGATGGCGGCCAGCGTGGCGCCGGAGGAGATGCCGACCAGCATGCCTTCTTCGCGCGCGCAGCGGCGGGCCATCTCGCGCGCCGGTTCGGCGTCGACCTGGATCACCCCATCGAGCACGCTCACGTCGAGGTTGTTGGGAATGAACCCGGCGCCAATGCCCTGGATGGGGTGGGGCGAGGGCGCACCACCGGAGATCACCGGCGAAGCGGCGGGCTCGACCGCGTACACCTTGAGCTGGGGCCAGCGCGTCTTGAGCACACGGGCCACGCCGGTGATGTGCCCGCCGGTGCCCACGCCAGTGATGATGGCGTCGATGCCTTGGGGGAAGTCAGCCGCGATTTCTTCAGCCGTGGTCTGCACGTGCACCGCCACGTTGGCCGGGTTGTTGAACTGTTGCGGCATCCAGGCGCCGGGTGTGCTGGCCACGATTTCCTCGGCGCGCGCGATCGAGCCTTTCATGCCCTTCTCGCGCGGCGTGAGGTCGAAGCTGGCGCCATAGGCCAGCATGAGGCGGCGGCGCTCGATGGACATGCTGTCGGGCATGACGAGGATGATCTTGTAGCCCTTGACCGCAGCCACCATGGCCAGGCCAATGCCGGTGTTGCCCGAGGTGGGCTCGACGATGGTGCCGCCCGGTTTGAGCGCCCCGGTCTGCTCGGCGGCTTCGACCATGGCCAGGGCGATGCGGTCCTTGATGGAGCCGCCTGGGTTGCTGCGCTCGGACTTGATCCACACCTGCTGCGTGGCGTCTCCAAACAGCCGTTGCACGCGCACGTGGGGCGTGTTGCCGATGGTCTGGAGGATGGTATTGGCCTTCATGGCGTGTCCTTGGTGGGGGAGTGCTCCAGTGAAGCGGAGTTCATGCAATAGCGCAAGCCCGTGTCGGAGGGGCCATCGTCGAACACGTGGCCCAGGTGCGCGCCGCACTGGCTGCAGACGGTCTCCACTCGCACCATGCCGTGTGTGCGGTCGGTGATTTCAGTGATGGCGCCGGGCAGGGCCTGCGAAAAGCTGGGCCAGCCGCAACCCGCATCGAACTTGGTCTTGGCGTCAAACAGCGTGTTGCCGCAGCAGATGCAGTGGTAGCTGCCATCGGCCCAGACCTGCTCGTACTTGCCGGTGTAGGGGCGCTCGGTGTGGGCGTGCCGGGTGACGTCGAAGGCGCGCGGCTCGGCGCCTTTGGCGACCAGCAGGTCGCGCCACTCGGCTTCGGTTTTCTGGACGGGGAAGTTCATGCGGATCTCCTGTGAAGGCGCTCAGGACGAGCAGCTGATTTCAATCTGGCTGGCCCAGTCGGGCGGGAAGGCGGCGAAGTCGTCTTGACCGGCGACTTCTTCAAATGGGTGCTCCAGCGCGTTTTGCAACCGTGCCACCTCGCTGAAGTCACCTTGCTTGGCGCGCTGGATGGCCACTTCGCCGAGGTGATTGCGCAGAACAACCCGCGGGTTGACCCGCAACATCTGCACCTCGGTGACCGCAGCCGCGAAACCGGCCTGTTCCTGCAGGCGCTCCTGCCACCGTGCGGCCCAGGCGTCAAAAGCTTCCCGCTGCAGGAACAGGTCCCGCACGGGGCCCAGACCGCCCGACACCGCGTGGCTGAGCCGGCGCCAGAAGATGGTGAAGTCCACCGCGTCGGCGGCCATCAGCTTCATCAGCGATTCGGTCAACTCGGCGTCACCGTCCTGCACGCGCTCCAGGCCCAGCTTGGCGTTCATGCGACGCTGCAGCGCCGCCGGCATCAGCGCCTTGTAGGGCTCCAGGGCATCCAGCGCCTGCTGTTGGTCGTCCATCAGCGGCAGCAGCGCCTGGCCCAGTGCAAACAGGTTCCAGTAGGCGATGTTGGGCTGCCGGTTGTAGGCGTAGCGCCCGCCGGTGTCGCTGTGGTTGCAGATGTGACCCGGGTTGAAGGCGTCGAGAAACTGGAATGGGCCGTAATCGATCGTCAGACCCAGAATGCTCATGTTGTCGGTGTTCATCACACCGTGGCAAAAACCCACGGCCTGCCACTGCGCCACCATCCCGGCGGTGCGCGCGCTCACGGCTTCGAGCAAGGCGGCGTAGGGGTTGCCCGACCCCTCGCGACAGGCCGGGTAAAAGTGATCAATGACGAAATCGGCCAGGGTGCGCAATTGGGCGTGCTGTCCGCTGTGCGAGAAGTGCTCAAAGTGACCGAAGCGGATGAAGGAAGGCGCCACGCGGGTGACCACCGCCGCGGTTTCGATCTCTTCGCGGCGCACCTTGCCGGGTGAGCCGGTGACGCACAGCGCCCGGCTGGTGGGAATGCCCAGCGCGTGCATGGCCTCGCTGCAGAGGAATTCGCGGATGGAGCTGCGCAGCACGGCGCGGCCATCGCCCATGCGCGAATAGGGTGTGAGGCCGGCGCCCTTGAGTTGAACTTCCAGCGGCCCGTGCGGCCCGGGCAGTTCGCCCAGCAGAATGGCGCGCCCGTCGCCCAGCTGGCCCGCCCAGTGCCCGAACTGGTGGCCGCTGTACACGCTGGCCAGGGGCCGCATGCCGGGCAGCACCGCGTTGCCGGTGAAAGCCAGAAGGGCCTCGTCGCCCTGCATCCATGTCTCATCCAGTTCGAGGTCGCGCGCCACGGATCGGCTCTGGCCGACCCAGTGCGGATCGGGCAGGGAGGTGGGGCGCAGTTCGGTGTGGAAATCGGGGCCGAGATCGGCGAAGCGGTGGGTCCAGGCCAGGGAGAAACTCATGCGAGTCATTGTCACCGAGACGACTTGCACCCACTGCCGGCCGGGCTATCGGGAGCAACCCGGGTGGGGCGTGGTCATCGTCTGCGGCATGATCCGTCCAGCGATCCCACACACCAAAACCACACAGGAGATTTACATGCTGGGCCAGATGCAGAGCCAACCTCTTTTGATTTCGACATTGATCGTGCACGCCGAGCGGCACCACGCCAGTGGCGAGATCGTGTCCCGCCGGGTCGAGGGTGACATCCACCGCAGCAACTGGGGCCAGATCGCCGTGCGTTCGCGCAAGGTGGCCAATGCACTCAATGGCCTGAAACTGGCTTTCGGTGACCGCGTGGCCACCCTGGCCTGGAACGGCTACCGCCACCTGGAGCTGTATTTCGGCGTCAGCGGCACCGGCCATGTGCTGCACACGCTCAACCCGCGCCTGCACCCCGAGCAACTCACGTGGATCGTGAACCACGCCGAAGACAAGGTGGTCTGCTTCGACATGACCTTCCTGCCGCTGGTCAAGGCGGTGGCGGCCAAATGCCCCACGGTCAAACACTGGATCGCGCTGTGCGACGCCGACAAGCTGCCCGCCGACAGCGGACTGCCAGGCCTGCAGAGCTACGAGGCCTGGATCGCCAACCAGCCCGACACCTACCACTGGCCCACGTTCGACGAGAACTCGGCCTCCAGCATGTGCTACACGAGCGGCACCACCGGCAACCCCAAGGCCGCGCTGTATTCACACCGCTCGACCATCCTGCACGCCTTCACGGCCGCACTGCCCGACGCGCTCAGCCTGAGCGCGCGCGACAGCGTGCTGCCGGTCGTGCCCATGTTCCACGTCAACGCCTGGGGCCTGCCTTACTCGGCCGCCGCCACCGGCTGCAAGCTGGTGTTTCCCGGCCCGGCGATGGACGGCAAGTCGATCTACGAACTGCTCGAAAGCGAAAAAGTGTCCATGGCGGCGGGCGTGCCCACGGTGTGGCAAATGCTGCTGGGCCACCTGCAGGCCAACAACCTGAAGTTCAGCACGCTCAAGAGCACCGTGATCGGGGGCTCGGCCTGCCCGCCCGCGATGATGAAAGCCTTCAACGACCAATACGGTGTGGCCGTGATCCACGCCTGGGGCATGACCGAGATGTCGCCGCTGGGCACGGTGTGCTCGCTGAAAAACGCCCAGCTGGCGCTGCCCGCCGAGGAGCAGCACAAGGTACTGCTCAAGCAGGGACGCGCGGTGTATGGCGTGGACATGAAGATCGTGGACGACGCCGGGGATGAGCTGCCCTGGGACGGCAAGAGCTACGGCGACCTGCTGGTGCGTGGTCCCTGGATCATTGCCAGCTACTTCAAGGGCGAGGGCGGCGACCCGCTGCGCTACGACGCGCAGGGCCAAGGGTGGTTCCCCACCGGCGATGTGGCCACCATCGACCCCGACGGTTTCATGCAGATCACCGACCGCAGCAAGGACGTGATCAAGTCCGGCGGCGAATGGATCAGCTCCATCGACGTGGAAAACATCGCCATGGCCCACCCGGCCGTGGCCATGGCGGCCTGCGTGGGCATGCGCCACCCCAAGTGGGACGAGCGCCCCATCGTGGTGGTGGTCAAGAAGTCGGGCGCCGAGGTCACGCGCGAGGAATTGCTGGCGTTCTTCGAGGGCAAGACCGCCAAGTGGCAGATTCCGGATGACGTGGTCTTTGTCGACGCGATTCCGTTGGGCGCGACCGGCAAGATGCAAAAAATGACATTGCGTCAACAGCTCAAGGACTACGTGTTGCCGGGTATCTGAGGCCCACTGACGCATTGTTTTTCGTGTTGAAGTCGCCAGCGCGATAGCCCCTAGGGGCTATCCCTGAGTGCTGCACCGCAACAGGCTTGTAAGCTGCATGCGCGACCCACAACCACCCGGAGACAAACAATGCATTTCGCCATCAAGAGCCTCACCGCAGCATCGCTGATCGTCTGCGCATTCGCTGCCCAAGCCCAGAAGGGCGAGACCGTCAAGATCGCCCTGATCGACCCGCAGACCGGCCTCATGGGCCCTGTGGGCAACAACCAGCTCAAGAGCTGGCAGTTCTTCGCCGAGAAGTTTTCGCAGAGCAATCCGGCCGGCGTGAAGTTCGAGGTGGTCGGCTTCGACAACAAGCTCAGCCCCGCCGAGAGCCTGAACAACTTCAAGGCCGCACTCGACCAGGGTGTGCGCTACATCGCCCAGGGCAACGGCTCCTCGGTGGCCGGTGCATTGATCGACGCCGTGAGCAAACACAACGAGCGCAACCCCGGCAAGGAAGTGATCTTCCTGAACTACGCCGCCGTGGACCCCGACTTCACCAACAGCAAGTGCAACTACTGGCACTTCCGCTTCGACGCAGACACGTCCATGAAGATGGAGGCGATGACCACCTTCATGAAGGACCAGCCGGATGTGAAGAACGTCTATCTGCTCAACCAGAACTACTCGCACGGTCAGCAGGTGGCACGCTTCGCCAAAGAAAACCTCGCGCGCAAGCGCCCCGACGTGAAGATCGTGGGCGAAGACCTGCACCCGCTGGCCCAGGTGCGCGACTTTGCGCCCTACGTGGCCAAGATCAAGGCCTCGGGTGCCGACACGGTGATCACCGGCAACTGGGGTTCCGACCTCGCCTTGCTGGTGAAGGCCGCCAACGAAGGCGGATACACCGGCAAGTTTTACACCTACTACACCGGCGTGACCGGCACGCCCACGGCGCTGGGCACGGGCGGCGAGGGTCGCGTGTTCCAGGTGGCTTACCAGCACTACAACATGGGCGGCCAGATGGGCAAGTGGGCCGACGAGTTCCAGGCCAAGTACAAGGACGACATGTACACCGGCGCGATCCCGCTGGCTTACTCCGCCGTGTCCGAAGCCATGGCCAAAGCCAAGTCTACCGACCCGGTGAAGGTGGCTGCCGCCATGGAAGGCTTGAAGTTCAAGGGCTTCAACGGTGAAGTGGAAGTGCGCAAGCTGGACCACCAGTTGCAGCAACCGCTGTTCGTCACGGTCTGGCAGAAAGCCGGCGGTAAGTTCCCCTACAGTGCCGAGAACACCGGCATGACACTGGTGCCGGTGAAGGAATACCCGTCCTACGTGTCCAGCACGCCCACCAGCTGCCAGATGAAGCGTCCGGGCTGATCAACTGCACCACCGCGCACGAACCCGTTTCGTGCAGGGCGGTTGCCTTGGGTAGAACCAGCGCCGTTTCAGGCGCTGGTTTGTTTTCACCATGCTCCGACGGCTGACACACCAGCCACGAAAGGCGAACTCATGGAGTTCTTCATCATCTCCATGCTCAACGGCGTCAGCTACGGCTTGCTGCTGTTCATGTTGAGCTCGGGGCTGACCCTCATCTTCAGCATGATGGGCGTCCTCAATTTTGCGCACGCCAGTTTCTACATGGTGGGCGCCTACATGGGCTACACGCTGTCCAACTGGATCGGCTTCTGGCCCGCGCTGATCGTGGCGCCGGTGCTGGTGGGCGCCATGGGCGCGCTGTTCGAGCGGCTCACGCTTCGCAAGGTGCACAAGTTCGGGCATGTGCCCGAGCTGCTGGTAACCTTCGGCTTTTCCTACATCCTGCTCGAGGTGGTGCAACTGATCTGGGGCCGCACGGCGCTGGACTTCGCACCGCCCGAAGCCCTGCGCGGCCCGGCGTTCACGCTGGTGCACCTGGCCGACGACTCGCTGCAAATGGTCTGGGGTGCAGCCTCCAGCGAGGTGTGTTCCGCAGCCAACGTGATCTGCTCGCCATTCCCTGCCACGCGCGGTTTCATGATGCTGGTGGCACTGCTGATGCTGCTGTCCCTCTGGCTGCTGCTCACGCGCACCCGCATCGGTCTGGTGATCCAGGCCGCGCTCACCCACCCCGAGACCGTGGAGAGCCTGGGTCACAACGTGCCGCGTGTGTTCATGCTGGTGTTTGGCGCCGGCACCGGGCTGGCCGGGCTGGCTGGCGTCATCGGCGGCAGCACGTTTGTCACCGAGCCGGCCATGGCCGCCACGGTGGGCTCGGTGATCTTCGTGGTGGTGGTGGTCGGCGGCATGGGCTCGCTATCGGGCGCGTTCCTGGCCTCGGTGCTCATCGGCGTGATCCAGACCTTCGCCGTCGCTTTCGACTATTCCTTCATCAGCCTGGCGCAGCAGTTCGGCATCGAGCTGTCTGACGCGGCCAAAAACAACTCGGTGGTCAAGCTGACCCTGTCGCAGGTGGCCCCGATCCTGCCCTACTTGTTCCTCGTGCTGATCCTGATCTTCCGCCCCAAGGGCCTGCTCGGCACGCGAGAGGGCTGACCCGCCATGACCACCATGCAACACACCACAACAGGCTTCAACAAAGGCCGCTGGACCGTTTGGTCCCTCTTTGCCGCGGTCCTGCTGGTCGCGCCCTTCGTGTTCAGCAGCAACCTCGCGGTGACCATGCTCTCGCAGATGGGCATCGCCATCATTGCCTGCCTGTCCTACAACATCCTGCTGGGGCAGGGCGGCATGCTGAGCTTCGGCCACGCTGTGTACACCGGGCTGGGGTCGTATGTGGCCATGCACGCGCTCAATGCCGCAGCGGGTGGACAGCTGCCGATTCCCGTGACGCTGCTGCCGCTGGTGGGGGGCGTGTCGGGTCTGTTCTTCGCCGTGTTGTTCGGCTACGTGACCACCAAGAAGGCCGGCACCACCTTTGCCATGATCACGCTGGGCATGGCCGAGCTGGTGTTTGCCATGTCGCTGATGTTCTCCGAGTTCTTTGGTGGCGAAGCCGGCGTGTCGGGCAACCGGGTGATCGGTGAAGCGTTCATGGGTATCACCTACGGGCCGCCGCGGCAGGTGTACTACCTGATCGCGGTCTACACCTTCATCTGCGTCGGCCTCATGTTCGCGTTCACGCGCACGCCGCTGGGCCGCATCCTGAACGCCGTGCGCGACAACCCGGAGCGGGTGGAGTTCATTGGCTACAACACGCAGAAGGTGCGCTACCTGTCGTTCATGATCGCCGGCTTCTTCGCCGGTATCGCGGGCGGACTGGGTGCGCTCAACTTCGAGATCGTCACGGCCGAGGTGGTGGGTGCCGGGCGCTCGGGCGCCTACCTGCTGTTCACCTTCCTGGGCGGCGCCACCATCTTCTTCGGCCCCATCATCGGCGGCATCCTGATGGTGCTGGCTTCGGTGCTGCTGTCGGAGCTGACGAAGGCCTGGCTGCTTTACTTGGGCCTGATCTTCCTGTTCATGGTGATGTACGCGCCCGGTGGCGTGGCCAGCCTGATCATGATGAACGTGCGCGTGGCCGCCTACGGTTTGCTCAAGCGCGTGCTCGGCAGCTATGTGCTGCTCGCGCTGTTCGGCGTGGTCATGTTCGCCGGTGCCGGCGCCATGATCGAAATGATGTACCACCTGCAACTCAACGCCGGGCAGGACACCTTGTTGCGCTTCTTCGGCGTGAACCTCGACGCCAAGAGCCCCGTGAGCTGGATCGGCTCCGTGGTGGTGCTGGCGGTCGGCTTTGGCCTGTTCGAATGGGCGCGACGGCGCTTCATGCTGCAGTGGCACGACATCCAGGTGACGATTGAAAAACACATCCAGCAGCGGGAGGTTGCATGAGCGGCAACACATCGACGGCGGCGCTGGAGCTGCGCGACCTGCGCAAGAGCTTCGGCAAGACCGACATCATCCGCGGCGTGAACCTGGTCGTGAACCCGGGTGAGCGCGTGGCCATCATCGGCCCCAACGGCGCGGGCAAGTCCACGTTGTTCAACCTGATCTCGGGCCGATTCGAGCCCAGCAGCGGCGACGTGATCCTCGGCGGCCACCGCATCAACGGCCTGAAGCCTTTCGAGATCAACCGGCTGGGCCTCTCGCGCAGCTTCCAGATCACCAACATCTTCCCCAAGCTCAGCGTGTTCGAGAACCTGCGCTGCGGCGTGCTCTGGAGCCTGGGCTACAAGTACACCTTCCTGAAGTTCCTTGCGAACCTCAAGGACGCCAACGACCGCGCAGAAGAGCTCATGCGCATGATCCACCTGGAGCGCAAGCACGACACGCTCGCCATGAACCTGACCTACGCCGAGCAGCGTGCGCTGGAGATCGGCATCACCATCGCCGGTGGTGCACAGGTGATCCTGCTCGACGAGCCCACCGCCGGCATGAGCAAAAGCGAAACCAGCCGATTCATCGACCTCATCCGCGAGGTGACGGTGGGCAAAACGCTGCTCACCGTGGAGCACGACATGGGGGTGGTGTTCGGCCTGGCCGACCGCATCGCCGTGGTGGTGTACGGCGAGGTGATCGCTTTCGACACGCCCGAAGCCGTGCGCGCCAATCCGCGCGTGCAAGAAGCTTACTTGGGCTCGGTGCTCGCAGATCAACAGGCGGCAGGCCACTGAGGACACACCATGCTCGACATCCAAGACCTTCACGCCTACTACGGCAAGAGCCATGTGCTGCACGGGGTGCAGTTTTCGGTCGGCAAGGGCGAGATCGTGGCGCTGCTCGGGCGCAACGGCTCGGGCCGCTCGACCACCGCCAAGGCCATCATGGGCCTGGTCGAAGCCACCGGCAGCGTGGCCTGGCAGGGCAAGCCCATCCTGGGCAAGAAGCCGTTCGAGATCGCCCACCTCGGCATCGGCCATGTGCCCGAGAACCGCGACATCTTTCCCAAGCTCACCGTGCACCAGAACCTGCTGCTGGGCCAAAAGGGCAAGGGCATCGGCGCGCGCTGGAGCTTTGCGGACATGTACGCCATGTTCCCGCGCCTCAAGGAGCGAGAGCACACCGAGGCGGGCGTGCTCTCGGGTGGCGAGCAGCAGATGCTCACGCTGTGCCGCACGCTCATGGGCGACCCTGACCTCATCATCATCGACGAGCCCACCGAGGGCCTCGCGCCCAAGATCGTGGAGCTGGTGGCCGAGTACCTGCAGAAGCTGAAAAGCCGTGGCGTGTCGGTGCTGCTGATCGAGCAGAAGCTCACCATCGCGCTGAGCATTTCCGACCGGGTGCTGGTCATGGGGCACGGCAGCATCGTGTTCGAGGGAACGCCCGAAACCCTGCGCGCGGACGCGCAGATCCGCAAAGAATGGCTTGAAGTCTGACGCCTGACTCGCTGGCGACAAGAGGCCCTTGCGGCAGCGCAGCAAGTTCCTAGAATCGAACGATCGTTCTTTTTCCGGAAGAACGTCACAGTCAACGCCCCCCGGGCACCCGTTTTCCGCCAACAACGAAGGAGATTCCATGACCGCTGAGTACCAGGTCCACGGCGATGTGGCCGTCATCACCATGAACAACCCGCCGGTCAACGGCCTGGGTCTCTCCACGCGCCAGGGCATCGCAGCTGGCCTGGAGAAGGCAGAAGCCGACCCGGCGGTGAAGTCCATCGTGATCACCGGCGCCGGCAAGGCGTTTTCGGGCGGTGCCGACATCCGCGAGTTCGGTTCGCCCAAGGCGCTGGCCGAGCCGAACCTGCTCTCCGTCATCCTGGCGGTGGAAAACACCTCCAAGCCGGTCATCGCCGCCATCCACAGCGTGTGCATGGGCGGTGGCCTGGAGCTGGCGCTGGGTTGCCACTACCGCATCGCCGCGCCCGGTACCAATGTGGCATTGCCCGAAGTCAAGCTCGGCCTGATCCCCGGTGCCGGCGGCACGCAACGCCTGCCGCGCGCCCTGGGCGTGGAGCCCGCGCTCAACATGATCGTGAGCGGCGAGCCGGTGAAGAGCGAGATGCTCGCCATGCTGCCCGGCCAGAAGCTGTTCGACAAGATGGCCGCATCGGCCGAGAGCCTCGCTGAAGAAGCCCTGGCCCTGGCGCGTGAGATGGCTGCGAAACACGCCGACGGCAGCGCGCTGCCCAAGGTGCGCAACCTGCCGTGCAAGCACCCGCTGGGCGACGCGTACTTCGCGTTTGCGCGCAACATGGTCAAGGGCATGTCGAAGAACTTCCCCGCGCCCGCCAAGTGCGTGGACGCGGTTGAAGCCGCCACCAAGAAGAAGTTCGACGACGGCATGGCCTTCGAACGCGAGATCTTCATCAACCTGATGTGGACGCCCGAGTGCCGCGCGCTGCGCCATCTGTTCACCGCCGAGCGCGCCGCGAGCAAGATTCCGGACGTGCCGGAAGACACTCCCAAGCGCGAGATCGCCTCGGTGGCCGTCATCGGTGCCGGCACCATGGGCGGCGGCATCGCCATGAACTTTTTGAACGCCGGCATCCCGGTGAAGATGCTGGAGATGAAGCAGGAAGCGCTGGACCGCGGTCTGGCCACCATCCGCAAGAACTACGAAGCCCAGGTGAAGAAGGGCAAGCTCAAGCAGGACAAGTACGAGCAGCGCATGGCGCTCCTGAGCACCACGCTGAGCTACGACGACCTGAGCGCCGCCGACCTCGTGATCGAGGCCGTGTTCGAAGAAATCGGCGTCAAGGAAGCGGTGTTCAAGGAACTCGACCGCGTGATGAAGCCCGGCGCCATCCTGGCCAGCAACACCTCCACGCTCGACGTCAACAAGATCGCATCGTTCACCCAGCGCCCGCAGGACGTGGTGGGCCTGCACTTCTTCAGCCCGGCCAACGTGATGAAGCTGCTCGAAGTGGTGCGCGGCGAGAAGACCGCCAAGGACGTGATGGCCACCGTGATGACCGCAGCCAAGAAGATCAAGAAAACCGCTGTGGTCTCCGGCGTGTGCGACGGCTTTATCGGCAACCGCATGATCGAGCAGTACGGCCGCCAAGGCGGCTTTTTGCTGGACGAGGGCTGCACGCCCGAGCAGGTGGACAAGGCGATGGAGAAGTTCGGCATGGCCATGGGCCCGTTCCGCATGGG
>PNMH01000056.1 GCA_013823505.1 Polaromonas sp. | reverse complement strand
AGGTCGTTGCTCTTGGCGTCCAGCGACTTCAGGCCGTAGCCCTGCAGAAAGCCGTTGTGGCGCTGTGCACCCACCGGGTGGCCGGGGAACAGGTCGAGCGTGGCGATCACCGGGGCCTTGCCGCCGAGTGCCGCCTTGGCGTACTGGCCGATCAGCACGCCGGCCTTGAAGTTGTCGGTGGCAAACAGGCCGTCGACCGCGCTCACCGGATCGGTCGGGCTGTCCAGCGCGATCACCATCACACCCTGGGCCTGCGCACGCTTGATGGCGGGGATGATGGCCTTGGCGTCGCTGGGCGTGAGCAGGATGGTCTTGGCGCCGGCCGCAATCATGTTTTCGAGGGCGGTCACCTGGCCGGCGTTGTCGCCGTCGGTCTTGCCTGAGGCGGTGAGCAGCTTGGCGCCGAGCTTCTTCGCTTCGGCGTCGGCGCCCTCTTTCATCTTCACAAAGAAGGGGTTGGAATCGGTCTTGGTGATCAGGCCGATGATGGGTTGGGCCTGCGCGTGGGCCACGGATGCGGCCAGGGCGAGCACGGAAAACGCAAAGACGGACGTGGCCAGTTGGGAAGCGCGGATGTTCATGTTTGTCTCCTGGGTGGAAAGGAATCGGTCAGGGTGCACGCCGCCAGACACTTGGGGTTTTCACGAGGCCCGTTGCGGTGTGGTTGGACTATATTTCCAGACAGGTTAATAAATCAACTGGATTTAGTTATGGTTTTCCCTAGTGCCTCACAACGCTTACAAGTCGCCACCGCCGGCGAAGCGCTCATCGACCTGATCGAGGACGCCGACGGGCGGCTGCGCCCCTGTGCGGGCGGCGCTGTCTACAACCTGACCCGTGCGCTGGGCCTGCAGGACGTGCCCACGCTCTACCTCAACCCGCTCGCGGGCGACCGCTTCGGCCGCTTGCTGGCCGAGGGCATTGCGCAGGCCGGCGTGGCACTCGCCCAGCCGCAGCCGGTGCACGAGCCCACGTCGCTCGCGGTGGTGGGTCTGGACGCGCAAGGCAAGGCCAGCTACAGCTTCTACCGCGAGGGCGTGGCCGACCGGCAGGTGTCGGCACCGGGACTGATCGCCGCCTGCGAAGCCCAGCCGGGCCTGCGCATCACCGTGACCGGCTGTCTGGCGCTGGCGGCCGAGGACAGCGCGAAATACCTGCCCTGGCTGCAGGCCCAGCGCGCCGCGGGGCGGCTGGTGGTGGTGGACGCCAACCTGCGCCCGGCGGTGGTGCCCGACATGGACTCTTACCGCGCCAGCGTGATGGCGGCCCTGCAGCAAGCCCACCTGATCAAGGTGAGCGACGACGACCTCGACACGCTGGGTGTGCAGGGCAGCGACACCCTGGCCAAGGCACGAGCGCTGCTGGACAGCACGCCGGCGCCCTGGCTCGCGCTCACCCTGGGCGCCGGCGGCGCGGTGCTGCTGGCGCGCGACGGCCGGGCCTGGCACTGCGCCGAGTCGGCGCCGGTCACCGTGATCGACACCGTGGGGGCGGGCGACTGCTTTCTGGCCGGCCTGCTGGTGGCGCTGTTGCAGCGCCCGGCGATGCAACAGCGCGCACCGGCGGACGACCTGCGGCTGGACGCCGCCGACGCGCAACACCTGCTGGCCCACGCCGTGGCCAGCGCCAGCCTGTGCGTGATGCAGACCGGCTGCACGCCACCCAGCCTGAGCGAGGTCGTAGCCCGCACCGCCGCCCACCCGCCGGTTTTTCGCACCCTTTGACTGGGCGTGCGCCGCTTCGGCGGTTAAGGTGGAGGCAACGCCCCTGCCCTCCCGGGCCGGCGCCCGCATCCTGTACCCGTCATGTAACTTAATTACATTACGATCTCGATTTTGAAGTAACTTGATTAGATCCATGGTCACCTCAAGCTCCACCGCTGCCCCTTCTTCCGCCCCCCAGGGTCCGCTCGACCTGGTGATCTTCGGAGGCGCGGGCGACCTCTCGGTGCGCAAGCTGCTGCCCGCGCTCTACATGGCGCACCTGCACCACAACCTGCCAGAAGCCACGCGCATCCTCGCGCTGGGCCGCCAGCCCTGGGACCGCGACACCTTCACCGCCTTCATCGACGACAAGGTGCGCGGCTTCATCGAACCCGAAGCGCTCGAAGACGCGGCCTGGACCGCCTTCAAGGACCGCCTGGGCTATGTGTGCCTCGACGCCACCCAGCCCGACGACTTCGCCGCCCTGGGCACGGCGCTGCAAAACGGCTCCGACCGCGTCTACTACCTCGCCACCGCGCCCACGCTGTTCACCGCCATCTGCGCCCACCTCGCCAGCGCGAACCTGATCGATGCCCGCTCGCGCGTGGTGCTGGAAAAACCGCTCGGCCACGACCTGGCTTCGGCACGCCAGATCAACGAAGAAGTCGGCCGTTACTTCACCGAAGCACAGACCTTCCGCATCGACCATTACCTCGGCAAGGAGACGGTGCAGAACCTCATGGTGCTGCGCTTTGGCAACACCATCTTCGAGCCGCTGTGGCGCAGCCCGTACATCAAGAGCGTGCAGATCACGGTGGCCGAGTCGGTGGGCGTGGGCAGCCGCGCGGGCTTCTACGACGGCACCGGCGCGCTGCGCGACATGTTGCAGAACCACCTGCTGCAGCTGCTGTGCATCGTGGCCATGGAGCCGCCGGTCTCGCTCGACCCCGACGCGGTGCGCGACGAAAAGCTCAAGGTGCTGCGCTCGCTGCGCCCCATGACCGTGGCCGACGTGGCGCGCGACACCGTGCGCGGGCAGTACACCGCTGGCGCATCCAACGGCGACAAGGCCGTGGGCTACCACCAGGAAGACAACGTGCCGCCGGAGAGCGAGACGGAAACCTTCGTGGCCCTGCGCGCCCACATCAACAACTGGCGCTGGGCCAACGTGCCGATCTTCCTGCGCACCGGCAAACGCATGGCCGAGCGCCGCTCGGAAATCGTGATCGAGTTCGCCGACCTGCCCTACACCATCTTCCCCGACGCCCCGCGCCAGCCGGTCAACCGCCTGATGATCCGCCTGCAGCCCGAAGAACACGTGCAGCTGCAGATGATGGCCAAGGAGCCCGGCAGCGGCATGCGGCTGCGTCCGGTGAGCCTGAACCTCGACCTCGAATCTGCCTTCAGCGCGCGCCGCGCCGAGGCCTACGAACGCCTGCTCATGGACGTGATCAAGGGCCGCCTCACGCACTTCATGCGCCGCGACGAACTCGAAGCCGCGTGGACCTGGGTCGAGCCCATCCTGGAAGGCTGGAAGAACCTGAACGAAAAACCCAAGGCCTACACCGCCGGCAGCTGGGGCCCGGCCGCCTCGTCGGCCCTGATGGCGCGCGAAGGCTCCGCCTGGGTGGAAGAATCATGAAAGAGCACGCCTGCAACTCGGCCGCTGAACTGGCCTGGCAGCTCGCCGACACCATCGCGCAGCGCCTGCACCTGGCCATCGACCTGCGCGGCCACGCGGTGCTCGCGGTCTCGGGCGGCAAGTCGCCCATTGCGCTGTTTGAAGCGCTGCGCGTGCTGCCCCTCGAATGGCAGCGCGTGACCGTGCTGCTGGTGGACGAGCGCTGCGTGCCGCACGACCACGCCGACAGCAACACCGCGCTGGTGCGCCAACACCTGCTGAAAGGCCAGACCGCAGCAGCCACCTTTGTGCCCTTCTTCGACACGCTGCCGGACACACTGGACGAGCCCGCCCTGATCCGTCTGGTGGACGCCGCCAACCGCCGCCTGGCCACCCAACCCTGGCCGATGGACATGGCCGTTCTCGGCATGGGCGACGACGGCCACACCGCGTCGCTGTTCCCTGGTGCGCCCGGCCTCAACCAGGCCCTGTACAGCAGCGGCCCGGTGGCCTGGGTGCGCCCAGCCACCGCGCCCCATGCACGCCTCACCCTCACCCTGCCCGCCCTGCTGGCCACGCGCGAAATCGCGCTGTCCATCAGCGGCGCCAGCAAGCTGGCCGTGTTCCAGCAAGCCCGCCTCGGCGCCGACGAAGCCCTGCCGGTGTCCCTCATCCTCAACCAGCACCAGACGCCCGTGAGCGTGTGGCTGGCCTGAACGGAGTCCTCCCCATGACCACCCCCGTGCACCCGAACCTTCACCCGACGCTGCAACGCGTCACCGAACGCATCACCGAACGCAGCACGACCACCCGCGCCGCTTACCTCGCCTCCATGGCTGCGCAGCGCAAGACCGGCACCCAGCGCGCCGGCATGGGCTGCGCCAACATGGCCCACACCACGGCCGCACTGCCGGCGGCCGACAAGCTCAAGATCCACGCCGAGCGAGCACCGCACATCGGCATCGTCACGGCCTACAACGACATGCTCTCGGCCCACCAGCCCTACGAGACCTACCCGCAGCAGATCCGCGGCATCGCCCACGGCCTGGGCGTGACGGTGCAGGTGGCTGGTGGTGTGCCCGCCATGTGCGACGGTGTGACGCAGGGCGCGGCCGGCATGGAGCTCTCGCTGTTCTCGCGCGACGTGATCGCCCTGTCCACCGCCGTGGCGCTTTCGCACAACGTGTTCGACGCCGCGCTCATGCTCGGCATCTGCGACAAGATCGTGCCCGGCCTCTTCATGGGTGCGCTGCAGTTCGGCCACCTCAGCACCGTGTTCGTGCCCGCCGGCCCCATGACCACGGGCCTCTCCAACGACGCCAAGGCCAAGGTGCGCCAGCAGTACGCGCAGGGTCTGGTGGGGCGCGAGGCCTTGCTCGAATCGGAAGCGCAGGCCTACCACAGCCCCGGCACCTGCACCTTTTATGGCACCGCCAACAGCAACCAGATGCTCATGGAGATCATGGGTCTGCACCTGCCCGGCGCGTCCTTCGTGAACCCGGGCACACCGCTGCGCGACGCGCTCACCGCCGAAGCCGTGAAGCGATCGGTGGTCAACACCGGGCGCACCGGCGCACCCGCCATCTGCATGGCCGACATCGTGACCGAGAAGACGATCGTCAACGGCATCATCGGCCTGCTTGCCACCGGTGGCTCGACCAACCACACGCTGCACCTGGTGGCCATGGCGCGCGCCGCCGGTGTGCTGATCGACTGGGACGATTTCGCCGAGCTGTCGCACGACATCCCGTTGCTGGCGCGCGTGTACCCCAACGGCAGCGCCGACGTGAACCACTTCCACGCGGCCGGCGGCATGGGCTACCTCATGAAGGAACTGCTCGCGGCCGGTCTGCTGCACCACGATGTGGTCACCGTGGTCGGCCACGGCCTGCAGGCCTACACGCAGGAGCCCTGGCTCGACGGTGACCAGCTCGCCTGGCGCCCCGTTCCCGCGCAGAGCGGCGACACCTCGGTGGTGCGCCCGGTGGCCGAGCCCTTCAGCGCCGACGGCGGCCTGCGCCTGCTGCAGGGCAACCTGGGCCGCAGCGTGGTGAAGGTGTCGGCCGTGAAGCCCGAACACCGCGTGGTGCGCGCCCAGGCCGTGGTGGTGAGCGACCAGCAAGACCTGCTGGCGCTGTTCAACGCGGGCGAGCTGGAGCGCGACTTCATCGCCGTGGTGCGCTACCAGGGCCCGCGCGCCAACGGCATGCCCGAGCTGCACAAGCTCACGCCGCCGCTGGCCGTGTTGCAGGACAAAGGCTTCAAGGTGGCGCTCGTCACCGACGGCCGCATGTCGGGCGCTTCGGGCAAGGTGCCTGCGGCCATCCACCTCAGCCCCGAGGCGCTGGCCAACGGACCGATTGCACGCGTGCGCGATGGCGACTGGATCACGCTGGACTGCGAGCGCGGCGTGCTCGAACTCGAAGTGGAAGCCGCCACCTTTGCCGCACGCGAACTGCACCACCCCGACCTCAGCGCCAACCAGCACGGCACCGGCCGCGAGCTGTTCGCCATGTTCCGCCAGCACGCCAGCGTGGCCGAGCTGGGCGCTTCGCCGCTGTTTGGCTGAACCCCAAGGATTGCCATGAACACCACCTGCTTCACCCGCCCCGCCTTCACTTCCCGCGTCGTGCCCGTGATCGTGCTCAACGACGCTGCCCACGCCGTGCCGCTCGCCCACGCCCTGCTCGAAGGCGGCATCGACGTGATGGAGATCACCCTGCGCTCCGGCGTGGCCCTGAAGTCCATGGAAGCGGTGGCCCGCGCCGTGCCGGCCATGCACCTGGGTGCGGGCACCGTCACGCGGGTGGCCGAAGTGGCTCAGGTGATCGCCGCCGGCGCCACCTTTGCCCTGTCGCCCGGCTGCACCGACGAACTCGTGCACGCCGTGCGCGACGCGAAGCTGCCCTTCATCCCCGGCGTGATGACGCCCAGCGAGGTGATGCGCGCGCGCGACCACGGCTTCACGCTCATGAAGCTCTTCCCCGCTTCGCAGGCCGGTGGCATCGGCATGCTCAAGGCACTGGGCGCACCGCTGCCCGACGTGCGGTTTTGCCCCACCGGCGGCGTGAGCGTGGAGAATCTGCGCGACTTCCTGAAACTGCCCAACGTCGCCATGGCCGGTGGCTCCTGGCTCACCCCGGCCGATCTGCTGCGCAGCGGTGATTGGGCCGGTATCACGAAGCTCGCGCGCGAGGCCACCACGATGGCCGCGCCGAACTGACACGGACACCCCCCATGAAACTGCCCACCACCCTGCCCGCCTGGCCACAGCTGCAGACGCTGGCCGCCAGCCCCACGCCCCACCTGCGCGAACTGCTCACCGACACCCATCGCGAACACCGCATGAGCGCGAGCGCGGCCGGCATCACGCTGGACGCCAGCCGCCAGCGCATCACACCCGCCATCCAGCAAGCGCTGCTGGCGCTGGCCGAACAGTCCGACGTGGCCGCCCAGCGCGACGCCATGTTTCGCGGCGACACCATCAACACCACCGAAAACCGCCCGGTGCTGCACGTGGCGCTGCGCGGCGACCCGCTGCACGCTGGCCCCTGGGGCAACGCCGTGCAGGCCGATGTGCAGCGCGAGCTGGCGCGGGTCTGCGACTTCGCCCAGGCCCTCAACGCGGGCGCGGTGCTCGGCTTCTCGGGTGAAGCCATCACCGACGTGGTGAACATCGGCATTGGGGGGTCGGACCTCGGCCCGCGCATGGCCATCGACGCGCTGGCCCACCTGACGGCCCCCGCGGTGCCGGGCGTGCGCGTGCATTGCGTCTCCAACCCCGACGCCTGGGCACTGTGGAGCGTGCTGCGCGGGCTCGACGCCAAGCGCACCTTGCTCGTGGTCTCCAGCAAGACGTTCACCACGCAGGAAACGCTGACCAACGCCGCGAGCGCGCAACGCTGGCTGACCGACCACGGCTGCCCGGCCGAGGCCCTCTCCAAACA
The DNA here is from genome assembly GCA_013823505.1 of Polaromonas sp. The sequence goes on along the minus strand of PNMH01000056.1, from coordinate 18,169 downwards.
CCTGGTGGCCATCACCGCGAGCCCGGCGCAAGCCGCCAAACTGGGCTACCCGCCCGAGCGCACTTTCCTGTTCTGGGACTGGGTTGGTGGGCGTTATTCGGTGTGGTCGGCCCTGGGCTTGCCGCTGGCCATTGCCATCGGCGCGGAGAACTTCCGCGACTTCCTGGCCGGCGCGCGCGCCATGGACGATCACTTCTGCACCGCCCTGCCCGCGCAGAACCTGCCCATGCAGCTCGCGCTGGCCGGCATCTGGAACCGCAACTTCCTGCAACTGCCCACCCAGCTCATCGTGCCCTACGCCTCACGGCTGGCGCGCTTCACGCCGTTCGTGCAGCAGATGGACATGGAGTCCAACGGCAAACGCACCCACATCGACGGCACACCCGCCACGGTGGACACCGGCCCGATCGTCTGGGGCGGCCTGGGCATCGATGGCCAGCACGCCTACTTCCAGCTCATCCACCAGGGCCGGCACACCGTGCCGGTGGACTTCATCGGTGTGCTGAACGAAGACACGCCGCTGCCCATGGCCGCCACGCACCACGGCGTGGTCAACCTCAACCTGCGAGCGCAAGCGCAGGCAATGGCCTGCGGCCGCTCGCTGCAGGACACGCAGGCCGCGCTGGTGAAGGACGGCATGAGCGCCGCCGATGCCTCGGCCATGGCGCCGCACCGCGCCTTTGAAGGCAACATCCCCAGCAACGTGCTGTGGCTGGACCGCCTCGACCCCATGCGCCTGGGCGCGCTGATCGCGCTGTACGAACACAAGGTCTTCACCCAGGCTGCCATCTGGCGCATCAACGCGTTTGACCAGTGGGGTGTGGAGCTGGGCAAGACGATGGCCAAGGCGATGGAAGCCCAAGGCTGAAACAAAAAAGGCCGGCTGCAAAGCCGGCCTTTTGACTGAAGGGTCAGCCGTTTACTTCGCAGCGCGCGCCTTCGCCACAGCCGCCTGCGTTTCCTTCCACAGATCCATGCCCACGTTGGTGGCGATGGTGGCGTTGATGCGCGTGAGCTGGTCGCGCATGCGGCCGGCCTCGGCGGGGCTGAGCTGGTTCACCTGCATGCCCTTGCCCTTGAGCTCGGCCAGCGCCTTCTCGGCTTCGGCGCGCGTGTCCTTGCGCTCGAAGTCGCGGCTCTTCTTCGCAGCGTCCATCAGCACCTTCTGCTCGTCCTTGCTGAGCTGGTCCCAGTACTTCTTGCTCACGGTCACGATCCAGGGGCTGTAGACGTGGTTGGTGACCGTCAGGTACTTCTGCACTTCGTAGAACTTGCTGGAGAGGATGGTGTTGTACGGGTTCTCCTGGCCGTCCACCGTCTTGGTTTCAAGCGCGGTGAAGAGTTCGGAGAACGGCAGCGGCACGGCGTTGGCGCCCAGGGTCTTGAAGCTGTCGATGAACACGTTGTTCTGCATCACGCGCAGCTTGATGCCGTCCATGTCTTCGAGCTTGGTCACCGCACGCTTGTTGTTGGTGAGGTTGCGGAAACCGTTTTCCCAGTACACGAGACCGACCAGGCCTTTTTCCTGCAGTTTGTCCATCACCTTCTGGCCCACCGGACCGTCGAGCACCACGTCGGCCTCTTGCGCGTTGTTGAACAGGAAAGGCGTGTCCCACAGCGCCATCTCCTTGGTGATGCCCACCAGCGTGGCGGTGGACCCCACCATCATTTCCTGCGCGCCACCGATCAGGGCCTGCTGCATCTGCACGTCGGAGCCGAGCGCGGCAGCGCCGATGGCGCGGATCTTCATCTTGCCGCCGGAGGCCTTCTCCACTTCTTCGGCGAACACCTTGGTGGCGCGGCCCTGGTTGGAAATTTCATTGAGGCCGTAGCCAAAACGGATGATGCGCGGCTTGATGTCTTGCGCCAGCGCTGCAAAAGGCGCGGCGAAGGCGGCCGCGGCGGTGGCGGCGATGAGGGTTCGGCGAAACAGGGTCATGACAGTCTCCTTGTGGGTGGGTGAAACGAATGGGCTGGGGTCGAGCGTCAACGCATCCACGCAACAGGCGCGGTGACGATCTGCGGGAACACTATGAACAGGGCGAGAACGAGGATGTAGGTGAACAGGAAGGGGTTAACGCCCTTGATGACCTGGTGCATGGGCAGGCGCCCCACGCCGGCCACCACGTTGAGCACCGTGCCCACGGGCGGCGTGACCAGACCGATGGCGCCGTTGAGCACGAACATGAGGCCGAAGTACACCGGGTCGATGCCCGCCTTCACCGCAATCGGCAGCATCACCGGCGCGAAGATCAGGATGGTGGGCGTGAGGTCGAGCGCGGTGCCGATGAGCACCAGCACGATCATCATGGTGACCATGAGCAGGCGCGGGTGTTCCACCAGCGGGCCCAGCCAGCCGGTGAGCGTGGACGGCAGATCGGCCAGCGTGATCATGTAGCTGGCCACAGCCGCGCCGGCACACAGGAACATGACCACCGAGGTGGTGCTCGCTGCGCGCACCAGCACGCCGTAGACCTCGGGCAGGCGCATTTCGCGGTGCACGAAGAGGGCAATGGTCAGCGCGTAGGCGGCGGCCACCACGGCGGCCTCGGTGGGCGTGAACACGCCGCTCTTCATGCCGCCGATGATGATCACCGGCATGAGCAGCGCCCAGAACGCGCGGGCGGTGAGGCGCAGTCGCTCGGCCATGGGCACCGGGGGCGAACTGGTGAGTGTCATCTTGCGCAGCACCACACGCCACGCCATCACCAAGGCCACACCCATGATCAAGCCAGGCACGATGCCCGAGATGAACAGCGCCGAGATCGAGGTGTTGGTGGTCACACCGTAGATCACGAAGGCCATCGACGGCGGGATGATCGGGCCGATCACGCTGCCCGCGGCAATGAGACCCGCCGAGGAAGCGACCGGGTAGCCATGCTTGCGCATCATGGGCAACAAGATGGCCGACATGGCCGCCGCGTCGGCCAGCGCCGAGCCCGACATGGCCGAGAGCAGCACCGCCGCACCAATGGCCACATAACCCAGGCCGCCGCGCACATGGCCGACCCAGGCCTGCGCCATGTCGATGATGCGTTTGCTGATGCCGCCCGAGTTCATGAGCTCACCGGCGAGGATGAAGAAGGGCACGGCCAGCAGCGGAAAGCTGTCGACACCGGCCACCATGTTCTGGGCCAGCAGCTGCGTGTCCCAGAAGTCCATCACCCAGGCCATGGCGGCCCCGGTGAGCAACAAGGCAAACGCCATGTTCATGCCGATGCCCATGAGCACCACCATGCCGGCGATGAAGACCACGAAGGCCATTGCTTCAACGGTCATCACATCACTCCATGTCGGCCTGGTGGCCCAGGTCCAGCGGCGTGCGCCGCACGATCTCGATCAGCACCATGACGCCGATGGCCACCGAGCACAGCAGCGCGGGCAGCGGCAGCAGCGCCACCGGGTAGCCAAGCACCACCGAATTGCTGTCCATGCCCACCACCACCTGCTGCCAGGCACCCCGGCCGAGCAACACACAGGCCAGCAGCACCAGCAGGCGGATCACCAGCGTGGCCGTGGCGAACAGCGCGGGCTTGTCGCGCAGCGTGCCCACCAGGCTGGTGAAGGCCATGTGCTGGCCCAGCGGGTACGCCGCGGTGGCGCCCAGGAACACCATCCACACAAACAGCAGGCGCGAAAGTTCTTCGGTGGCGTTGATGCCGCTGTTGAAGCCGTAGCGCAGCACCACGTTGCCCAGCACGCACAACACCATGCCCGCCAGACAGAGCGCGAGCAGGGCTTCGGCGCCGTGTTTCAACCATGCGCCTGATTTCATGAGCGGTTCTCCAGGGTGGCAGGGGCTGGTACAGCGTGCACCCAGCGAACGACCGACGCGGTCAGTTGCGCCAGCGGCTCGGCGGCGTCCAGACGCAACACACCGGGCTCCTGGCGCGGGTCTTCCAGCGCAGCGAACTGGCTGGCCACCAGGCTCACCGGGAACAGGTGCGCCGGCCGGGCCGCCACGCGTTCGCGCGCCTGGTCTTGCGTGAGGTCAAGAAACACAAAACGCAGGCCGGGTGCGGCCATGCGCAGGCGCTCGCGGTAGCGCTGCTTGAGCGCCGAGCAGGTCAACACCACCCCATGCGGATGCGCCTGCAGCTGCGTGGCGAGGGTGTCGAGCCAGGCCGCGCGGTCCTCATCGCTCAGCGGTGTGCCGCTGCGCATCTTGGTCACGTTGCTCTCGGAGTGAAAGTCGTCGCCTTCGAGCAGCGGCAGGCCCAGCGCCTCGGCGCAGTGCTGGCCCAGGCTGGATTTGCCGCAACCCGCCACGCCCATGACGACGAGGGAGCTGTTTTCGGGCTGGTTGTTCATTTGGTAGCGCTGTCCCAATCGGCTGAAAAAAGAGGCGAATCACCGGGGTGGCATCGCCGCTGTCCAGTGGCTCGTTATCCAGCAGAACTCCCGGCGCTGAGGGTAAATTCGGGTGGCACAAGGCTTTGGACAGCGCTATCCTAACGCCACACGATTCGCATCAAATACCGGGAAAACCCTTGGAACCGACCGAACGCAAGCGCCGCCACAGCGGGCGCACCACCCTGAGCGACGTGGCGCTGGCCGCCGAGGTGAGCCCCATCACGGCGTCGCGCGCGCTGCGCGGCGAACGCGGTGTGGCGGCCGACCTGGTGGAGCGCGTCAAGCGCGCCGCCGAGCAACTGGGCTACGTGCCCGACCCCGCCGCGCGGGCGCTGGCCTCCCAGCGCAGCACGCAGGTGCCGGTGCTCGTGCCGCTGCTGTCCAACGCGCTGTTTGTCGACGTGCTCGAAGCCGTGCACCGCACGCTGCTGCCCCACGGCTACCAGCCCATGATCGGCGTGACGCACTACGAACCGCAGGAAGAAGAACAGCTGCTGCGCAGCTACCTGGCGCACCGCCCGGCCGGCCTGCTGCTCACCGGCTTTGACCGCACCGAAGCCGCGCGCCAGATGGTGGCCAACAGCGGCGTGCCCTGCGTGTATTTGATGGAGCTCACGCAGGCGCCCAACGTGTACTGCGTGGGCTTCTCACAAACCGAAGCCGGCCACGCCATCACCGAACACCTGGTGCAACGCGGCCGAAAGCGCATCGCCTTCGTGGCCGCCCAGCTCGACCCGCGCACCCTTCAGCGCGCGGAGGGCTACCGCCGCTGCCTGCGCGAGCACGGCCTGTACGACGCGCGGCTGGAACTGCTGAGCCCGCAGCCATCGTCGATGCGGCTGGGGGGCGAACTGCTGGAGGATTTGCTGCGCACCCGGCCCGAGGTGGACGCCGTGTTCTTCTGCAACGACGACCTGGCCCAGGGCGGCCTGCTCACCGCGCTGCGACTGGGCGTGGACGTGCCCGGCCGCATCGCGGTGGCCGGCTTCAACGACCTATCGGGCAGCGATCAGATGGTGCCGCCGCTGACCACCGTGCGCACCCCTCGCAAGGCGATGGGCGAGGCGAGTGCGCAGATGCTGCTGGGCTTGATGCGCGGGGAAGTGCCCGCGCGGAACTCGGTGGATCTGGGGTTCGAGTTGCTGGTGCGGGGCAGCAGCTGACGGGCCACGTTCACAATCTCGCCAGGGTTCGCCACGCGCTCGCCCGCCCACTCAGCCCACCAGGAGACACCATGCCCGCCTACATCTACGGCAACGTCGAAATCACCGATCCCGCCCTTTACGAGGAATACCGCCGTGACGTGCCGGCCCTCATCGCCGCGCACGGTGGGCGTTACCTGGTGCGCGGCGGCGCGGTCAGCGTGCTGGAGGGCAGCGGCGTGCCGCACCGCCAGGTGATCCTGGAGTTCCCCGACATGGCGCACCTCCAGGCCTTCTACACCTCGCCCGATTACCAGCGCCTCATCAAGATCCGCCAGAGCGCCTCCACCGGCACGCTGTTCGCCATCGAAGGTTATTGAGACGGCTGCTGCGGTGACCCCATCACGCTGTACCAGTCCAACTTGCGGGTGACCACCATGATGGCCGCGAGCACGCCGAAGAGCAGCAGCGAGCCCATCATCAAGGCGTTGTCTTCCGAGATCAGGATGCCGTAGAGCACGCCGTACAGCGCCACCAGCATGGCGCTCATGCCCAGCGCGGGCCGCCAGCCGCGCAGCACGTGGCGCAGGTAGTGCGTCAGCAGGCCGATGCACGCCGCGCTCGCCAGGCCATACGCCCAGGCGAAGTCCAGGTGCTCCGAAAGCGAGAGCAACAGCAGGAAAAACAGCACCAGCGCGGCGCCGATCATGAGGTACTGCATGGGGTGAATGCGCCAGCGCTTGACCATCTCCAGCACGAAGAACGCGGCGAAGGTCAGCACGATGAACATCAGCGCGTACTTGGTGGCGCGCTCGGTCAGGCGGTACACGTCCACCGGGTTGTCAAGGGCCACGGAGAAACTGTCCGGTGACACCCTCGACTCGCCATGCTGCGCAAACTGCTGCTGTGCCTGGGTGGAGAGCGACGGCACGCTCCAGGTGGCTTCAAATCCTTGATCGTTCACACGGCGCGTGCGCGGCAAGAAGTCACCCCCAAAGCTCGGGTGCGGCCAGCTCGATGTCAGGCTCACGCTGTTTTCGTCGGCCAGCGGCACCCAGCCGATGCGCGCGGTGCCGGCCAGCTCCACGTTCAGCGCCATGTCGAATGTGGCACCGGGCTTGAGCAGTTCCGGATTCACCGGTGCAGCCAGGGGCAGCGGCAGCTTCTGCACGGCGGGTGAAGGCGCCATGTTCGCGGCCTGTCCCGCCACGGTGAGCTGCGGCGCACGGAGCAAGCCCCGCAGATCGCTCACGCCCAACATCATGCGCGGCTGCCCGAGCGTGATCTGCCCGTTCTTCTCTTGCGGCTCCACACCGCTCCAGACAAAACGGCCGGTGCTCCGGTGGGTGCTGGTGTAGACCGTGACCGGAAAGATGCCGCGCCAGCGCGTCTGCGTGTCCAGCTGGCTGCGCGTGTCCAGGCGGGTGGGGAAACGCAGGGCCACATGCGCCTGCGTGACGCGCTCTTCGCGCGTTTCACCGCGTCCACCTTCCACCGGCACGGTGCGCGTGAAGGTTTCGGTGTACGGCACATGGAGCACCGGGCCGATGAGGGTCTGGGCGCCGGCGTGGGCGCGCGCCACCTCACTGGCAGCGTCATGGCGGTAGGCGCTGCGCTGCTGGATGGTGTCGAACACCATCAGCAACGGAATGGACAGCAGCAGCATCAGCGAAAAGATGACGAGCAGCTTGCTCAGCAGGGGATGTTTGTTCAAGAGAAGCTCCGTGGTTGGGACGGTGCCAGTCTCTCAAGCGGGTGTGCAGCGGCCGTGCAGCGCTGCGCCGGTTTGTGCAGTGAATGTGAAATGGCTCAGCGCGGCAGGCGCCAGCTCGCCAGACAACCGGGCGGGTTGTCCACGTTGGCCACCTGCACTTCGCCGTGGTGCAGGTCGCTCACCTCCTTCACCAGGCACAGGCCCAGACCCGAACTCTTCTCTTGCAGATCACCGCGCGGCAATGAGTAAAAGCGCTCGAAGATGTGCGATTGCGCGTAGTCGGGCACGCCCGGCCCCTGGTCGCGCACCGACCACACGAGGGCATCGCCGTCCTTCTGCAGGCGCAGGCACAGCTCGCCCTGCTCCGGTGAAAAGTCGATCGCGTTGTCCAGCAGGTTCTGCAGCGCCTGGCCGAGCAGAAAGGCATCGCCGCGGACGGTCAGACCGGCGCCCAGCTCGTCGTGCACGCGCAATCCTTTCAGGCGCAGGCGGGGCTCCGCGCGCTGCAGCAGCTCGCGCGTCAAGGCGCTCAGGTCCACCGGCTCGCGTTGGCTCAATGCGCGCATCTGCTCCACATCGGCCAGGCGCAGCAGCTTGTCGATCAGCTGGCGCAGGCGCTCGGTCTGGCGCTGGATGTTGCCGGCGAAGCGTTGCCGGTCGGGCTCGGGCAGGTCTTCTTCGAGCAGCTCGGCCGCGCCCCGAATGGCGGCCAGCGGGCTCTTGAGTTCGTGGGTGAGCGTGTGCACGTAGTTCTCCACGTACGCCTTGTCTTCGAGCTTGACGCGCATGCGCTCCAGGGCCTGGGCGAGGTCGTTGAACTCGGTGTTGCCGCTCAGGCGCCCAAAGCGCGGCAGGGCCACCCGCTCGCCGCTGGCAACAGCATTGGCGTAACCCCGCAGGCGCGACAGCGAACTGGCCACCCACCAGCTCAACAGCACCCCCATCAACAGCGACAAACCCAGCAAGCCCCAGGACCAGCGCAGGATGCGCTGCTGGCTGCGCTCGATGTAGGGCTCCAGGCTGCGGTTGGGTCGCGAGACGGTGAGCGCGCCGATGATGCGGTCGCCGTCGCGGATGGGCGCGGCCACGTGCATCACCGTGCTGTTGGGGTCGTTCGGATTGGCCAGGCTGGAGCGCGCGCCGTACTCGCCGCGCAGCGTGCGCAGCACGTCGTTCCAGCGCGAGAAGTCCTGCCCCACCGCCTCTTGCCGCGTGTCGAAGCGCACGATGCCCTGCGCGTCGGTGATGGTGATCCGGTAGTCGACGCTGTTCTTTTCAAAGCCCCAGATGTTGGCGCCGGGTTGCGCGCCCGGGTAGGCCTGCAGTGCCTGCGCAAATCCGCCGCTGGCGATGGTGCCGGCCTTCATGTCGGCAGTGGCCAGTTGCGCGAAGGCGTGGGCCGCGTCGATCAGGCTGTCTTCCATGGCCAGGCGTGTGCCCGGCTTGACCTCTTGCAGGAACACATTGAGCACCACGACCAGGGCCACGCCCAGGATCAGGAAAAAGCCCAGCAGCAGCCGCAAACCGATGCGCACGGCTCAGTCCACCACGCGGATCGAATAGCCCATGTTGCGGTGGGTCTGGATCGGTTCGGCCACCACGCCGCGCGTGCGCAGCTTGGCACGCAGCAGCTTCACATGCGCATCCACCGTGCGGTCCGATGTGTCCAGCGCACCGCCCCACACCAGGTCCATGAGTTCGACGCGCGAGAAGATGCGCTCAGGCCTGCGCAGCAGCGTGGCGAGCAGCTGGAATTCGTAGCGCGTGAGCGTGAGCCATTCGCCACCACAGCTGATGCGCTGCGCGGCTTCGTCGAGCTGCAGCAGCGGGCCTTGAGGCGCTGGCCCGGGCGCAGCGAAACCGGGCAGCGCCGCACTGCGCCGCAGGATGGCGCGCACGCGGGCACACACCTCGCGCGGCGAAAACGGCTTGACCACATAGTCGTCGGCGCCGAGCTCCAGGCCCAGCACGCGGTCGATCTCTTCATGGCGCGCGGTGAGGAACACGATGGGCATCTCGCTGGTCTTGCGGATGGCGCGGCAGACGTCGAACCCGCTGCCATCGGGCACGCCCACATCCAGAATGGCGAGGTCGGGCGCTTGCGTGCGAAACGCATCGAGTGCCTGGCCGGCCAGGCGCACGTGTTGCACCTCAAAGCCCTCGCTCTGCAGCGCGTAGAGCAAGGTGTCCGCGATGGCTTGTTCGTCTTCCAGCAGCAGGATACGCTTGCGCGTGGACGGGTTCCCAAGGTGCATCGGGGCATCTTAACTGCGGTCCCGGTCACAGCTGGTTACCACCCTCACGCACCCGCTGCACATGCAGCGCACACCGATCCGGGACAATGCCACCCCATGCACAAGCCTTACCTTCGCCGTGCGGTGCTCACGCTGGCCGTGATCCCCGCCGCCTTCATGGCCCCCGCCGTGCAGGCCTCGCCCTTCGATCTGCCGCCGCTGGACAGCATCGTCAAGTACCAGCCCAAGCTGCCATTGCAGGTGTTCACCGCCGACGGCGTGGAGATCGCGCAGTTCGGCACCGAGCGGCGCGAGTACCTGCCGCTGTCGCGCACGCCCAAGCTGCTGCAGGACGCTGTGCTCTCGGTGGAAGACGCGCGCTTTCGCGAGCACAACGGCGTGGATCCCCGGGGCATGGCACGGGCGCTGGTGGCGGCTGTGACAGGGGGACGCAAGCAGGGGGCATCCACCATCACGCAGCAACTGGTGCGCACCATGCTGCTCACGCGCGAGTTTTCTGCCGAGCGCAAGGCCAAGGAAATCTGGCTCGCGCTCAAGCTGGAAGACGAGATCTCCAAAGACCGCATCCTGGAGATCTACCTCAACGAGATCTTCCTCGGCCAGCGTGCCTACGGCTTCGCCGCGGCGTCGCAAACCTACTTCGGCAAGCCGCTGGACAAACTCTCGCTGGCCGAAACCGCCATGCTCGCCGGCCTTCCGCAGAACCCCTACTACGCCAACCCGGTGGCCAATTTCGAGCGCGCCACACAGCGCCAGCGGGTGGTGCTGGAGCGCATGCGCGCCACCGATGCCATCACCGATGCCCAGTTGGCCGCCGCGCGCGCCGAGAAGCTCGTGCTGCGCACGCCCGGCATGCGCAGCGTGCACGCCGCCCACGTGGCAGAGATGGCGCGCCGCGCGGTGGTGGAACGCTTCGGCACCGAGGCCTATTCGAACGGCTTGCGGGTCACCACGTCCTTGCGCGCGGCCGACCAGCGCGCTGCCCACGCTGCCGTTCAGCGCGGCGTGCTGGACTTCGACCGGCGCGGCGCCTGGCGCGGGCCGGAGGACCTGGAGGCCCTGCCCTCGGGCGACGGCCCCGCGGTCGAACGCGCGGCCGCCGAGGCCCTGAAGGACCACCGCGACGACGAGACCCTGCGCGTGGGCATCGTGCTCGCGGCCAGCCCCAAGGCCATGCAGGTGCAGCTGTCCAGCGGCGAACGCATCACCCTGCAAGGCGAGGGCCTGCGCTGGGCGCAGAAGGGGCTGGACCCCAAAGCCAAGGCGCCGCTGAAGGTCGCGCGCGGCGCCATCGTGCGGGTGGTGAGCGTGGGCAAGGCCAAGGGCAAGCCCGCGTGGGCCATTTCGCAGTGGCCCGAGGCCGAGGCAGCGCTGGTCGCCATGGACAGCCACACCGGCCGCGTGCGCGCACTCGTGGGTGGCTTCGATTTCACGCAGCAACCGTTCAACCATGTCACGCAGGGCTGGCGCCAGCCGGGCTCGGCGCTCAAGCCCTTGCTGTACTCGGCCGCGCTCGAAGCGCGCGTGATGCCGGGCACCCTGATCGACGACCTGCCGTTCACCGCCTCGAACGGCTGGAGCCCCACCAACAGCAACGGTCAATACGCCGGCCCGATCACGCTGCGCGACGCGCTCGCCCGCTCCAGCAACATCGCCAGCGTGCGCGTGCTGCAACACACCGGCACGCAAGTGGCGCGCGACTGGACCGCCCGTTTCGGCCTGGACCCCGCGCGCCAGCCCAACGACCTCACGCTGGCCCTGGGCACCGGCAGCGTCACGCCGCTGCAGATGGCGCAGGCTTACGCCACGGTGGCCAACGGTGGCTGGAAAGTCGCGCCAGTGGTGGTGGAAAAAATCACCGACGCACAGGGCAAGGTGCTGTTTGAAGCGCCCCCACCCGAGGCACTGACCGAGGCCAACCGCGCGATTCCCGCGCGAAACGCGTTCGTGATGTCCAGCCTGCTCAACGAGGTGACGCGCAGCGGCACCGCCGCGCGTGCGCAGGCCACGCTCAAGCGGCCCGATGTGTACGGCAAGACCGGCACCACCAACGACGCGGTGGACGCCTGGTTCACCGGCTACCAGCCCAGCCTGGCCACCGCCGTGTGGGTGGGCTACGACAAGCCCCGCAGCCTGGGTGGCGGTGAATCGGGCGGACGGATCGCGCTGCCGATCTGGATCGATTACATGGGCGCTGCGCTCAAGGGCACGCCGGTGGCGCAGCCGCCCGCTGCGCCCGAAGGTCTGGCGCGCCAGGGCGAGGACTGGATCTACGCCGAATGGCAAAGCAGCGGCTCGGTGGCGCAGATTTCGGACCAGGGTGGCGTGCAATATGCACAGACGCCGGGCGCGGCCATCGGCGAGGCCTTGAGCAGCTTCGGTGCGTGGCTCAGAGGAGAGCGTTGAGCCTCACGGAGCCTGCTCCGCAGGCGAAAAAAAGCCGGCTTGCAGAGCCGGCTTTTTTTAGGGGAGGCCTGATCAGCCTGCGCAAATGCGCGCTTTGGCTTCCGCGTATTCGCGCTTGAAGCGAGCCACCAGATCGGCCGCCGGCACCACTTCACGGATCGCGCCAATGCCCTGGCCGCAGCCCCAGATGTCCTTCCAGGCCTTGGCGGCGTTGGCGCCCTCGCCGGTGCCGAAATTCATCTTGCTCGGGTCGCTCTGCGGCAGGTTGTCCGGGTCCATGCCGGCGTTCTGGATGCTGCCCTTGAGGTAGTTGCCGTGGATGCCGGTGTAGAAGTTGCTGTAGACGATGTCGTCCGAGTTCGACTTCGTGATCATCTCCTTGTAGCCGTCCACAGCGCGCGCTTCGTCGGTGGCGATGAAGGCCGAGCCGATGTAGGCGAAGTCGGCGCCCATGGCCTGTGCTGCCAGGATCGCACCGCCCGACGAGATGGAGCCCGAGAGCGCCACCGGGCCGCCAAACCATTCACGGATCTCTTGAATCATCGCGAACGGGCTCTTCACGCTCGCGTGGCCACCGGCGCCGGCGGCCACCGGGATCAGGCCGTCAGCGCCCTTCTCGATCGCCTTGTGGGCAAACACGTTGTTGATCACGTCGTGCATCACCACGCCGCCCCAGCTGTGCACGCCCTGGTTCACGTCTTCGCGCGCGCCCAGGCTGGTGATGATGATCGGCACCTTGTACTTGGCGCACAGCTGCATGTCGTGTTCCAGCCGGTCGTTGCTCTTGTGCACGATCTGGTTGATGGCGAACGGCGCGGCCTTGTTGTCCGGATTCGCTGCGTCGTGCGCGGCCAGGGCTTCGGTGATCTCGGCCAGCCACTCGTCGAGCTGCGAAGCCGGGCGTGCGTTGAGCGCGGGCATGGAACCCACCACGCCGGCCTTGCACTGGGCAATGACGAGCTTGGGGTTGCTGATGATGAACAGCGGCGAGCCGATCACCGGGAACTTGATGTTCTTGAGAACCGGGGGCAGGCTGCGGGCGGGTGCGGTCATGGAGTCTCCGTCGGTTGTGTGGTGGGTCAGAACGATTCGATGGCCAGCGCGGTCACGGCCTCGGCGCCTTCGACGATCGCATCGCGCGTGCCCGGGGCACGGCTGAGGATGTGGTCGGCGTAAAAACGCGCGGTGGTGATCTTGGCCTGCATGAAGGCCACGTCCTGTCCCTGGGCCGACAGGTCTTCGGCCACCATCAGCGAGCGGGCGAGCTGCCAGCCGGCCATGAGGTTGCCTGCGAGCATGAGGTAAGGCACGCTGCCGGCGAAAGCCGCGTTGGGGTTGCTGCGGGTGTTGGCGGCGATGAACTCGACCACGTCCACAAACGCCTCGCGCGCAGCCTTCAGGCGTTTGTGCACCGCCTTGGCATTGGGGCTGCTGCGCTGGGCCAGCTCAGCCTCGGTCTTCTCGATCTGCGCCGCAATGGCCTTGGCACCGGTGCCGCCGTCGCGCGCGGTCTTGCGGCCCACGAGGTCGTTGGCCTGGATGGCGGTGGTGCCTTCGTAGATGGTGAGGATCTTGGCATCGCGGTAGTACTGCGCTGCGCCGGTTTCTTCAATGAAGCCCATGCCGCCGTGCACCTGCACACCCAGGCTGGTGACTTCCAGGCTCATCTCGGTGCTGTAGCCCTTGACCAGCGGGACCAGAAATTCGTAGAAGGCCGCGTTCTGCTTGCGGGTGTCGGCGTCCGTGTGGTGGTGCGCCGCGTCGTAGGCAGCGGCGGCCACGCTGGCCATGGCACGGCAACCTTCGGTGAACGCGCGCATGGTCATGAGCATGCGCTTCACATCGGGGTGGTGAATGATGGGCGCCGCGGCCGACAGCATGCCGTCCACCGGGCGGCTCTGGACACGGTCCTTGGCGTACACCACAGCCTTCTGGTAAGCGCGCTCGGCGATCGCGATGCCCTGCACGCCCACGGCGTAACGGGCGGCGTTCATCATGATGAACATGTACTCGAGACCGCGGTTTTCCTGGCCCACGAGGTACCCCACGGCGCCGCCGTGGTCACCGTACTGCAGCACAGCAGTCGGGCTGGCCTTGATGCCCATCTTGTGTTCGATGCTCACGCAATGCACGTCGTTGCGCGCGCCCAGCGAGCCGTCCTTGCCCACCATGAACTTGGGCACCACGAACAGGCTGATGCCCTTCACGCCTTCGGGCGCGCCGGTCACGCGGGCCAGCACGAGGTGCACGATGTTCTCGGCCATGTCGTGCTCACCGTAGGTGATGTAGATCTTGGTGCCGAACACCTTGTAGGTGCCGTCGGGCTGCGGCTCGGCGCGGCTGCGCACTGCGGCCAGATCGGAGCCGGCCTGCGGCTCGGTGAGGTTCATGGTGCCGGTCCACTGGCCACTCACCAGCTTTTCCAGGTAGGTGGCTTTGAGCTCGTCGCTGCCGGCGGTGAGCAGCGCCTCGATCGCACCGTCGGTGAGCAGCGGGCAGAGCGCGAAGCTCATGTTGGCGCTGTTGAGGATCTCGCCACACGCGGCACCAATGGTCTTGGGCAGGCCCTGGCCGCCGAAGTCGGCCGGGTGTTGCAGGCCTTGCCATCCGCCCTCGGCGTACTGCTTGAAAGCCTCCTTGAAGCCCGGCGTGGTGGTGACCTTGCCGTCCTTGAAGCTCGAGGGGTTCTTGTCGCCCTCCCAGTTCAGCGGCGCGATCACGCCTTCGTTGAGCTTGGCGCACTCTTCGAGCACGGCTTGCGCGGTTTCCAGGCCAGCGTCTTCAAAACCCGGCATCTGCGCCACCTGGTCGATGCGCGCCAGGTGCTCGATGTCGAACAGCATGTCTTTGAGGGGGGCGGTGTAACTCATCGTCTTGTCTCCGGGGATTTCTGGGATACAGATACAACAAGGGCATCGCGAACGATGCCCTTGTGTTGTTCAGAGGGCTCAGAGCGCCTTGATCAGTTCGGGCACAGCCTCGAAGAGATCGGCCTCCAGGCCGTAATCGGCCACCGAGAAAATCGGGGCCTCGGGGTCCTTGTTGATCGCCACGATCACCTTGCTGTCCTTCATGCCGGCCAGGTGCTGGATGGCGCCTGAAATGCCGGCGGCGATGTAGAGCTGCGGCGCCACGATCTTGCCGGTCTGGCCGACCTGCCAGTCGTTGGGCGCGTAGCCCGCGTCCACCGCAGCGCGGCTGGCGCCGAGCGCTGCACCGAGCTTGTCGGCCAGCGGCGTCATCACATCGTTGAACTTCTCGGCACTGCCCAGCGCCCGGCCACCGGAGACGATGATCTTGGCGGCGGTGAGCTCGGGGCGGTCGCTCTTGGCGATTTCGCTGCCCATGAACTTGCTCTTGCCGTCGTCGGCTGCTGCTGCTGCCGTTTCGATGGCGGCACTGCCACCGGTGGCGGCCGCCGGGTCAAAGCCCGTGGTGCGCACGGTGATGACCTTGGTGGCGTCGAGCGCCTGCACGGTGGCGATGGCATTGCCGGCGTAAATCGGACGCTCGAAGGTGTCGGCGCTGATGACTTTGGTCACGTCGGACAGCTGCGCCACGTCGAGGTGGGCGGCCACGCGGGGGGCGATGTTCTTGCCGCTGGCGGTGGCGGGGAACAGGATGTGGCTGTAGTTCGCGGCGATGGTGAGCACCTGGGCGGCCACGTTCTCGGCCAGGCCGTGTTCGAAGCCGGGCGCGTCGGCGTGGATCACCTTGCTCACACCAGCGATCTGGGCGGCGGCGGCAGCGGCAGCGCCGGCGTTGTGCCCGGCAATGAGCACGTGAACGTCACCACCGCATTGGGCGGCGGCAGCGACGGTGTTGAGCGTGGCGCCCTTGATGGAGGCGTTGTCGTGTTCGGCAATAACGAGTGCGGTCATGTGTCGGTTCCTCAGATCACTTTGGCTTCATTCTTGAGCTTGTCCACCAGGGCGGCCACGTCGGCCACCTTGACGCCCGCGCCGCGCTTGGGCGGCTCGCTGACTTTCAGGGTTTTGATGCGCGGGCTCACGTCCACACCGAGGTCTTCGGGTTTGACGATGTCGAGCTGCTTTTTCTTGGCCTTCATGATGTTGGGCAGCGTCACATAACGCGGCTCGTTCAGGCGAAGGTCGGTGGTGATGACGGCGGGCAACGTGATCGACAAGGTCTCCAGACCACCATCGACTTCGCGTGTGACCGTGGCTTTGCCGTCGGCGACTTCCACCTTGGAGGCGAACGTGGCTTGCGGCAGGCCCGCCAACGCAGCCAGCATCTGGCCGGTCTGGTTGCAGTCGTCGTCAATCGCTTGTTTGCCCAAAATGATCAGGCCGGGCTGTTCCTTCTCGACCAGCGCCTTGAGCAGCTTGGCCACCGCCAGGGGCTGCAGCTCTTCGGTGGTCTCCACCAGGATGGCGCGGTCGGCGCCGATGGCCATGGCGGTGCGCAGGGTTTCCTGGCACTGGGTGACACCGCAGGAGACGGCGATCACCTCGGTAACCACGCCCTTCTCTTTCAAACGCACCGCTTCTTCCACGGCGATCTCGTCAAACGGGTTCATGCTCATCTTGACGTTGGCGATGTCCACGCCCGTGCCGTCGCTCTTGACGCGCACCTTGACGTTGTAATCCACCACGCGCTTGACGGGGACGATGACCTTCATGTTGGGTTGCTCCTGCTGTTGTGGAAAGGGACGTGCGAATTGACGTGCACGTCAACTCAAGGATTGTATGCCCCACCCCCTGCAGGGGGTGGTCAGGCGGGGGACAAATCCGGGTTTTCGAAAAAAGAACGGTCGTGCTTTTTGGAGATTATAGGAGAACGACCCGAACCCACAAAGCCCTTATTTGTCGCTGCATCCGCCAACCCGGGTCGACATTCACCGACCGAAGGGTCGGCGAATTCGGGTAAGCCATGAGACAGCGCACACGCGAACTCGCCTACATTGAATCTGCTGATTTGTTTATGTTGAGCAACCATCTGCCAACCCCCACCTTGCCCCCGCACACAGGAGTTTCCGCATGAAGTCACGCCACATCAAAGCACTCGCCTTGTCGTCCACGCTCCTGGCCAGCGGCCTGGTGTCGGCGCAGACGGTGTTCACCGTCTCCAGCTGGCTGCCGCCCAGCCACACGCTGAGCACCTCGCAAAAGACCTGGTGCGACATGCTGGAGAAAGAGAGCACCGGCCGCATGAAGTGCAACATCCTGCCCAAGGGTGTGGTGGCCGCACCGGGCACCTTTGACGCGGTGCGCGACGGCCTGGCCGACATTTCGTACACGGTGGATGGCTACACGCCAGGTCGCTTCATCAACACCCAGGTCGCCGAGTTCCCGTTTCTGGGCAACAACGCGGTGGCCACCTCGGTCGCTTACCAGCGCATTTACAGCAAACACTTTGCGCCGCTGGGTGAGCACCGCGGGGTGAAGGTGCTGGCCGTGTTCACCCACGGCCCCGGCGTGATCTTCAACAGCAAGAAACCGGTGACCTCGGCCGCCGAGGCGGGCAGCCTGAAGTTCCGCATCGGTGGCGGCAACATCAACGAGCTCTCCAAGGCCATGGGCTGGAACACCACCCTCAAGGCCGCACCCGAGTCGTTTGAACTGCTGTCCACCGGCGTGATGGATGGCACCTTCTTCCCCGACGAATCGATTGCCTCCTTCAAGCTCAGCATGATCAAGTACGCGACCGATTTCCCTGGTGGCCTGTACAACACCAGCTTCGTCTTCATGATGAACCCGGCCAAGTACAACGCCCTGTCGGCGCAAGACAAGGCCGTGGTCGACAAGCTCTCGGGCGAACCGGCTGCCCGCCTGTTCGGCGAAGGCTGGGACAAGGTGGACGCGGCCAGCCGCGAACTGCAGAAGGGCCAGGGCGTGGCCCGTATCACCGCCGACAAGGCGTTCGTGAAAGCCGTGATGGACAAGCAGGACTACCTGGAGACCAAATGGGCGGCCAGCGCCCAGGTCAAGGGCCTGAAAAATCCCAAAGGCGTGCTGGGCGAGTTCCGCGCAGAAATCGCCAAGGTCAAGTAATCCAGCGGGCCACCCGAGTGGCCTTGCCGGGCCGGCTGAGCAGCATGCACAGCCGGCCTTTTCACATCAAGACCCATCATGCTCAAGACGATCGAACGCACGCTGCGGTGGTCCACCGGACTCATGGCCGCCGTGGCCTTGTTCACCATCATGTGGCTCACCCTGGTGGACGTGACCGGGCGGCGCTTCTTTGACCACTCGGTCCCTGGCGGTCTGGAGCTCACCGAGATCCTCATGGTCATCGTGATCTTCGGCGCCCTGCCCATGGTCTCGTGGCGCAATGAA
>PNMH01000055.1 GCA_013823505.1 Polaromonas sp. | reverse complement strand
CTCCACCCCCGCGCCTTGCACCATGCTCACCAGCCCCACGGGCAGGTCTTGCGCCTGCAACACCGACTGGATGAGGCCGAACACGTGCCGCGACAGCAGCGGGTGGCCCGGGTGCGCTTTCACCACCACCGGGCAGCCCGCGGCCAGGGCCGACGCGGTGTCGCCACCGAGCACCGAGAAGGCAAACGGGAAGTTGCTCGCGGCAAACATGGCCACCGGGCCCAGCGGCACGCGCTGCAACACCATGGCCGGGTGGCCCACGGGCGGCGCGCCGGCCACGGCCGGATCGTCCAGCCGCTCGAAGGGCACACCGCGTGTGGCGATGTCGGCAAACCGGCGCAGCTGGAACGCAGTGCGGTCGAGTTCACCGTTGAGCCGCGCGGTGCCCAGCGCGGTCTCCACATCGGCCAGCGCCACCAGCGCTTCGCGATCGGCCTCCAGGGCCGCGGCCAGCGCGTTCAGCAACCCGGCGCGCTGCTCACCGGTGCTGCTGCCCCAGGTTTCAAACGCCTCGGCGGCGGCTTGCGCGGCGGCGTGAATGTCGTCGGCGGTGGAAGCGCGCAGGGGTTCGCCGTGCGCGGCGCCGGAGCGCGCGTCAAAGGATTGCAGGTCGTTCATGTGGGGGAGTCGGGCTGTGCGCGGCGCAAACGCTCGCGGCTGTTGGAGAGATGGGTGCGCATGGCCGTGCGTGCGGTGTCAGCGTCGCGCTGACGAATGGCGTTGTAGATGTTCTGGTGTTCGGTGTGCACGCGCCGCAGGTAGGCTAGGCGGCCTTCGGGCGCGCTGCTGGCTGTGTTGATGCGGGTGCGCGGAATGATCATGGTGCCCAGGTAGGTCATGAGGTCGGCAAAGTGGCGGTTGCCGGTGGCGCGCGCCACCTCCATGTGGAACTGGAAGTCCGAAGGCACGGCGTCGGACGACTCGGCGATCGATGCTTCAAAGGCCGCGAGTGCGCTGGCCATGTTCTGAAGGTGGCCGTCGTCGCGGCGTTGGGCGGCCAGGCTCGCGGCCTCGCTCTCCAGGCTGATGCGCAGCTCCAGCAGCGAGATCACGTCGGACACGGTGGCGAAGTCTTCGGGCGCGATGCGGAAGTTGCTCTGCTCGGGCGGCGCCATCACAAAGGTGCCGATGCCGTGGCGCGTCTCCACCAGACCCGAGGCCTGCAGGCGCGAAATGGCCTCGCGCACCACGGTGCGGCTGACCTCGAAACGGCCCATCAGCTCGGACTCCGTGGGCAGCTTGTCACCGGTCTGCAGCCGGCCTTCGCGCATGTCGGCGGCCAGGGTGTCCACGATCTCGGGCACCAGGCCACGGGGGCGGCGCGGGCGTGTCAGCACGGCCTCGACCGAGCCCGATTCGGAACCTAGGGTTTTCACGGAGAGCATCGTTTTTTCCTTGACACCCCATCCCGGGGTTCACACAATTCGCCAAGTTGTCTGACAACCGACAACAGACAACGAAAGATGAGCGGACTGTAGCAAAGCACTTGCGATAAGTCCAAGCCCTTCGAAAAAATGCCTCCGAAAACTCCCGATCTGACCGCACGAGCTCCATGCAAAACACCTTGAAAACCCATCACCGCCTGTTGCTCACCGGCGCCGCCGGCGGCCTGGGTACCGCGCTGCGCGAACGCCTCAAGGGCAACTGCGACGTGCTGCGCCTGTCCGACAAGGCAGGCCTGGGTGAAGCCAAGGCCGGCGAAGAAATCGTGCTGGCCGACCTGTCCAACGCGGCCGAGGTGGACGCCATGGTGGCCGGGGTGGATGCCATCGTGCACATGGGCGGCATCTCGGTGGAGGCGCCGTTCGCCTCCATCCTGCAGGCCAACATCGTGGGCGCCTACAACCTCTACGAGGCCGCGCGCCAGCACGGCGTGAAGCGTGTGGTGTTCGCCAGCTCCAACCACGTGACCGGTTTCTACAAACAGAGCGAGACCATCCACGCCGACCACCCCGCACGGCCCGACGGCTTCTACGGCCTGAGCAAGGCCTTTGGCGAAGACCTCGCCCGCCTTTACTTCGACCGCCACGGCATCGAGACCGCGTGCGTGCGCATCGGCTCCTCGTTCCCCGAACCCAAAGACCGCCGCATGCTCGCCACCTGGCTCAGCTTCGACGATCTGCACCGCCTCATCACCGCGTGCCTGAGCACCCCGGTGCTGGGCCACAGCATCGTGTTCGGCATGTCGAACAACGCCGTGACCTGGTGGGACAACAGCCGCGCACGCCACGTGGGCTATGTCGCGAAAGACAGCTCCGACGTGTTCCGCGAAGCGGTGTTTGCGCGCACCAGCGCACCCGACCTGAACGACCCCGTCGCCATCTACCAGGGTGGTGGCTTCGTCAAGGCTGGCCCGTTCTGAACGCCATGACCGCACAAGCCGAACTGCTGGTCGATGCGCGCAACGGCGTGGGCGAAAGCCCCGTCTGGGACGCGCAGCGCCAGTGCCTGTTCTGGATCGACATCCCGGGTCGCGCGCTGTGGTGCTGGAACGCCGGCACCGGCGAGACGCGCCAGTGGCCCACGCCCGAAATGACCGGCTGCATCGCGCTGGCTGCAGGCAGCGAAGCCACGCCGCACGGCCGCTGGGTGGCGGCCATGGAAACCGGCGTGGCGCTGCTCACCCCCCACGCCGACGGCACGCTCACACACGAAACCCTCAGCGCCGTGCAGCACCCGCAGGGCGGCATGCGCTTCAACGACGGCCGCTGCGACCGCCAGGGCCGGCTGCGCGCCGGCACCATGGTGATGGACATGTCGCTGGCCTCGGCCGCCGGCAGCGTGTACGCGCTGGAAGGCTCGCGGGTGCGCACCTTGCACAGCGGCCTCATCACCCCCAACGGCATGGCTTTCAGCCCCGATGGCCAAACCATGTACCTCTCGGACTCGCACCCCGATGTGCAGACCGTGTGGGCCTTCGACTACGACACCGACACCGGCACGGCGCGCAACCAGCGCGTCTTCATCGACATGAAGCCCCTGCCCGGCCGGCCCGACGGCGCGGCGGTGGACGAAGACGGTGGCTACTGGATCTGCGGCAACGACGCCGGCCTGGTGCACCGCTTCACACCCGACGGCCGGCTCGACCGATCGCTCGCCGTGCCGGTGAAAAAACCGGCCATGTGCGCCTTCGGCGGCAGCGGCTTCGACACCTTGTTCGTCACCTCCATCCGGCCCGGCGGCGATCTGTCCGACCAGCCGCTGGCCGGTGGCGTTTTTGCACTGCGTCCAGGCGTGAGGGGCCTGGACGAGCCGCGCTGCGTGGTCTGAGACATCGCGGCATTTTTCACCTCGTCACATCAACCCAACGGAGACAACATGAAAACCCAACGCCGACTGATCCTGAGCCTGGCCATGGCCGGCCTGATGCCCTTGAGCGCCTACGCACAAAACATCGTGCTCAAGGCCCACGACACGCACCCCGCCGGCTACCCCACCGTGGCCGCCGTGGAGAGCATGGGCAAAAAACTCGATGCCGCCACCAACGGCCGCATCAAGGTGCAGATGTTCGCTGGCGCTGTGCTCGGCCAGGAAAAAGAAGCCGTGGAACAAACCCAGCTCGGCGCGATCCAGCTGGCCCGCATCTCGCTGGGTGTGATCGGCCCCGTGGTGCCCGAGGTGGACGTGTTCAACATGCCCTTCGTGTTCCGCGACATCACGCACATGCGCAAGGTGATCGACGGCGCCGTGGGTGACGACCTGCTGGCCAAGGTCACGGCCAGCCCGGCACGCCTGGTCGGCCTGGGCTGGATGGACGGCGGCTCGCGCAGCCTGTACACCAAGAAGCCGGTGCGCAGCCCGGCCGACCTCAAGGGCCAGAAGATCCGCATGATGGGCAACCCCGTGTTCGTGGACACCATGAACGCCATGGGCGGCAACGGCATCTCCATGGCCTACGGCGAGGTGTTTACCTCGCTGCAGACCGGCGTGATCGACGGTGCGGAAAACAACCCGCCCAGCATGTTCACCAGCAACCACTTCACCACCGGTGCCAAGTACTACAGCCAGACCAACCACCTGATCATTCCCGAGATCCTGGTGATGTCCAAGGTGACCTGGGACAAGCTGACCCCGGCCGACCAGGCGTTGGTGAAGAAGATGGCGCGTGAAGCCCAGATGGAACAACGCGCGCTGTGGGACAAGAGCGTGACCGAGTACTCGGCCAAGCTCAAAGCCGCTGGTGTGGAGTTCATCGATGTCGACAACAAGCCCTTCTTTGACGCCACCGCCCCGGTGCGTGCCAAGTACGGCGCGCGCAACGCAGACCTGATGCAGCGCATCGCCGCCGTTCAGTAAGCGTTACCCCCCTGCGCCGCTTGGCGGCTTCCCCCCGCGGGGGGGACGCGCCCTGTGGACCGGCAGAGCCGGATCCACGGGCGCCTTGGGTGGGGCAAGTGCTCCGCCTGCGCTTCTTCGCTTCCTTTCTGACCCAACTCATTCACCACCATGGCTGAAACGATCCACCGTGCGCTCGACGCCGTCTACCTGGCATGCATCTGGGTGGCCGGAGCCTGCGTCTTCCTCATGTCGATATTCATCCCCTGGGGCATCTTCGCGCGCTACGTGCTGGGCACCGGGTCGCAGTGGCCCGAGCCGATCTCGATCCTGCTCATGGTGATCTTCACCTTCCTCGGTGCCGCAGCGGCCTACCGCGCCGGCGCCCACATCGCTGTGGTCATGTTGACCGAGCGCATGTCTTCCGGCGTGCGCGGCATCATGGCCTTCGCCGTCAACCTGCTGATGGTGGGCATGAGCGCCTTCATGGTGTTCTACGGCACCAAGCTGTGCATGGGCACCTGGGGCCAGTCCATCCCCGAACTGCCCTGGCTGCCCGTGGGCCTGACTTATGTGCCGGTGCCGCTCGGCGGCTTCGTCACCCTCTTGTTCGTGCTGGAGTTCCTTTTCTACGGGGACCAGAGCCAACGCGCCGTGGTCCAGTTCGACCTCCTCCCCGACTCTGAAGAAAAGGCTGCCTGATGGACGCGCTCATCCTGCTCGGCAGTTTTTTCCTGCTGATGATCATTGGCACTCCCGTGGCCTACGCGCTCGGCATCGCGGCGCTCATCGGCGCCTGGTGGATCGACATCCCGCTGGACGCGGTGATGATCGCCATCAGCAGCGGCGTCAACAAGTTCTCGCTGCTCGCCATTCCCTTCTTTGTGCTGGCTGGCGCCATCATGGCCGAGGGCGGCATGGCACGCCGGCTGGTCGCGTTTGCCAACGTGCTGGTCGGCTTCATCCGCGGCGGCCTCTCGCTGGTCAACATCCTGGCCTCCACCTTCTTCGGCGCCATCTCCGGCTCGTCCATGGCCGACACGGCCTCGGTCGGTGCGGTGCTGATTCCCGAGATGGTGAAGAAGGGCTACCCGCGCGAATTCGCCACCGCCGTCACGGTCAGCGGTTCGGTGCAGGCCATCCTGATCCCACCCAGCCACAACGCGGTGATCTACTCGCTCGCGGCCGGAGGCTCGGTGTCCATTGCCGCGCTGTTTCTGGCCGGTGTGCTGCCCGGCCTGCTGCTCGGTCTGACGCTGGCCGTGATGTGCCTGGTGATCGCCAAGCGCAAGAACTACCCCAAGGGCGACGTGATCCCGATGCGGCAGGCACTGAAGATCTGCGCCGATGCGCTCTGGGGCTTGATGACCATGGTGATCATCCTCGGCGGCATCCTCACCGGCGTGTTCACCGCCACCGAGTCGGCCTCCATTGCCGTGCTCTGGGCCTTCGGCGTGACCATGTTCATTTACCGCGACTACAAGTGGCGCGAGCTGCCCAAGCTGGTGCACCGCACGGTGAAGACGCTGGCGATCGTGATGATCCTGATCGCGTTCGCCGCGAGCTTCGGCTACATCATGACGCTGATGCAGATCCCGCTGAAGATCACGACGATGTTCACCACGCTGTCGGACAACCGCTACGTGATCCTGATGATGATCAACATCCTGCTGCTGGCCCTGGGCACGCTGATGGACATGGCCCCGCTGATCCTGATCCTCACGCCCATCCTGCTGCCGGTGGTCACGTCGCTGGGCGTGGACCCGGTGCACTTCGGGATGATCATGATGGTCAACCTCGGCATGGGGCTGATCACACCGCCGGTGGGCGGTGTGCTGTTCGTGGGCAGTGCGATCGCCAAGCTGCCGATGGAGACCGTGGTCAAGGCCCTGCTGCCCTTCTACGTGGCGCTGTTCGGCGTGCTCATGGCCGTGACTTACCTGCCCGCCATCTCGCTGTGGCTGCCGCAGACCGTGCTCGCGCGCTGATCCCATCGCCTCGGCCCACTCCAAGATGACCTCCCACGCCATCCGACACGTCCGTGTCACGCCGATCGCTTTCCGCGATCCACCGCTGCTCAACGCCGCCGGCATCCACGAGCCTTGGGCCCTGCGCTCTATCATCGAGATCGAGACCGACTCGGGCCTGGTCGGCATCAACGAAAGCTACGGCGACCTGCCCATGCTCGAAGCCATGGCCAAGGCCGCGCCGGCGCTCACGGGTCTCTCCCCCTGGGCGCTGAACGACATGGAAGTGCGCGTGGCCGCGCTGGTCACGCCGAAGCAGACGGCCTCGGAGTTCCTCGGGACCCAGGTCTCGCTGGCGCCAGGCACGCATGTGTCCAAGACCGTGGCCAAAGTGATCAGCGCCTTCGAGGTGGCCATGATGGACCTGCAAGGCCAGCTGGCCAACGCGCCGGTGGTGGACCTGCTCGGTGGCGCAGCGCGCGACGCCGTGCCCTTCAGCGCCTACCTGTTCTACAAGTTCGCCGAACACGTCGAGAAGCCCTACGCAGCCGACCCCTGGGGCGAAGCCATCACGCCCGAGCAGCTGGTGGCGCAGGCGCGCCGCATGATCGACCAGTACGGCTTCAAGAGCATCAAGCTCAAGGCCGGTGCGCTGCCACCCGAGCAAGAGGTGGCGGGCCTGCTGGCCCTGGCCAAGGCCTTCCCGGGCGCACCGCTGCGCATCGACCCCAACGGCAACTGGACCGTGCCCACCAGCCTGAAGGTGGTGGAGCAGTTGCGCGGCGTGCTCGAATACTACGAAGACCCGGCCCCCGGCCTGGACGGCATGGCCGCCGTGGCCCGCGCCTGCGAGGTGCCGCTGGCCACCAACATGGTGGTCACCGATCTCAAGGAATTCCGGCGCAACGCGGAGATGGGTTGCCCGGTGAAGATCGTGTTGAGCGACCACCACTACTGGGGTGGTCTGCGCGCCACACAGCGGCTCTCGCTGATGTGCGAGACCTTCGGTCTGGGCCTGTCGATGCACTCGAATTCGCACCTGGGCATCAGCCTCACGGCCATGACGCACCTGGCCGCCTCGGTGCCGCACCTCTCCTACGCCTGCGACACGCACTACCCCTGGCAGGACGACGAGGTGGTTCAAGGCGGGCGGCTGCGGTTCGAGGACGGCAGCCTGCGCGTGCCCACCACGCCCGGCCTGGGCGTGCGCATCGACCGCGAGGCGCTGGCCCGCCTGCACGACAACTACCTGCACTGCGGCATCCGCAACCGCAACGACCTCGCGCAGATGCAGAAATACGACCCTTCTTTCACTGGCGCGCAGCCTCGCTTCTGAGCGCTGCAGCTGCCGGCTTTTTTCCTCCACACCCCAGGAGACATCCATGTCCTTGAACCGCCGGCAGCTGATCGCTGCCTCTGCCGCCATCGCCGCCGTGGGCCTGCCGGCCCACGCGCAGAGCTTTCCCAACAAGCCGATCCGCCTCATCGTTCCCTACCCACCGGGCGGTTCGTCCGACATCATCGCGCGCGCCATCAGCCAGCTGCTCTCGGAGAGCATGGGCCAGCCGGTGGTGGTGGAAAACCGGGCGGGTGCCAACGGCAACATCGGCGCCGACCTGGTGGCCAAGTCCGCGCCCGACGGCCACACGCTGCTGCTGTGCGACGTGGGCGCACTCGCCATCAGCCCCTCGGTCTACACCAAGCTGGCCTTCAACCCCAGCAAGGACCTGCGCGGCGTGACCATGCTGGCGTACTCGCCGCACATGCTCGCGGTGCACCCCTCGGTGAAAGCCAACAACCTCAAGGAACTGGTCGAGCTGTCCAAGACCTCCGACCTGAACTTCGCGGTGACCGCGGTGGGCAGCGCGCCACACGTGGCCGGCGTGGCGGTGCAGCGCGCCACCAATGCCAAGTGGATCTACGTCCCCTACAAGGGCGGCTCGCAAGCCGTGACCGACACCGTCGCCGGGCAGACGCAGGTGATCATGAACGGCATGCTGGCCACGCTGCCACACGTGCAGAGCGGGCGCCTGAAGGTGCTGGGCATCTCCAAGAAAACACGCATGCCGCTGGTGGGCAACGTGCCCACGCTGGCCGAACAAGGCGTCACCGGTTTCGAGTCCGGCACGTGGCAAGGTGTGCTGGTGGCCAACGGCACGCCGCCAGCCATCATCGCGCGCCTGAACACCGAACTCATCAAGATCATCCGCAGCCCCGACGTGCGCGCCCGCCTCACCGGCCAGGGTGCCGAGGTGATCACCATGCAGCCCACCGAGCAAGACACCTTCTTCGAGCGCGAACGCAAGCGCTGGGGCGAGGTGGTGGCCGAAGCCAACATCAAGCTCGACTGATTTCTCATCCGCCGATTTTTCAAGCAGAGGAAGCTTCCGTGAACCCCCAGGATCTCAAGACCATCGTCAGCAGCGGACTGCTGTCGTTCCCCGTCACCGACTTCGACGCCAACGGCGACTTCAATGCCAAGGGCTACGCCGCACGGCTGGAGTGGCTTGCACCGTATGGCGCCAGCGCCCTGTTTGCCGCGGGCGGCACCGGCGAGTACTTCTCTCTCTCGGGTGCGGAGTATGGCCAGATCATCAAGACCGCGGTGGACACCTGCCGCGGCAAGGTGCCCATCATTGCCGGCGCGGGTGGCCCTACCCGCACCGCCATCGCGCACGCGCAAGAAGCCGAACGCATGGGCGCGCACGGCGTGCTGCTGCTGCCGCACTACCTGACCGAAGCCGGGCAGGAAGGCCTGATCGCGCATGTGGAGCAGGTGTGCAAGAGCGTGAAGTTCGGCGTGATCGTCTACAACCGCAACGTCTGCAAGCTCACGCCCGAGTCGCTGGCCATCCTGGCCGACCGCTGCCCCAACCTCATTGGTTTCAAGGACGGGGTGGGCGACATCGAAATGATGATGTCGATCTACCTCAAGATGGGTGAGCGTTTCTCGTACCTGGGCGGCCTGCCCACGGCCGAGGTGTACGCCGCCGCCTACAAGGCGCTGGGCACACCGGTGTATTCGTCGGCGGTGTTCAACTTCATCCCGAAGACCGCGATGCAGTTCTACGAAGCCGTGCGCACCGACGACCACGCCACGCAGCACCGGCTGCTCAAGGACTTCTTCATGCCCTACCTCGACATCCGCAACAAGGGCCAAGGCTACGCGGTGAGCATCGTGAAGGCCGGCGCCCAGCTGGTCGGTCACGGCGCTGGCCCGGTGCGCGCACCGTTGACCGACCTCAAGCCCGCCGAGGTGGAGCAGCTGCAGCGTTTGATCAACGCGCTCGGCCCACAATAAGGCACATGACGTCCACGCCCCTCCCGTTCCCGCACCTGCTCGACCCGGCCCGCTTCGCAGGCACGGTGGACGGGCGCCCCACCGCCCTCTTTCTGCTGCGCAATGCGCGCGGCATGGTGGTGGCCATCACCAACCTCGGCGCCAAGGTGCTGCAGATCGTGGCACCGGATCGCCAGGGCGTGCTGGACGATGTGGCGCTGGGCTACGACAGCGTCGCCGATGTGCTCACCGGCTCGCCTTCCATGGGTGCCTTCGTGGGCCGCTACGCCGGGCGCATCGGCGGTGCGCGCTTCACGCTGGACGGGCGCGAACACCACCTCACGCCGAACGCGGGCGCGCACTGCATCCACGGCGGGCCGCGCGGCGCGCGCCACCGCGCGTTTGACGCAGCGCAACCCGACGCGCAAACGCTGCTGTTGCACCACCGCTTTCTGACCGCGGAAGACGACTTCCCCGGCACGCTGGACCTGCAGCTCACCTACCGCCTGAGCGACGACAACGCGCTGGTGATCGAGCACCTGGCCACCGCGCTGGACGACCCCGGCCCGGCCAGCTTCACCAGCCACATTTACTTCAACCTCGACGGCGTGACCGAGGGTCGGACCATCGACGGCCACGTGTTGCAGGTGATGCATGCCCACGACGTGCTGGCCACCGGGGTGGACGGCATTGCCACCGGCGAACGCTTGACCTTGAACGGCCACGTGCACGACCTGCGCAGCGCAACCACGCTGGGCAACGTGCCCGACATCGACCTGAGTTACCCGCTGGCAGACGCCACCACCGAAACCCGCCTGTGCGCACAGGTGAGCAGTGAAGCCAGCGGCCGCACGCTCGAGGTGTGGACCACCGAGCCATTGCTGCAGGTGTACACCGCCGGCCAGCTGGGCGCAGCCGAGAAGCCCGATGTGGGCAAGCAGGGTGTGCGGCACCGGCCGCGCTCGGCCTTGTGTCTGGAGCCGCAGTGGTTTCCCAACGCCCCCAATTGCCCCGCGCTGCCGCAAAACGTGGTGGCCCCGGGTCGGCCCTACCGGGGCACCACGGTGTACCGCTTCGGCGTGAAAGCTTGAAGCTGCACGAACCATGGCGCGCCTGCTTCGCATTGCAGTGGTTCGTAACTGGACCGAACGCCACGCTCACAGGCAGATCAAGCTGGCTGAGGATGAAGAGGGGCGCATCTGGCTGCGACTGGACGACCTGCGCCAGTGGATACCGGGCCTGGCCAAAGACAGCGAACTGGCGCTGAAGCACCCAGCGCAGGTGAGGCTGGCCGACGCTTCCTCGCACCCCTACCTAGAGGCCAGCGCCTTCGTCTGGCTCACCCGAAAAAGCGCCAACACGTCCACCCTAAAGCTCCTAGCTTGGCTTGAAGCGAGTGTACTGACACCGGCTCGCAAGCGTCACCAGTGGGCCGACTACCAAGGCCATGACGGCATGGCGAAGTACCGGGACGTGCTACCCGCCAACGTGGAGAAGATCGTGCGCAGCGTGGAGGGCGCACCTTGGTGGAAGCTGGAGCTCGACCCCCGCTTCTGGGTCATCACGCAAGGGCGCTGGAGCCTGCTGAACACACTGGTGACCGGCTTCACACTGGCACTGCTCGCACTGGGCGCGGCCAGCTGGCTGGAGGGCCAAGCCTGGGACGTGGAGAACAGCTACTTGTTCTGGTTGTGGGCGGCGATGGGTGTGACTACCTGGGCGCTGCTGTGGAACAGCGCATGGATCGTGGGGGCCATGCGTAGCAGCGCACGCCGTGTTGGCGAAGGCATGGCGCCCTGGCTCGCGGTGGTAGGCCTAGTGGGCAACATGCTTGTCGCATTGGCGATGGCGTTTGCCGTGACCACCAGTCTGGGCGCGCTCCTGCAAGGCTGGTGGTCTTTGTATGTGAAGGGGCTTGATGCGGTCTCCATCACGCCGGTTCCGTCAGTTGGCGGCGAGGTAACACGTCTGAAGATCGAGGGCGAGATGGGGGTAGGCAGTACACGTGCATTGATGAACGCACTGGCGCAACACCCCCAGGTGCGCGTGCTGGAAATCACCAGCATCGGCGGTTTGGCGACCGAGGGCCATGGCATGGCACAGGTGGCGCTGCAGCGCACGCTCAACACCCAAGCTATCGGCGCTTGCGCCAGCGCCTGTACCTTGGTGTTTGTTGCAGGCGAACGGCGCTTGCTGGCACCTGGGGCCAACCTCGGCTTTCACCGCAGCCATCTCCTGGGCGAGGGTTTGCGCGCAGGGTGGTCGTCGGTGGACCATTTTGTAGCGAACTTTTACCGCACCCGGGGGGTGCCCGAGGACTTCATACAAAGGGCATTGGGCACGCCGGGCTGGGACCTGTGGGAGCCGGGTCACGAGCGCTTGATCAAGGCGGGCGTGGCCACTGACGAGATCCGCTCTCTGGGCGGCTCCGTGCTCGGCGGGCTTGCGGCCGATGAAAAAGATGAGGTCGAGGACCCCAACCGCTGACAGCGCTTAGGGATAGGTGACGTCTTCCCGCTTGGCGCACTCCGGCGGCTCGCCGTAGCCGGCAGACCGCACCACCTGGTCTTCGGCAATCTCGACCTGGAACCACTGGCAAAACGGGTTTTCGTACCGGTAGCTCCACACTTGCCCGCGCGATCGGGCGAGCCCCCGCACCTCACCCGGGCGACCCAGCCGCTGGCGCACCTGCTCCTGCGTCATGCCGGGGTTGATCTGGGTGAAGTTGGCCTCGGTGAGCACCTGCTCGGAGCGGGTCACGCGGCCGGCACCGTCCAGGTACACAAAGTATGTGTGGCGGCCATAGGGCCCGCGCGGAAACTCCAGCCGGGTGCCGCCGTCCACCTGGCGCTGCGTCTCCGGCGGCCCCATGCGCGCCACCACCTCGTCGCGCGTGGCACCGGTGAGCTGGGCCGGCGGCGCGTAGCCGCTGCAGGCCGACAACACCGCCGCAGCGGTGAGCAAGGACAACACGATGCGCATGGTTCGATCTCCTGTGTTCACGATATACAGCGCTTGGAGGACGGGTTCGCTGCCAAGTTCACGACCGGCTGTAAGCCAGCCCCGAGGCCACGCCGCCGAACAGGTCGCCCTCGACCATGGCCACACCCGGAAACTCCGCCTGCAGGGCGCGCTGGAAAGGCCGCAGGGCCGATGAGCCGCCGGTGAGGTAGATCGCGTCCAGCGTCGCGTCGGTCAACCCGGCGCGCTGGACACACTCCCGCGCGCAGGCCACGGTGCGCGCCAGCAGCGTGCCCAGGTGGTTGCGCATGGCGTCGGCGTGCATGTCGGCGGTGAGCCCGCGTTCCACTTCCGACAAGTCCACCAGCGTGGCGCCGTCCTGTTCCGAGCAGCGGATCTTGGCCTGCTCCACCTCGTGGGCAATTCGGTGACCGTCGCGGTGCTTGAGCACCTTCATCAGGCGTTCGTGCAGCGCCACGTTGCTGTAATTCACGCGCAGCTGCTGCGCCTGGCTGAGCGCGCGCGGCTGGTACAGCCACTGGATCAGGTGCCAGGTGGAGAGATCAAAGAACACCCGGCTGGGCACCTCGCGCTGCTGCGGCCCGAGGTGCTTGTAGCCCAGCAGCGGCATGACCTGCTCCAGGCTGAGCTTCTGGTCAAAGTCGGTTCCGCCGATGTGCACACCGGTGGTGGCCAGCACATCGCCCGCGCGGTTGGCGAGCTTCATGCGCTGCGGGCCCAGGCGCACCACGGTGAAGTCCGACGTGCCCCCGCCCAGGTCGACCACCAGCACCACGCTCTCGCTGTCCAGGCGGCGCTCGTAGTCCAGCGCAGCAGCGATCGGCTCCAGCTGGAACGAGACCTGGCGAAAACCCACGGCCTGCGCAGCCTGCAGCAACGAATCCTGCGCGAGTGCGTCGCGCTCCAGGTCGTCGTCCACAAAATGCACCGGCCGGCCCATGACCACTTTGGTTGGCGCCACGCCCAGCGTCTGCGCCGCGCGCTCGCGCAGCGCAGCAAGAAAGGTGGCCACGATCTCCTGAAAACTGATCTGCTGGTGGTTGACCACCGTGGTCTCCAGCAGCAGCGGGCTGCCCAGCAGGCTCTTGAGCGAGCGCATCAACCGACCCTCGGTGCCTGAGAGGTAGTGCGCCACCGCATCGCGACCGAAATGCGTGGTGCCGTCTTCCGAGTTGTAGAACACCGCCGTGGGCATGGAAACCGCCGTGCCCTCCAGGGGAATCAGGCGCGCCGTGCCGCGAACATCAGCCCATGCCATGGCCGAATTGGAAGTGCCGAAGTCAATGCCGAGCGTGCCGTGGAGCGGAGGAGTCATGGGGAGCGGTGGGGAGGTTGCCCCCGAGACTCAAGCGGAAGCGCCGGCCCATGGGGAGCGCGGATTCTGCCACCGTTGTGGCGCGACCCTCCCCGGCCACGCCCCCCGCTAACGTCGACGAACGCTGTTTTCGTCCTGCGGCGGGTGCTGCCCGCCCGCGCCCGGCACATCCTGGGCGCGCTTCGCCGCGTCCTGCCCCGGCGTGGCCCGCATGTCGGTGTCCACCTGGCCCTGCTTCAGGTCTTTGTAGGCCTGCAGGATCTTCGGGTCCGGCTGGTCGTCGGTCATGTCGGTGTCTTCGTCGCGTTCGTGCGGCAGCTGCAGGGGTGTCTTGCCGTCTTCGGGCGGCAGCTCAAACGGCGTGTCGGGCTCCACCGGCTGGTTGGGCACACCGGGCTCGTTGGCCGGAATGGGTTTGTTCATGCGCGGTTGCCGACCAGCAACGCGCCGCCCGACAGGCCTTCGTGCGAACCGTGCTCACCCATGCCGATGGGCTTGCCCGCCACGATGGACACCAGGTCACTCACCGCACGCACCATCTTGCTGCTGGGCGCGTCCCAGTAGTCGGCCGAGTGGGGCACAAACTTCAACAAGGCCAGGTTCGGTGAATCCGGACCGTCGGGAAACCAGGGGCGAGCAAACGACGACCACAAGCGTTCGATGTGGCCACGGTCGGTGACGATCTCACCGTGCCCCGAGAGCGACACATAGGTGCTGTCGTCCAGGTCGGTGAAGGCCAGGTTGGCCACGCCCAGGCGCTCAACCTTGGACGAGCGCGTGTCGGTGAAAAACCAGAGGGCGCCTGTGGCGTCCATTTCCAGCGCGTACATGGGGCGGCTGGCGAGCGACCCGTCGGCCTCGATGGTGGTGAGCATCGACGTGGCAATGCCCTTGATCAACTCGGCAATGTGCTTGAGCTCGGGGGTGGTCTGGGTTTCGATGTGCATGGGGGTCCTCGTCATCGGTCAATGGAGGCACCACGGTAAAAACATTCGCCGGGTGGGTCTGTGCGCTGGCGAACCTGTCGGCGACATCCACCGCACCAGACCGCTTGCCAGCGGCGATGAATCCATGAATCCGCAGCTGGCAACCCCGATCCGGGGGTGGCTTTTCGCACCGGGCGTTGCTGGACCACAACTCGTTGGTACCTTAGGTCTAACTTATTGAGAAGTCAGGTTTTTCTGCTTGGTAGGCTCGGGCTCATTCCTACTTTTGTGGATTCACTTCCCGCATTCACCATGACCGTCGCACACCAACTCATTGCCACCGCCCTCTTTTCGCTGGCCGCCGCAGGCGCACATGCCCAGAGTCAGGCGCCAGCCGCCTCCAAGCTCTATGGAGAAATCGGCCTCACCGCCGTCAACCTGGAAATCATCAGCAACGGCGCCAAGCTGAAGGCCAAGCCCACCGGCTTGTCCGCCGTGTTGGGCTACCAGGTGCACCCCAACGTGGCCATCGAAGGCTTTCTGGGACTGGCCAGCACCCGGGAGCCGCTCGAGTTCAACGGCACACCGGTCGGCCTCAACGCCAAGATCGACAGCGCCGCTGGCTTCTTCATCAAGCCCGGCGTCATGGTGAGCAACAACGTGGAGCTGTTTGCCCGCCTGGGCTACCTGCGCACCAAGATCACCGTGTCGGGCACCAGCGACAGCGACACAGGCACCGCCTACGGCCTGGGCGCCAACCTGAACCTGACCAAGACCTCGTATGCGCAGGCGAACTGGACCAGCTACTACAAGGAAAGCGGCGTGAAGTCGCAAGGCGCAACGTTGGCTTTTGGAATGCGGTTTTGAGTCGCCAAGGGTGCTCGAGTACCTTGTGAGAGGGGTGTCACCGTCTCGGGCTGATCTGTTGCCGACGGACCGGCAGAGCTGACCGCCCGCCGCTGGAGCCTGGCAAATGCAGGCCACCCACCTGTTGGAGGCGTTGTTTTCCAATCTGAAACAAGACGAACTGCAACCTGAGCAGCCCAGCACAGGCTCCACGGTGCAGTGGCGCCGCCGCACCCGGTGCCGCTGTACTTTCTGCTCATTTCGATCAAGGTGTCCGCGCAACAGTCGATACTTCACTCATCAGGGGGGTTTGCGCAGGAACATGCTGGTGACAAGGCGTGACTTGCGGACTCAAAAACCGAAGAACCTTCATGAGGCCCACGACATCGCCAACCCGCGCCCCTGACACCCATGCACACCGGTTGAAGGCGGTGAACACCAACGCTGCTTTGCAGGGCAGTGTCGACCGTGCTCAGTCCTGTTTCAGCGCGGGCACTGTTCTGCCAGCAGACGCCTGATGCCTGAGCACGCCACCCCACCCCCAGGCGAATTTCCGCTGGAAGGTTCGTCCGACACACTTGACCAGCACCGCGTCAAAGCCCTTCGCGTGCTGCTGCTGGCCGCAAGCTTCGCCGCCCCGACCATCGCACTGGCACTCTTTCTGCGCGACGGGATCACGCAACTGACACTGCTGGTCGGCGCCACGGGTGTCCTGTTGTGGGTGCTGGGCTTGCTGCTCCAACGCGGACAGGTCACCATCGCAGCCCATGGTCTGGTCCTGGTGATTCTGACGATCGCCACAGTCACCACCGTGATCACCGGGGGCGTTCGCAGTTCTGGCGTGTTCGTGATGGTGTCATCCATCGTGCTGGCAAGCACTTTCCTCTCGCGAGCAAAGATGATCGCGATCGTGCTGTATTGCATCTTCGCACTCGGGGCGATCAACTGGTTTGAGCAGCGCGGCATGCTGCCCGGCGCGCTGCCGCCCACGGGTTGGACCGTGTGGGTGATCCAGTCGGTGGTGATCGGGATCATCTTGATCAGCGCTCTGGCCGGTCAGTACCGACTCCAGGAAGCGTTCGATACGCAGAAAGAAGCGCTGAGGCTGGCCTACGAAGCAGAAGCCGCCTTGAAGGAAAGCCAGGAGCGCTTCAAGGCGCTGTTCCGAAACAACCCGGTGGCGTGCCTGGTGCAGTCTCTGGACAACCGCCTGACGGTTGATGTCAACGATGCCTATGTCCTGGCAAGTGGCTTCTCCCGCAAGGATCTTGTGGGCCAACAGCCGCCCAACCTGTGGGCCGATCCTGCCGAAGAGGAAGCCTTTCGACAAACCCTGAAGACGCAGGGTCGGGTCAACGGCATGCATGCCCGCGGCTTGCGCCGCGATGGCTCCCAGTTCGATTCGCTGATCTACGCCGAACTCATCCAGCAGGGCAATGAAAGGCTGATGATCGGCATGGTGGTCGACATGAGCGCCGAGGAAAAGTCACGCAGAGCCCTGCAGCAGTCTGAAGCGCGTTTCTCCAAAGCCTTTCGGTACAGCCCGATCTGCATGACCCTGACGCGCCTGAGCGACGGGCGCTACCTGGAAGTCAACGCCGCCTGCGCGCAGGTGTTTGGTGGTGGCCCCCAGGATTTCATTGGAAAGACATCGCTCGAAACAGGTGTCTGGCCCAGTCAGCAGGTGCGCGAAGACTATGTCAGCACCATGCAGCGCAACGGTCGCCTGATGGGTTACGAAACGGAGGTGCGCAACCGCAAGGGCGAACGGGTCGAGGTCAAGGTATGGGCCGAGATCATCGACATCGAAGGAGAAGCCTGCGCCCTCTCCTTCGTCCTCAATGTGGCCGAAGAGATGCGGCGCCGCAGCATGCTGATGAATCTTGCTGAAGGGGTTTCACCCAAAATCGGACAGGCGTTCTTCCTGTCGGTGACCGAGCACATGGTGGCAGCCCTGGGGGCAACCATCGTTGTGATTGGTGAAACGGCAGAAGGTGGTGGCATCAACACGCTGGGCCTGACGCACAACGGCAGCCTGCAACCCAATCGCCTCGTGCACCTGCACGAGCCCAGCGCTGCAGCGATGCTGGCCAGCGATGGCCTGTGTGTCATCGAGTTGCCCGCGGGCGTGCCCCTGCTGTCTGATGTTGCCTTTGCCGACGAGCATTCCCACATGGTCGCGGGAATTGCCTTGCGCGACCCGGACGGGACATCCATCGGCCTTCTGGCCGTCGCCTGGGAGCACTCCGCCCAGATCGGTGCCGATATTCAGGCACTGACATCGATATTCGCCAGCCGCAGCAGCGCCGAATTGATGCGGCTGCGGCGCGATTTGAAAATCCAGCGCCTGCAAGACACCTTGGAACAGCGTGTCCAGGCCCGCACTGCGCAGCTTCAGCACATCAACCGCGAGCTCGACAGCTTTGCTTACTCGGTTTCGCATGACCTGAAGTCGCCCCTGCGTTCGATCGACGGCTTCATGCATGTTCTCAGGGAACAAATGGGCGACCGCGTCCGTCCCGAGGACGACGCGATCATCAACCGCGTCATGGCGTCTGCGAGCCGGATGGGTGGCCTGATCAAGGACTTGCTGGCGCTGGCGCGGGTCAGCCAGACCCAGCTGCAACGCACGTGGGCGAATCTCAGCGTGATGGCCGAAGAGGTGATCCGACAGGAGCGGCAACGCGATCCTGAGAATTCGGTCGAGGTGGTCATCGAACCTGAACTCTTTGCTGACTGTGACCCCCACCTCGCCCAGATCGCGCTGGAGAACCTGCTGGGCAACGCCTGGAAGTATTCGCGAAACACGCAGCAACCCCGTATCGAATTCGGGCGTGTTCCCTCCAGCGAGACCAACGCGCCGACGTTTTTTGTCCGCGACAATGGCGCGGGATTCGACATGTCCCGCTCGGACCGCCTCTTCAAGCCGTTCACACGACTGCACCAGCCCAGCGAGTTTCAGGGCTCAGGCATCGGCTTGGCCACCGTGCACCGAATCATCGAGCGGCATGGGGGTCAGATCTTCGGCAAGGGTGAGGTAGGGCGAGGCGCCGTGTTCCAGTTCAGGTTCGGACACGCCATCCAGGATTGACGCCTAGAGGTGCACCGCTTCAGTTCCCATGCTTCGGCTCATCAGACAGCGGCGGGCCGGACAGCATCTCGAGAGACGATTCGCGACAGCCACGCGGTCAGTACCAAGGCAAACGCGGCCAAGGTCCACATCAGTCCGTTGCCACCCAACACTTTGATGGCGCCACCAGCCAGGAGTGGCCCAACAATGGCAGTTGCGGTGTAGACCATGGAGACCACACTCATGTTGCGCGCCATGTTGCCGCTGCTGGTTTTGGCGCTGGCAATGAGGGCCAGTGTCAGATAGGCCGTGACCAATCCCCCCAACGCGAAGACGGCGATGTGCAGCCACACCATGCCCAACGGCAACGTCAGCAAGACAGCCACACCGGCAGCACACACGCTGCAGGTCAGGCAGGCAAAGCCAATGCCGCGGTGGTCTGCCAGCCAACCCGCAGCGTATTGCAGCAGCAGACCGCCTGCGCCGAACGAGATCAACAAGCTGGCGATTTGGGTGACATCCAGTTGGTGGGCCCTGCCGTAGATCGAGAACAAGCCGGCAAACGCGGACTCGGACATCCCTCCAAACAGCGCCACGGCCACACCGATAAGAAGAATCGTCTCTTTGGGAAGGCGCCAGAACGGTTGGGTCCTGGCGGCGGGCAACGTCGGGTCGGGCACGCTGCGCGGCTCTTCGGTGGCCCAGAGCATGGGCAGCGCAGAGACCATCACGAAGCCCATGCCCAGCAGCAAAGGCGTGGCACCTTCGATGCCCAGCCAACCGCACAGGGCGGGCGCCACGATGGGCGCCAACGCAATCAGCGATTCATGAAACCCCACCAAGCGCCCCCGGGCATGCCCCGGGGCGATGTTGTAGAGCCAGGGCTCCAGACCAATCCAGCGCAAACCCTGTCCAAAGCCCGCCAGCAGACCTGCTGCCAGCCACAAGGCGTGAACACCAGTGGCCAGCAGGCTCAGTGCGAGAACAGTGACCAACAGCGCGATCAGGATCACGCGCTTGGCGCCCAGCATCTGCGTCATGCGTGGCGCCCAGTGCAGGCCGGGCAATTGGCCCAGCCAAAGCGATGAAGCGAAAAGACTGAGCTGAAGGGTCGTGGCCCCCTGTTGCTCCAGCCACAGCGGAATGACGATGAAGGGAATGCCGAACTGCCCGACCTGAGCGAGCGTGGACACCACATTCAGCGCAGCGATGCTGCGCCAGTCGTATTGGAGAGTGTTCATGGGAGGTGCGCTGAATGCGAACAGGCGTGTCGGAGAAGAAGGGCTGCATCCCGCTCATCCAGGCCGAGGACGCATCCGACTCGCGATCGACAGGAAAGAGGCTAGAGGTGGCCGGTCTCGCGGTAGTGATCCCGCATCTTGCGATCGACAGCGGCGTTGAACGAGATGGGTGCCAGCAGCGTGGTCACCACGCCCATCAGGACCAACACCGAAAACATGCCATGGCCGATGAAGCCGCGCTCCAGTGCGATGCTGGCCACCACCAGTTCCATTGCACCTCGTCCGTTGAGGATGAATCCCAGGCCAAGCGCCTCCCTGTTGGACATGCCGATGGCTCTGCCACCCATCCATCCGGCCAACACCTTGGACGCGATGGCGGCGGTGAGCACTGCTGCCACAAAGGCGAAGTCAGCCAACGCCGATATCTGGAACTCCAGCCCCAGGTAAGCAAAGAACACCGGCGCGAGGAACCCCCCGGTGATCGAGCTGAGCGTGTGGCGCAGGTCGGCATAGCGCGCCGGTGCGAACTGGCGCTTGTCCAGCAGCAAGGCGCCGAAGAACGCGCCGATGACGAAGTGAAAGCCCAGACTCTCGCTGAGTGAGCCGAACGCGAGGACAAAAACGATCACGATCCCGAACACGGCTTCGGGGCCGAACATCGCAGCCAGCTTCTCCGGTCCCGCCGAGATGTCGACACCTCTGCGGTGCAACCGGTTGAGCAGGGCATTGAGGCCCAGCACCGCCGCCGCAAGCACCAGCAGCTTCAGGGTCACCACGCCGCCCGTGGCCAGGATCGCGGCCCAGCTGGTCTGGGCAGGCAGCGCCAGCAGCACACCCAGGATGAACAGCGCCATGATGTCGTTGATGACCGCCGTCGATATGGAATAGCGGCCGATGGGGGTTTGCAGCAAGCCCATTTCGTCGAGCATCTTCACCGCCACGGGCATGGCCGTGATGGAAATGCAGAGGCCCAGAAAGATGATGCGCATGAGGTCCTGGTCGAAGGCCCAGGCCACGGCCGCTCCCGCTCCGAAGGGCAGAAAGAACGCGACCATGGCGACCACGAAACCGCGCCCGCGCATGGCGGCTTGCACGTCCTGAAAACTCATCTCCAGACCGGCATCGAGCACCACCAGGAAGATCGCCAGGGAGGCGATGCCGGAGAGCGCCGGATTGGGTTCAACCAGCCCCAGGATGGCCGGCCCGAGCAAGATGCCCGCCATCATCTCGCCGACGATGGCGGGCTGCCCCCAGCGTGTGAACAAGTGCCCGAGCACGCGCGCAAGCACGATCAGCGTCAGCAAGCTCGTCAGAATCTGCATCGTGGTCCCTGAATGTCGTTGGTGTTTGGACAAGTGTCGCTCAGGCAGACCTTGTCAAAGCCATCGAAAGCGGGCTGGTTCAGCAACGACTTTCTTGTTGGATCCGACGCTCGGCAAGCAAGTGGCTTGAGTCACTTGGCCAACCGGATGATCGACTCACGAGAGACCGGTTGCCTTCGGACGCCGGATCAACACGACCACCAGCGTCACGACCGTCAGCGGCACGACGAAGCTGAGCATGACGCCCGAGAAAGCCGACAGCGCTTCGTGCTGCTGTGCGGCCATGATCAGGTAGGCCACATAGGCGACGTAGTAGCCCAGGAAGACCCCGCCTTCCCAGCGAGCGATCTCGCGACCGGTCATGAACACCGGCAGGCAGGCCAGCGCCACGGCCAGCATGACCCAGATGTCGAAGGCCAGCAGCGAGGGCGCCATGGCCAGGCCCAGGTCACCCGACACCAGACCCGAGACGCCCAGGCAGCCCAGAATGTTGAAGGTGTTGCTTCCCACCACGTTGCCCACTGCGATGTCGCGCTCGCCCTTGATGGCGGCGGTGATGCTGGTGGCCACCTCGGGCATGCTGGTGCCGGCGGCAACGATGGTCAGTCCAATGATCAGGTCGCTCACGCCCATGGCCTTGGCGAAGCTCACCGATGCCTGCACCAGGTACTCGGAACCGAACACCAGAGCCGCCAGGCCAGCGGCGATCAACAGCAACTGAACCGGCAATCGATCGTCCCAAGCGCCCGGCGCTGCGGGTTTGATCTCGCTGGCGTATTCATCCTTGGCGAGCTGCGTTTCGCGCCGCGACTGCACGATCAGGAAGACCGTGTAAGCCACCAGCAGCACGAAGAGAACGCCGCCATCGAAAAACGAAAGCCGACCGTCCAAGCCCAAAGCAAGCAGGAGAAAACTTGCACCGATCATGATCGGCACCTCTTGCCGGATCAGCTGAATGTTCACCACCAGCGGTGCAATCAAGGCGCTGATGCCCAGGATGAACAGCACGTTGAAGATGTTGCTGCCCACCACGTTGCCAATGGCAATGTCGGTTTTTCCATCGAGCACGGCCCCCACACTCACCGCCACTTCGGGTGCACTGGTGCCGAACGCAACGATCGTCAGTCCCACGACCAGCGGGCTGATGCCAAACGACAGAGCCAGCTTGGACGAGCCGCGCACCAGCAAGCTGGCACCCAGAACGAGCAAGGCGAGGCCACCGAAAAAGAGAAGGATGTTCATGGCTGCCTACTGTAGCCAAGAACCGTCCGACTCAGGCCAACTCCCCGCTCGGAAGGCAACTTTCATGCGCTGGCGCTGCCAGCGGAAGGGCCCTGCGCACCAAACGGCCTCATGGATGGCCTGGAGCCAGGTTTCAACCTGTGTGACAAACAGCGCGACGACTAATTCCCCTCGCCCCGAAGCGCCACATTCAAGCGATCCACCACCTCCGCCCAATCCGCGTCCTCCTGGATCTCCTCGCGCAGCAGAACGCTTTGTGCAGCGGTCCAGAACGGCGCGTCGGCCAGACGCACGTGGTCGGGCAGGGGTGAGTGGTCGCGCAGAAAGGCTTCGATGGACGCGGGGTCGGACGGCAGGCCGAGTTGGGCGAAGAGATCCGTGAAGCGGTGGAATGACGTTTCCATGATGAATTCCTGATCAACCAATGAATGGTGCACAGGGTACTCCTCGCTTCCCTCCCCTCGCCCTCCCTGACCGCTAGCGGCTTGCGGGGCCCTGCCCCACCGTGGTGGCCGTTGCCGGCGGTGGCGTCCATCCGCCGCCCAGGGCCCGGTACACGGAGACCAACGCGGTGGCCGTGCCCACCTGGGCCTGCACCAGCTGGTCGCGCGTGTTGAGCACTTCTCGCTCGGCGTCGAGCACCGCCAGAAAGTCGGTCACGCCAGCGTCATAGCGCAGCCGGGCCAGGCCGGCGGCTTCTTCGGCGCTGCGGGCGGCCACATCGAGCTTTTCGGCGCGTTCGGCGCTGCGGCTGTAGCTGCTGAAGGCGCCTTCGGTTTCCTCCAGCGCCACGGCCACGGTCTGCTCGAAGCTGGCCAGGCTTTGCTGTGCCCGGGCTTCGCTGGCGCGGATGCGCGAGCGAATGGCGCCGAAGTCGAACGGCGTCCAGCTGATGCCGGCGCCCAGTGCGTAGCGGGCCGACTGGCTGTCGTTCAAGTCACCGATGCGCGCGGCGTTCAGGCCGAGCAGGCCCGAGAGCGAGAGGCGCGGGTACAGCGCGGCG
This sequence comes from Polaromonas sp., assembly GCA_013823505.1. The sequence continues at coordinate 2,091 of PNMH01000055.1, read as the reverse complement.
GTGGCCACGCCGATGTTGGCGGTGGCCGCGGCCAGTTCGCGTTCAGCGGCCATCAGGTCGGGACGGCGTTGCAGCCACTGCTCGGTCGTGCCCACGGGCAGCGTGGCCAGGTCGGTCACGGGCAGGCCGGGCAACGGCGCGGGTGCGCTCAGCTCGGCCAGCAGCGCGCGCGGTGTTTGCGCCGTGAGCGTGGCCAAGCGGAACACGCCGCGCTCGATGGCGGTCTGCAGCGACGGCACGGCCGCTTCGGTGCTGGCGACCAGGCCCCGTGCGCGGGCCAGATCGAACTGGGTGCCTCGGCCGTTGTCCACGCGGGCGTTGGTGATGCCCAGCGCGTCGCGCTGATTGACCAGGCTGGCCTGGGTCACGCGCAGGCGTTCTTGCAGGCCGCGCAGCTCCAGGTAGTTGCGCGCCACCTCGGCAGCCACCGCAGTGTGGGCCGCGTTCAGGCCGGCTTCGCTGGCGCTCACGCGCGCGGCGGCGGCTTCTCGGCTGCGGCGCACACCACCAAACAGGTCGATCTCCCAGTTGGCGACAAAGCTCGCGTCGTAGGCGGTGCCGGTGCGTGCGCTGCGGGTGGTGCCGGGCTGCTGGGTGATGGGGCGCACCGAGCGCTCCACGCTGGTGTCGATGCCCACGCCGGGCAGGCCGGCAGCGTCGGCCTCGCCCTGGTTGGCGCGGGCCTCCTGCAGGCGGGCTTGTGCGATGCGCACGTCGCCGTTGACTTGCAAAGCGCGTTCGATCAGGGCGCTCAGGCGGGCATCGTTGAAGCCGCGCCAGAAGGTGGCGATGTCCGCCGTGGGCGCTTGGGTGTTCACAGCCGTCGCGCCGGCGTTGATGAAGCGCGCGTCTGCCAGGGCGGCGGGGCGCTGGTAGTCGGGGCCCACCGCGCTGCAGCCTGCGAGCGCTGCGGTGACCAACAGGGAAAAGGCAAAGCGCTTATTCATGGCGTGCTCCCTCAGCGGCCACCTGCGGCGCGGCCCCGATGTGGCGCGCGCGGCGGCGGCTGCGCAAGAGCGCATAAAACACCGGCGTGAGAAAGATGCCGAACAGCGTCACACCCAACATGCCGGAGAACACCGCAATGCCCATGGCGCGGCGCATTTCGCTGCCGGCGCCACTGCCCAGAATGAGCGGCACCACACCGGCGCAAAAAGCGATCGAGGTCATGAGGATCGGGCGCAAGCGCATGCGGCAAGCGTGCACGATGGCAGCAAACAGCTCTTCGCCACGCTCTTCCAGCTCTTTCGCAAACTCCACGATCAGGATGGCGTTCTTGCAGGCCAGCCCCACCAGCACGACGAGGGCCACCTGCGTGAAGATGTTCAAGTCCCCCGGCTGTGAGAACGGCGGGAAGCTGGAGAGCCACACCCCGAACAGCGCCGAGAGAATGCCCATGGGCACGATGAGCACGATCACCATGGGCAGGCTCCAGCTCTCGTATTGCGCGGCCAGCACCAGGATGACCAGCAGCACCGAAATGGCCAGCACCGCCGCCAGGATCGGCACCTTGGTCTGTGTGCCTGGCAGGGTGATGTCGCGCGTCAAGCGGTCCTGGTAGCTCAGCTCGGTCCACTCGTAGCTCATGCCGCGCGGCAGCGTGTTCTTGAGCAAGGTCTCAATCTCGCCCTCGGCCTGGCTCGACGAGAAGCCCGGGTTGGCCGCGCCGTTGATGTCGGCCGAGGGGAAGCCGTTGTAGCGCGTCACGCGGGTGGGGCCAAAGGTGGGCTCCACCGTCATGAGTGCGCCCAGCGGCACCATCTCGCCGGCGGCGTTGCGCGTCTTGAGGTTGGTGATGGCTTCGGCGTTGTTGCGGAACGGCGCGTCCGCCTGCACCACCACCTGGTAGGTCTTGCCGAACTGGGTGAAGTCGTTCACGTAGAGCGAGCCCAGGTTCACCTGCATGGTGTCGTAGATGTCGGCCAGGTTGATGCCCATCTGCTTGGCGCGCGTGCGGTCCACGTTGGCGTAGAGCTGCGGCACGTTGATGTCGTAGCCCGAAAACGGCGTGCCGATGCTCGACTGGGGGTTGCCGTAGACCTGCCCCAGCGTGCCCCACACCGCGCCATACAGCGCCTGCTCACCCAGGCC